>NZ_JBFAXY010000029.1:0-108935 GCF_040681035.1 Nocardia sp. NPDC051911
TGGGATAAGCCCTCTCATTCATCTACTTGGACGTGGCCGTTCCAGACGCCGTTCCATTATGGGATATACATCACATGCCATCGGCCGTGGCGTCGCCAGAAGAGGGTGTCGCGGCCAGCAACGGTCGTAGCCGGTGGGTCCACACTGGGCTGGTTCGGCGTCGATATCGACCTCGATCGCACCGAAGAGGTCAATGTTGTCCGAGTGGGCCGGTGAGATATGGGCAGGCTATTGATTTGCGCGATTTTACCGGCCCTCGTATTCAACTGCGCCCCAAGTGATGTGATCTCATCCAGATCGGTCTTCAGCGGCTCGACCCATCGGGATTTTCTCCATTGCCAGCACCGAATCCCCGCTACAGCAGGCGCGAACGCATCACTCCGGAGGCGGCGGGGTTGCGGCCCGGCCTGCCCCATCGACGGGTGCCGGGGTTGCGGCGCGAGGAGTTGGCGTGGGCGGCGGGGGGGGACATGTCGGTTACACACTCCTCAAATGCCCGCATATGGGGAGGGAGACGACGATGTGACCTCTCCCTACAGCAGCCCCTAACGGCATTGACAGCGCTTGAGATTTCGCCCGACGTGGACTGGGGCGCTACGGGGTTGACACACCCGTTCGCACGGGCCCATGCCGGTGATGACGCATCCGCGTTCGCAGCGTGATGCGCCCCAGGTGCGGCGGATGGACTTCGGCAGGCAGGTCGCACACTCGCCGATAGAAATCGAGTTCTGTGAACCGACCACCACGGAATAGCGGCTTGACCTCAGCGAATGTCGCACTGACACCCGCGCCGGATCTCGAAGGCATCACGGGAAGACCTCGCCGGTTGGGGACTGATGTTGCAACGTGTCTCCACAGCGGCGATACGTGACAACCGGCCTGGCGAGGCAGAAGACGCGCTCGCGTTCGCCCGCGTAGCCGGGATGGCGATCCGTCACGGTGAACACGACTCCAAAGACGGCCTGCTGCACGCATTCGGCCCGGTCACCGTGCAGATGTTGGCGGCAGAGAACGCGATGGTCGTCGACAAACCGCAAGTGGCGCTGGCGATCGGTGCGCAACTGGCGGGGACGAAGTACCCCCTGCCGTGGCCGTGGCAGCGTCATCGGCTCGACATTGCAGCAGCACACGCGGCTATGCGGCAGTACCCGGAAGCGCTCGCGGTGCTTCAGCAGATCCGGCGGGAGCTGCCGGAATGGCTTGTGAAACAACGGTTTGCGCGTGACATCCTCGCAGGAATGATCGAGAAGCGGAGGACGCTGACGGCAGAGGTCCGCGAACTGGCGGACTTCGTGCAGGTCCCATACTGAAGCGGTTGGTGAGTCCCGGGTACATCGAGACCCTGATGTACCACGACAGCGTCAGCCCCGACGCGCCGCCGCCGCGCTCGCCGAAGTGGCGAGCGGCGGTTGGGCATCGCCGATGACCAAGGAAGAGGACGCCGACGACTTCGACGTCTCCCGCCCGACGGCCAACCGGCACTTGGCTTTCAGCTACGGCCCGCACATCTGTCCCGGCGCGCCCAGCTGTGCGACTCCGCACCCGTAGGGCCGGATCACGCCGAAGGACGCCGGTCTGCCGACAGTGGGCCTGCGGCGGTCGCCCGGCCTGCGGGGAGCGGAGGTCGCGATACTCACCGGGGTGACGTCAGCAGGCGACGACTCTCAGGATGACTCCCCGTAATAGGTGGCGATCGCGGCGGCGCGGTAGCGAAGGGAAGTGCGCAACGACTGCGGGGCCAGTGCTTCCACGTCTGTGGTGAGCTGCCACAGCGCCCATTCGGCGTGTCGCGAGTCTTGGAAGATCAGCTCCAGCCGCAGCCAGCCGTCGGTGTCGGTTTCCTCGGTGCGGACGGCCAGCGCGGTGCTCACGAGTTCCTCTCGCCGGGCTGGGTTCACCCGTACCAGCACGGCGATTCGGTCGCCGCCGGTCCGGAACCGCGTGCTGCGTTCCTGCCACGCCCGGTCCAGATCGACCCAGCCCGGTCGCTGTGCCGGTTCGGAGAGTTCCTTCGCAGCCAGCACCCGCGACAGCCGGTAGGTGCGGTCCGCGCCGGATCTCGTGGCCAGCAGGTAACCCTGGTCGCGAACGATGACCAGGCCGATCGGGTCCACCGTGCGCCACTTCGGGGTTTGGTCCACGGCCGCGTAGTGGATGCGCAGCTTGTGTCCGGCGAACACCGCGCGCCGGATCTCCGCCGATATGGTGTCGGGCACTTCCTCAGCGATCAGCCGACGCGACAGCAGATCGGTCTGCGGGTCGACGAGCAATCGCTCGGCCACGTCAGCCGCGGTGTCCCGATAGCTTTCGGGTAGCGCGTCGATCACCTTGAGCATCGCCGAAGCAAGCGCCGAGCCGAGGCCGAATGCCTGCGCGCCGCGCCGTGATCCGGCGATCAGCAGGGCAAGCGCCTCGTCGTGGTTCAGCCCGGTGAGCTCGGTCCGAAACCCGGGTAACAAAGCGTAACCGCCGTGTCGGCCGCGTTCGGCGTAGACCGGGACACCGGCCGCGGACAGCGCCTCGATGTCGCGCAACACGGTGCGGGTGGACACCTCCAGCTCGTCGGCCAGCTCGGTCGCAGTCAGCCGACCGCGCTGGCGCAGCAGTAGCACCAGCGAGACCAACCGGTCGGCGCGCATACGAAAACTCTAACGAATACACGACACAGGATGTCGTGATTCGCTGGGAGGCTCAGCACCACGGCGTCATGGACAGCGGCTACCGGGCCGACAGGACGTACGTACTTCGAAATCGAATGGGAGCTGATGTGGTAGTCGAACGAACGGCAGTCAACCCGGTGACGTGGTCGGTGGAGATGGGATTCAACCAGGGCGAGCTCGTCTGCGGCCACACCCGGACCCTGTACTGCTCCGGGCAGACCGCGATGAGCGGCGACGGCAAGCCCCAGCATGACGGTGACATGGCGGGGCAGTTGGCGCTGAGCCTGGACAACCTGGAGGTCGTGCTGGGCGAGGCCGACATGTCTCTCGCGAACCTCGTCCGGCTCAACGTCTACACCACCGACGTCGATCTGCTTTTCCAGCACTACGGTGTACTGGCGTCGAGATTGGGTGCTTCCGGGGTGGCACCGGCCACCACGATGCTCGGGGTCACACGGCTGGCGATACCGGGCCAGTTGGTCGAGCTCGAGGGAACCGCCGTCGCGTGATGCCGCCTCCGGCGTGCACTTGACCGCCGGGAACTGGTCCGACCGGCCCGTGCCGCATCAGGTGTGGGAATCGGTTTCGCGGCGCACGGATTCGATGATGGCGTCCCGGATGGGCCGCCAGCGCAGGTCGAGATCGGCCAGCGTGCGGGAGTCGTCGGTCGGCGTGGCGGTGGTCAGCAACCACGCCGCCTCGTAGCTGAGGCCCGCGCTGATCGGGAGGAATCGGGCGGCGGCGTCGGTGAGCCGTCCGATTCCCAGCAGGGCGGCCTTCGGCACCGGGATCCGGCGGATCCGTTGCCCGGCAGCGCTTTCCAAAATATCGACGATCTCGTCGAAGGCCACCAGGTGACCGCCGCACAGATAACGCCTCGGTCCGAGACCGGGGCGCATGACGGCGGCGTGCACGGCGGCTACGTCCCGGACGTCGATCATCTGCATCCCGCCCCGGATTCGCGGAGCGACGCGGGCTCGCAGGATGGCGCCCCAACCGTCGGAGGTGATCCCGGCCTGCGCCCCGAGACCGGGGCCGACGACGCTGGACGGATAGGTGATCACCACCGGAGCGCCGGTGACCTGCAACGCCCGCGCGATCCGATCGGCGGCCGACTTGGTACGGCCGTAGGCGCTGCGACCCGGCGCGGTGGGGCTGTCCGGCGTGATGACCGGATCGGGGCTGGGAAACAGTGCGCTGTAGCTGGCCACGTGCACGATCGGGTCCAGCCCGAGCGCCGTCGCTCGGGCGAGCACCATCGCAGTGGCGTCCGCGTTGACTTCCCACATCAACTGCTCGCGCCGGTTGTCGGTGCCGACCACGCCTGCCGCGTGCAGAACGGCGTCGCATCCGACGAGCAACTTCTCCACGGTCTGCGGGTCCCTGATGTCACCGGGCAGCACGGAGAGCATGTCCGGCCTGGCGTCGAACATGCCGACCACCGCGGCGAGGGACTCACTCGGATGGACCAGCAGAACGACCTGATGCCCGTCCCGCAATAGTGCGGAAACGGTGTGCGCACCGAGATAGCCGGTGCCGCCGGTGACCGCGATTCGCATACCGGCTACCCCTCGTCACTTCCGGTCGTACACGCGCTCGCCGCTCGGGCCGCCGAGCCGGTATCAGCCGGTATGTCTTTCGGTCCGCCCATCTCATTCCTTCGTCACCACGGGTTCCGCCGTCCGGTCCACCGCCGCCGCGCCCACGGCGCACGCGACAATGGCCGCACATCGGAAGCATCGGTACAAATTCGATGCCAGCGGCATCGTAATGGAGGTCAGGGAGCGGCATGGGCGAAACGGCGCAGGACCCGCAGTCGGCGACCCGGAGCGCGGGCCGGCCCCGGGACGAGTCGGTCGAGCAGCGCGTGCTGGCGACCGTGCGGGAGATGCTGGTCGAGGTGGGTTGGGACGAGTTGAGCGTGCGGGCGGTGGCGGCACGCGCGGGGGTCGGCCGGGCGTCCATCGGTCGCCGCTGGCAATCGAAGGCCGAACTGGTGCTGCACGCCGTCCTCGGTGAGACGCCGGATCTGGGCCCGTTCGAGGGAACCGATCGGAAGGGATGGATCGAGTGGGTGCTGCGCGGCAGCCGGGAACTGTTCGCGCGGGACGATGTTCGCGCGGCCGTGCCCGGCCTGCTGACCGCGCTCGATCGCGATCGGCAATTGCGCGACCGGCTGTGGGCCGGATTCAGCACCCCCGCGGCCGCGCTGTTCGCCGCGGGCGACACCGAATCGCGTGCGCGATCCGAACTGGATGCCAGGGCCGTCATCGCGCTGGCGGCCGGTGCGGCGCTGTTCCTGGAGTTCGTCGCCGACGGTGACGACACCGCGCTGATCCACCGGCGCATCGGCGAGCTCCTGCACCGCGCCGTGCTCGAGCACTGAGCGGCCCGAACCGCCGGAAATCCGGTTGACGTCGCGTTCGGTCCGCTCAGTACAGTGGGCCGGTGATTCGCACCGCCGCGCTGGCCCATGTCCGGGATCGCCGCCTGCTGCAGGCTCGCTCGGCCGGCAAGGACGTCTTCTACATGGCCGGCGGCAAGATCGACCCGGGCGAGACGCCCGAGGCGGCATTGCACCGCGAGGTGCGCGAAGAACTCGGCGTCGGCGTCGTCGCCTACGACGAACTCGGCGTGTTCCGGGCCGAGGCGTACGGGCACTCCCCTGGCACCCAGCTGCACATGACGTGTTTCACCGCGGAACTCGACGGGGAGCCGCGACCCACCAGCGAGATCGCCGAGCTGCGCTACTTCACCGTGCGCGAGTACGCCGCCATGGACCACGTCGCGCCCGGCTCGATGCTGGTCTTCCGCAGGCTGCACGAACTCGGCGAGGTCGACTGGTAGTTCACCGAGAAGGCCTGATACACAGAGGTTTTCGAGAAGAGCGAGCTCCCTGCCGCGTCACGCGCCGTTCTGCTGCGGACCGCGCAGAAAACGACCGACAGCGGTCTCGTCCAGAGCGAGCGCCTTGACGACCGCCGCCGCGCCCACGATCACCATCGACAGGACGAAAAGCCAACTGACCGTGGTGAAGGCCAGGCCGAGCGGACCGAAGTGCGCTTCGGCGTTCGCCGTGGTTCGCGGCAGCACCACCCGCCCCACCGCGTGCATCGCGGTCAGACCGGCCGCAGTGAGCACTCCGGACACCCACAACGGCCGCCCGGTCAGCGCTCCCTTCGTGAGCAGGAAAGGCGCGACCGTCCAGACGCAAGCCCAGACGACCAGCTCACCCGCCAGGGCGAGCGGTCCACCCGCGTACCGGATTCGCGTGAGCTCCCTGGTCTGCCCCACCAGCGCCACCGCGATCGCGACGGCGAGCAGCGCGGCGAGCCAGCGCCACGCATCGCGGGGGCCAAGGGTCGGCACCTTCCATACCGCCGCGTAGACGCGAGCGAGCGCGCGCGCGAACGAGGTCCCGCCGAGCACGACCATGAGCAGTCCGACCACGCCGAACGCCGCCAGCGTCGGATCGTCCGAACTAGCGCCGGTTTCGGCGCCCAGCGAGCCGGAATCGAACCCGAACTGGTCGTTGATCGTCTCCGCCGCCGCATGCCACCCGCTGAAGACGGACGCGGCGATGATCACCGGCAGCACCGAGGTGAAGATCTGCGCGGCGAGCACCATCGACCGATCGACGATCTGGACCTCCGCCAAGCCATCGATCATCCGGCGCACGGTGCGGCCCTGGGGCGTTCCGCGCAGCCATCCGGTCGCTGCCCGGCTCCGTGCCAGCGAGACTTCCCGGGCCAATGCCACGGACAACTTCACCGACCGCACCGCGGTTCACTTCCTCTGCTCATCCGGCCGCGAAGGGCCGATTCGCGCGACTGGTCTGCTTCGTCTCGACGTCCGGCCCCTCCCGAACCGGTCGTCGCCCGGCCGGGAGAACTCCCGCATTTCGCCGAATCGACGCTACGCCGCGCTCATGGCGACTCGCGCACATTCCGGCAACAATTGCGCCGCTCGTGACCGGGAAATGCGGCGACCCGCGAAACGGCACTCCGTGGCCGCGTGCCTGTGCAAGGATCGAGTGCACCGACAGCATTGGACAGACGTATGCGTGCGGGCCTGTTCCCGGGCAATTCCACGCATCGCACCGAATGGCGCATACGGGATTTCTCCACCGAAACAGGAGTAGGCAGATGATTTCCAAGAAAAGCGTCAGTGGAATCGCCGCTGTGGCCGTCGCGCTGCTCGTGACCGCGGCGTGCGGGTCCGACGACGGCTCGAATTCTTCGGCGACGACGACCGAGCAGACCCACCCCCTGCGCAGCAGCCTGGCCGCGACCGCGTCCTCGGCAGTGCGTTCGGGCCTGAACACCGCGCAGCAGGTGATCCAGGACGCGATCAACGCGGCGCTGGCCGCCGCGCCGATCACCTTCGACAGCGGCAGCTCCGACCTCAGCGGGACGGACGTCGCCACCATCAAAGTGGTGGCGGTCCCGTTGAAAGGCAACGACGCCAAGGTGGAGATCACGACCTACGCCGAGGACGAGAACCCCGCCACCGCCAAATCCGTCGCCAAGGCCAGGGGCGACAACATCGCGGCAGAACTCGAGTCCGCGGGCGTCGAGAAGTCGCGCATCACCGTGAAACCCCAGGGCAACCCGACCGACCAGAACATCAAGGTCGACGAAGCGAAGATCGAGGTGGTCGGCAGCTGACCGTGTTGCCATCGGGCCGGGTCCGGCCCGATGGCGCCGGACTCACACGGCGGTGAAACGAGTCGGCAGCGCCGCCAACCCGCGGATCACGACATTCGGCTTGTACGGCGGCGTGTCCGACAGCACCTCGATGTCGCGAACCTTCCGCAACAGCACCTCCAGCAGCACTTCCATCTCCAGCAGCGCCAGCGGGGCGCCGAGGCAGTAGTGGATGCCCAGGCTGAAGCCGAGATGCTTTTTGGCCGGGTTCATCGGGTCCGCGTACCGGGCGACGTCGATGCGATCGGCGTCGGCGTAGGCCGCGTCGTCGCGATTGGCCGAATTGATCAGCACCACCACGCCTTCGCCCGGCTCGAAGTCGTGCCCGGCCAGCGTGATCGGGCGGGTCGCGGCACGCGTGGTGATCTGGACCGACGGTTCCAGGCGCAAGAGTTCGTCGGGCGCCGAGGCGACCAGTTCCGGTCGCTTGCGCAGCGTATCGATCGCCTCTGGGTTGCGCATCAGCTGCAACGAACCGGCGCCGATCAGGTTGGCCGTGGTCTCGTGCCCGGCCACGAACGTGGTGATGCAGGTGGCGAGCAGCTCCTGTTCGGTGAGCACGTCCCCGCGATCCTCCACCTGGGACAGCGCGCTGAGCAGGTCGTCCTTCGGGTCGCGGCGGCGCTGGTTCAGCAACTCGCGGAAGTAGCCCATGAATCCGCGCGAGGCCGCGCTGCGCGCCTTCAGCGCCTCCTCCGGCAGCGTGTGATCGTGGTCGAAGCCACGCGCCAAATCCTGCGACCACTGGTGGACCTGGTCGTAGGCCTCCGGCGGCACCCCGATCAGCTCGCACGCGATGATCAGCGGCAGCGGGTAGGCGATCATCTCGACGAGGTCGAATTCGCCTGCCTCCATGGCCTTGTCGACCAGTTGCTCGGTGAGTTCCTGGATTCGCGGACGCAGCCTGGTCACCATGCGCGGGGTGAAGCCCTTGGTCACGAGGTTGCGCAGCCGGGTGTGGTCCGGCGGCTCCATCCACAGGAACGAGGTGGGCAACTCCTCGGGCGCGTCCTCCGGCGACACCGTCGGATGCATCATCGCCGCCTCCTCCGCGTGGCTCCACGCGGTGGTCGACAGGACGGCGGCGCAGTCCTCGTAGCGGGTGAGCACGTAGTGGCCCAAGGGAGTCTGGTGCAGGCGGCCCGCCTCGCGCAGCACCCGGGCCGGGCGGTAGGGATCCGGTCTGCCTTCGGGGCCGAAGAGCTGGATCAGGGCGGTCTGGACGGCGGAATCCTGTTCCGCGACAGCCGTACCAGCGGTTGACGAGTCCATGTCGAGTGGTTCCTCCTGTGCGGAGCACCGACGCCGGTCGATGCTGCCGGTAGTCGAAATGGGTCAGCGATCGGAAGGGATGGACGGCCGCGTGTCCGGCGACGGACCCGATGCGCGAAGGGGTCCGGGACCGGTGGGACGGATGTTCGGTGCGGCCGCGCGGGTGCCGCCGCGCAGCAGTACTCGTCCCGCCATCGCGGGGTGCAGCAGTGCCGTCGGCGGTTCGACCAGGTTCGCCACTCGCAGAAAGGTCCTGGACACATGCGGGTCGACGTGGGCTGCGCGATGCACGCGGGCCACATAGGCGTTGGTGAGCCGCGTGCGCACCGTGCGCGGCCCCACCACCCCCGGATACGCCAGATCCGCGCCGGCCGATAGTTGCCAGGCGACGTCGAGCGCCTTGTCCGCCGCCGCGTAGAACCTCGCGGGGAGATCGGGCGTGGGTCCGCCGGAGCGCAGGCACGCGCGCAGTGCCGCGGCCTGCTGGGCGGCGACCGCCATGCCCTGGGCGTAGAGCGGGTTGAAGCTGCACAGCGCGTCGCCGAGCAGTAGGAAGCCATGGGGCACCGCGGCACGGCGCCGGTAGGCCCTGCGCACCGGAGCGCGGAAGCGGTGCGGCACCGCGTCGCCGACCGGTTCGGAGCGGGTGATCATATCGAGGATGTCCGGCGCGGCGAGGGAGGCGGCGAACCGGGTGAAGCCGTCGGGGTCGGTGGGCGGGTGGTCACCGAGTATCCCGGCCAGCGTGACGTGCCAGCGGTCGTCTTCCACCCGCACCGCGCCGCCGCCGCGGCCGTTGGCCCCGGTCGAGATGATCACCGAGGCGTGCCCGTCGAGCTGGCCTTCGAGGCGGCGGTAGAACCGCGAGGAGTAGCCCAGATCCACCTCCAGCCGCTGCTCTGCGGGCGGCTCGGCGCCGAGCGCGGTGAGCCACACCGGCGCTCGCGTGCCGCGTCCGGTCGCGTCGACCACGAGGTCGATGGCATGCGTCTCGACGCCGGAATCACCCGACACCGACACGGCGCGCACGCCGTGCCGGTCACCGATCAGGCCGCGCGCGGTTCCCGCCACGAGCCGCACCTGAGAAAGCCGCGATATCCGTTCCCGCAATAGCGATTCCAGCAGAGGCCGGGTCGCGATCAGCGAGGTGAGCCCGGTGGCGGCCGGCGCGGCCCGCAGGCCGCCCACGTACCACCTGGTCGCGACCAGGGCCTCGGCGCGGGTCGCGCCGCGCGCGGTCATCTCGTCGGTGAATCCGGGCAGCAGTTCCTCGATGACGGTGCGGCCGCCATCCAGCAGGCCGTGCAGGTGCCGTGCCTGCGGAACGCCTTTGCGCATGCCCTCGACGTCGAAGCCGTCGCGCTCGAACACCGTGACCCGCGCGAAGTGGTCGGCCAGCACCCGCGCCGCCAGCAGCCCGGCGACGCCCGCGCCGAGCACGACCGCGTGCCGTGCCCCGTTCACAACGTCACCGGCAGCGACACGATGCCGCGGTGGATCAAGCTCGGCCGGTACTCGATCTCGTCGGTCGCGGGCGCCAGTTTCGGAGCCCGCGCGAGCAGCGCGCCGACCGCGGCTTCGGCCTCGATCCGCGCCAGCGGCGCGCCCACGCAGTAGTGGATGCCGAGGCTGAAGCCGAGATGCTTGCGCGCGGGATGGTTTCCGGCGTAGCGGGTGACATCGAAGCGGTCGGCGTCCGGATAGACCCGGTCGTCCCGGCTGGCCGACGCCGTGAGCACCACGACTCCGTCGCCCCTGCGGAACCGGTGTCCGCCGACCACGGTGTCGGCCAGCGCTACGCGAATGGTGAACTGGGTGGGCGCGTCGTAGCGGAGCATCTCGTCCAGCGCGGGCGCGATGAGGTCGGGCTGGTCGCGCAGCAGGGCGAGCTGGTCCGGGCTGCGCAGCAGCGCGAGCATGCCGTTGCCGATGAGGTTGATCGAGGTCTCCATCCCCGCCACCAGCGTGAGCAGGGCAATGCCGATCACCTCCGGCTCGGTGAGCTGGTCGCTGTCCGCGCTCGCGGCGACCAGCGCGCTCAGCAGGTCCGGCGTCGGATTCTCCTTCTTGCGCTGGACCAGCCGGGCGAAGTAGCCCATGCACTCCACTGCCGCGGCGGTGCGGGCCGCCACATCCTGCGGCCCGAGCAGCGAATCGGGGTCGCTGCCGCGCGCGATGGCCAGCTGCCACTCCCGGAACTTCGCGGCGTCGGCCGGGTCGGCGCCGAGCAACCGGACCGGCACCATCGCCACCGCCAGCGGCACCGCCAGGCCGTCGAGGACGTCGAGTTCGCCGCGGACGAGCGCCGCGTCCACGATCTCCCGCACGACCTGCCCGGCGACCGGGGCCATCTCGGCCATCAGCCGCGGGGTGAACGCCTTCGCGACGAGCTTGCGGTAGCGGCCGTGCTCGGGCGGATCCATCCGGACGAAGGAACCGGGAATCGCCGCCGTGGTGTCCCGGAACGGACTGATGCCCGCCGCGTAGCCGTGCCCCCAGTCCGCGCCGGTCAGAATCGCGGCGCACTCCTCGTAACGGGTGACCAGCGTGACCGGCACATCGCCGAACGCGAACGGGAAGAGCGCCGCCGCGTCCCGCACCCGCCGGTAGGCCGGATACGGGTCGGCGCGCTCGCTCGGATCGAAGGCGTCGAAGGTGACTTCGGCGGGCGTAACGGCGTTCATCGGGCCTCCATCCGGACACGCAGTTGCGACATGCCGCGCACGACCACGTTCGGCCGGTACAGCGGTTCCTCGAGCAGGGACATGGACGCGACCCGGTCGGCGATCGCCCGTAGCACCACGCTCATCTCCAGCCGCGCCAGCGGCGCGCCGAGGCAGTAGTGCAGGCCGAGCCCGAAGGACAAGTGCCGCTCGGCCTTTCGACCGCGCGCATACCGCGCGATGTCGAACTCGTCGGCCCGCGGGAACGCCGCCGGATCGCGGTTGGCCGACGCCAGCAGCACGATCACCGCATCGCCCGGCGCGAAAGTCCTTCCCGAGACGGTGATCTCGTCGTGCGCGGTGCGTGTGGTCAGATGCACCGGGGCGTCGTAGCGCAACACCTCGTCCACCGCGGGCTCGGACAGCTCGGGGAAGCCGCGCAACCGCTCGAACTGCTCCGGATTGCGGATGAGCGCCAGCACGCCGTTGCCGATCAGGTTGACCGTGGTCTCGTGCCCGGCGACGACGAGGATCAGCAGCGTGCCGAGCAATTCGGTGCGCGTCAGGCGCGCGCCCGCGTCGTCGGCCTGCACCAGCGCGGTGATCAAGTCGGCGCGCGGAGTGCGGCGGCGCTGCTCGACCAGGTCGCCGAAGAATTCGAGAAAGGCGTGCACGGCGGCGGTGCGCGCGTCCAGCTCCGGTTTCGACAGCAGCACGTCGGGGTCGAGGCCGCGCGCGATGCCCGCCGAGATCTCCCGCACGTGCTCGTGCGCCTCGGGCGGCACGCCGAGCAGTTCGCACACCATGGTCAGCGGCAGCGGATAGGCCAGCGCCTCGAGCAGGTCGACGTCGCGCTCGGCGAGCATCTTCGCCATCAGGTCCTCGACCAAACGCTCCGCGCGCTCGCGCATACCGCTGACGGTGCGCGCGGTGAACGCCTTGCTCACCAGTCCGCGCAGGCGGGTGTGCTCCGGCGGTTCCATCCAGAGGAACGAGCCGGGCAGTTCGACCTCGCTGTCACCGTGCAGCAGTTCCGGTTCCTCGGCGTGGCTCCAGCGCGGGTCCTGCATGATCGCCTGCGCCTCGTGGTGGCGGGTCACCAGGTGGGTGTCGTGCGGGCCCGGCACGAACGGGGCCGCCGCGCGCAGCACGTCGTAACTGCCGTACGGGTTGTGCCGCATGTGCGCGGCGACGCTCTCGACGACCGCCAGCTGAACCGGGGTCGATTCCTCGACCGCGGATTGGTCGGAATTCACCGGCGACTCCTGGGTAGAAATGGACGCGGCACGGAAAAGGCCATAGCATCCGCCGGATCGCTGCGGACAATTCCGGGACGCGGGAGAGAATTTCTCGTCCATCGTGGTGCGCGGCACCGGCGCGGTGTGGCGGCGATTACCCATTCCTATCGAGCCATAGCCGAAATACTTTATCGCGCAGTGCGATCGGATGATCGGCCTTGTTTATCGCCGACGTCAATTCACAACGAGTTCAATGCGCCGTCACAATTCGCTGTTTCCGTGGCGGACATGAATTCCGCGGATTCGGCCGGGACCCTGCACGGTCGCCTCGCCGAGATCGCCGCCGCCCATCCCGCGGTGGCCGCCACGTTCTGGTCGCTGCCGGAAACGGTGGACTACGCCGAGCTGCACCGGCGGTCGCTGGTCGCGGCGGCGGCGCTGCTGCGGCGCGAGGTGCGGCGCGGCGAACCGGTGGGCATCCTTAGTCCGAATGCTCCCGAGTTCCTCACCTGCCTGTTCGGTGTGACGGCGGCGGGCGGCGCCGCGACTCCCCTTCCGCTGCCCGCAGGCGCCCGCGCGGCGAGCGGCTACCCGCAGAAGCTCGCCGCCATCGTCGCGGCGGCGGGCATGCGCACAATTTTGGTGTCGCATCGCTTCGCCGACTTGGCGACACTGCTCGGCGACCCGCTGGATGTCGAATTGATCGACACCGCAGCGCTTCTCGCGGATGACACTGCGACGGCCGACGCCCTTCCCGAGCTGTCGAGCGACGATCCGGCCGTCATCCAGTTCACCTCCGGCAGCACCGCGACACCCAAAGGCGTTCGCCTGACCCACCACAACGTCCTCAGCGGCCTGGCATCGATCCGCACCGGCATCGATCTGAGCCTGGACGATCAGGGCGGGTTCTGGCTTCCGCTGTTCCACGACATGGGTCTGTTCGGCACGCTCTCGGCGATTCTGCGCGGCATCCCCGCCCACGTGTGGTCCCCGCTGTCGTTCGTCAAGGACCCGGCCCGCTGGCTCGCCGACTTCGCCGCCAGCGGAACCACCATCACCGCGATGCCCAATTTCGGCTACGAGGCGCTGCTGGCCGCCGTGCCCGCCGAGCGGGTGCGCGACTACGACTTGAGCCGCTGGCGGATCGCGTTCAACGGATCGGAACCGATCTCCCGAGATGTCGTCGTCGCGTTCTGCGAACGCTTCGCCCCCGCCGGATTCCGACCGGCGACGATGTTCGGCGTCTACGGCATGGCCGAAGCGACCCTCGCGGTCACCTTCCCGCCGCTGGGCCGCGCGCCCGTCTTCGAGTGGGTGGATCGCGCCGCACTGTCGGATGACGCGATCGCACAGCGTGTTCCACCGGACGCCTCGGGTGCTCGGCCGGTGGCCGGAGTGGGCTCGCCGGTACCGCGTATGCGGGTGCGGGTGGTCGACCCCGACCGGGACCGTGACCTGCCCGACGGCAAGGTGGGCGAGATCCTCATCCAGGGCGACGCGGTCACCGGCGGATATCTCACCGCCGACCCCGCGCGCGTGTCCGGTCTGTTCGCCGACGGCTGGCTGCGCACCGGCGACCTCGGCTACCTGAGGGACGGCGAGCTTTTCGTCACCGGCCGGTGCAAGGACATGATCACGGTGCGCGGCGTGAACTACTACGCCCAGGACGTCGAGGCGGCGGTACGCGACCTCGACGGCGTGTACAAGGGCCGGTGCACGGCGGCGATCGACCCGCACGGCGCGGACGTGATCGCGCTGATCGCCGAATCCGAGCGCACCGGAGCCGACGCCGACGCGCTGACCGAGGCGATCCGCGCCCGGGTCTCCGCCGAACTCGGCCTGGCCGCGGTCCAGGTCCACCTGGTCGCGCCGCGCAGCATTCCCCGTACCAGCAGCGGCAAGCTCCAGCGGCTCGCCGCCCGCGATCTCATCACCCACCGCAGGTAATCCCGACCGAACCGGAGCCTTTCGTGCACAGCTATGACGTCTTCCGCCACTACGAGCGCCTGCATTGGAAGCTGGCCGACCTCGATCTCGACGCCGTCGACGCGACCCTGGTCCGTCCCGAGTACATCACCCTGGCCAAGAGCGCGACGATGGGCGAGTCCAACGTCATCGCCGCGGTGCACGGATTCCTGAACGAGTTCGTCGACGACTACGACTTCTCCACGTTCGCGGTGGTGTGGGGCTACCAGGAAGTGCAGCACCACTACGCGTTCCGCTCCTGGCTGAACGCGCTCGGCGAGCGCGTGGACGACAAGGCCGTCGACTTGATGCGCGAGCCGTACGCGCCGGGCACCACTCCGTCGGCGACCCTGGCCACCAACATCATCTCCGAGCTCACCGTCAACCACATCTACCGGGCGGTGGCGAACTGGGTGGAGGAGCCCGTGCTGAAGGGGTTGCTGCTCAACGCCAGTCGCGATGAGGCGGGCCACGCGCGCGAGTTCATCCACTACGCCACCGAGCGGCTGCGGCGGCGGCCCGAGGAGCTGCCGTCGGTGCTGGAGACCCTCTACGTGTACAGCTCCGAAGCCAAGATCAAGCACCCGGTCAGCACGTTCAAGGCCGGGATCAGCGAACTCGGCGACCACGAGACCATCGACACCGGCTTCGACCTGTTCCTCGAGCAGGTCGCCGCCGAGGGCGAGCTGGATGTCCTGCACGACAAGGTCCGGCGCACCTTCGCAAGCATGACCGGACTCGACCTGTCCAGCAACGCCAAGGTTCGCCGGGCCCTGGCCGACGCGATCGCCTAGCGCCATGGACCGCGACAGCGCTTTCGACGACACCGGCCACGGCGGAGTGGACACCGTCCGGGTGCCCTGGTCGGTGATCCCGGACTACCGCTGCTTCGGCTGCTCGCCGCACAACACGACCGGCCTTCGCCTGCGGTTCACCCCGCATCCGGACGGGTTGCAGGCCCGGTTCCGGCTCGGGCGCGAGTTCGAGTCCTACCCGGGCGTCGTGCACGGCGGGTTGATCGGCGTGATCTGCGACGAGGTGATGGGCAATCTCATCGTCCTGGCGCGCCACCACCCGGCGTTCACCGTCACCCAGCGCACCCGGTTCCTCACCCCGCTGCTCGTCGGACGCGAATACCACTGCGTCGCAACGCTGCCCGGCGACGAAGCAGACCGCCCGATCCGGGCGTCCGCGGAGATCCGCGACGCCGACGGCCTCGTGTGCGCCGGCTCCACCGCGGCCTACCAGCCGTTCGCGCTCGACGACGTGCGCCATCAGCTCACCCTCGGCGACGACGAGGTCGCCGCGCTCTCCCACGCCCTGTCCACCGGCACCGCCCTCGCCCCGAACGGAGTCGAGTCATGACCACCACCCACACCGCCGACGACATCCTGCGCACGGTCACCGGCATCGCCACCGCCGAGACCGGCATCCCCGAGACCGAGCTGCGCCCCGACCTGGACCTGCGCGGCATTGCCGGCGTCGACTCGGTGCGCGTGCTGCGCATGGTCGCCAAGATCGAGCGCACCTACGACATCGAACTCGAGGACCAGGACGTGTTCGGCCTGTCCTCGTTGAACGACGTCGTCACCGTGGTCGGCAAGGCGCTGCGCGAGGCGGCGGCGTGACCGTCACCGACCAGCCGGTCACCGCCGACACCAACCAGCACTACGACCTCGACCCCGACATCTTCGGCCAATTCCTCGACCCGCTGCGCAAATACAGCTCGGCGCTCTACGAATCCGAGTCCGACACCCTCGAGCAGGCGCAGCGGCGCAAACTGCGGTTCGTGGCCGACCGGCTCGGGCTGACCGGCGGCGAACGCCTCCTCGATGTGGGCTGCGGCTGGGGCTCGCTGATCCTGTTCATGGCGGCGGAATTCGGCTGCGAGACAACGGGTGTCAGCCCGGCGCCACGCCAGCACGAGTACATCGCCGAGCAGGCCCGCGCCCGCGGTCTCGCGGATCGGGTGCACACCCGGGTCGGCCACTTCGAGCGGATGGAACTGCCGCCGCGCGGTTTCGACGCCGTGACGCTGCTCGGCTCGATCGTGCACATGCCCGATCTCGGCGCGGTCTTCCGCCGAGGCCGCGGGGTGCTGCGGCGCGGCGGCACGCTGTACGTGTCGGAGAGCTGCTTCCGCAACGCGTCCGCGCGCACGGCGTTCGACGCCAAGGCCGGAACCGAGTTCGTGCGCGCGGACATCTTCGGGTGGGGCGATCTGCGTCCGCTCTCCGACCTGGTCACCGCCGCCGAGGACGCGGGTTTGTCCGTCATCGCGGTGGACGACCTCACCGAGCACTACCGCCGCACCATCGACGACTGGATCGCGAACGTCGACGCCGCAGCCGAACGCATCGACGCGCACGGGCCCGGCTTGGCCGCGAAGCTGCGGCACTACCTGGAGATCGCGAACGCCGGATGGGGTTACACCACCAAGCATTACGCGCTGACCTGCCGTAACGCCCGCTGAGCCGCAGGAGCGACAGATGAACATCGAATCGGCGCTGATTCCCGTCGACGAAGTGGTCGCGGCCGTCGACGGTTTCCTCGCGGCCTCGCCCGCCACGCGCGCCTGGGACGTGGAGACCGCCTTCGACTGGTTCCGCGCCGACGCGGGCCGCCTCACCGAAGGCCAGCGGTCCGCGGTCCAGTTCGTCACCCTCATCGAGGACCATCTGCCCGGCTACTTCGACGTCTACCACCGCTATTTCCCGGTGGACGACACCGTCGACCGGGACGCGTTCGTGCACAACCGCGAGCTCTACCACTTCACGGTCCGCTGGGCGCTGGAGGAGGACACCCACGCACGCGCGCTGAGCCGCTATCAGGTGGCGTCCGGGATGGCCGAGCGCGGCGCCCTGCGCGCCGAGCTGGCGATCGAGGGGCAGAAACCGTTCGACCTGCCCTACCGGCATCCGGTGCAGTTCTTCGCCTACGCGCTGGTGCAGGAGAAGGCGACCCAGATGTACTACCAGCACCTGCGCGAGGTGGTGAACGATCCGGTGCTCGGGGCGGTGCTGGCGCGGCTGTCGCGCGACGAGGCGCGGCATTTCAGTTTCATGGCCGACGTGGTCGGCCGCTACCTGCGGGTGCACGGCGACGCCGCCGTGGAGCCGATCCGGGAGGTGATCGCCACCTTCCGCATGCCCTTGGCCGACACCATGCGCGGCTACTGGCGGTGGGCGCTGAAGATCGCCGACGTGGCCTCCTACGACCACACCGAGGCCTACGAGCACCTGGTGAAGGTGATCGACCGCGCGGTGGACGCCCGCAGCGACCGCCTCGACGAATTGGTGCGCTTCATCGACGAATGCCGATCACTGGCCTGAGTTTCGACACCGGACGGCCCGGCTCCCGATCGTGTTCCGGGAGCCGGGCCGTCCGCTGTGCTCAGTGTTCGGGCGGCAAGACCAGGATCGTGGTCGAACCGTGCGCGATCAGCTTGCCGTTCGCGTCGGTGATCCGGCCCTCCGCCGTCGCGGTGCGCCGCCCGACGTGCACGGCGTTGGCCTCGCAGGTCAGCCGGGAACCGTCCAGCGTCACCGACCGGATGAAGTTCACCTTCAACTCCAATGTCGTGTAGGCCACGCCGTCACCGAGTTCGGTGAAGACGGCGCTGCCCATCGCCGTGTCCATCAACGTGGCCAGCACACCGCCGTGCACGGTGAACATCGCGTTGATCGTGGCCGGGTTCGGGTCGAGGTAGTACCGGGTGTAGCCGTCGCCCGCGGTTTCCAGTCGAATGCCCAGAGATGCGCCGACGCCTAGGTTTTCGCGAAGTCCCCGCTCGAAAACCGTGGTCAGTTCGGTGACACGGGACGCGACGGTTCCGTTGGCGTGAGTGTCGATGCTGGTCATGGCTCTTCCTCCCTGCGAACGTTGCCCCGCTATTCGACCAGTGCCCGATGAACGCCACCCGACGGCATCCGCTTGCATACCGACATTCGATCGGGTGATAGGACACTTTTTCGCAGCGAATCCGCCGCATCGGCACCGTCCTGCGCCCATCGCGGCGTGCGCTAGGGTTCGAACTCGTGTCCAAGCTGCGGCGACGGGTGGTCGAGGCTGCGGAAGCGGCGCTGGCCCAACGCAAATACGTGTCGGCGGTCGATGTGTTCGCCGTTCTGGGGTGGGTGCGGTCCGGCCAGGTCGATCGCTGGCGACAGGGGCAGGCGCCGTCGCTGGAGCAGGTCACGGCGGTGGACGGGCGACGAATGCTCGAAGCGGCGGATCTGCTGGGCGAGTGGGCCCGCGAGCACGGGCTGAACGCGAGCACAGCGGCGTATCTGTCGAGCGGCCGCGACCGCGAGGCGTTGCGGTTCGTCGACGACGGCGACGACACGGTGTTCCGGGTGCACTGGCTCTCGGCGGAACTCAGCCCGGCGCGGCGCGAGCAGGTCGTCCAGCGCCAGAACCGGGCCCCGGATCTGACGGTGGTCGAGGCCGCCGAACCTTGGACGTGCGCGGAATGCGCCGAGAGCGGCTCGTATCTGATCACCTCCGCGGCCGGGCCGCTGTGCCTCACCTGTTCGGACCTGGATCATCTGGAGTTCCTGCCGGCCGGGAACGCGGCGTTGAGCCGGCGCGCCAAGAAGGAGAGCACCCTCGCCGCCGTGGTCGTCCGCTTCAACCGGCGGCGCAAACGCTACGAACGGCTGGGCATCCTCGTCGAGGAAGCCGCCCTCACCCGCGCCGAACAGCAATGCCTGGCCGACGAAGAGGCCCGTTCCCGCCGCCGCGACCGCGACCGTGTGCGCCGCGCCGCCGAGGACGTCGAATACCGCGCCCGAATGTCCGACGAGATCCGGCGGCTGTTCCCCCGCTGCCCCGCCGACCGCGCCACCGAGATCGCCGAACACGCCGCCGCCCGCGGCAGCGGCCGCGTAGGCCGCACCGCCGCCGCCAAACTCCTGTCCGCCGAAGCGCTCACCCTCGCCGTGATAGCTTCCATCCGCCACCGCGACACCGACTACGACCATCTCCTCATGACAGGTATCCCCCGCTCGGAGGCCAGGGCTCGTATCCGACCCACCGTCGACCGCGTCCTCGAAAGCTGGCGCGGTTGAGGCGGCGCTAGGTGGCATCGCGTGGTCAGGTCATTTTTCGGCCCCGTCTCCCGCAGGCACCGGCGAACGACGGGCATGCTCGGCCACCCAGACGCCGACGCCGATCGCTCCGGCGACCGGCCACGAGACCAGTCCGGTGACCGCCGCCGCCCCGAGCCCGCCGAAATAGAGCAACGACTCCCGGTCCGGTACTCGATTGAGCACCGCCGTGGTCGCCGAGGAAACACCGGTCGCCACGCTGCGCGGCCCGGGCGGCAGCGGAACTCGCGCCATCCGCATCCCGAGCGTCGGAACCGGGACACGCACCCCGCCGCGCTCTGCGGTCGCGGTGTCGGAGCCGGTCGGCGCTTCGGTCTCGGTGGGCGGCGCGGAACGTGCCTTCTCCGGTGATTCGGAACCGGACTCGCGGACCTTCTCGGTTGCTGTCTTGGCCATGACCGCTCCTTCCTGCGCCCTGCACCTCGTCGCTGTGTATGTGATCCAGCCAAGCCGTGCTCGCCCCGCATCGCAACCCCTCGTCGGGATGCGTTCGGTCGCGAAGTGACAAACGAACGGACACCGCCGGACGTTCGCGGCCATGGCCGACGGCGGATCGGATGCCCAGCGCGGATGTGCGGTCTCCGCTTCGGACCCTGGGATTCCCCCAGTAGTGGCTGTTCAGTTGCTATGCATCACGATACCCACAATGAAGCGCCCCAAAATCGCCAGTTATCTTCGAGGCCAGTGGATTTTTCGCGCATTCACGAACTCACCACTTCAGGTTGCTGATAGTTTGCCGACGATGCACTCTTATGCCCGCCACTGTTCGGCGAATGCGGCGAACTACCCCTGGAGGTCAAGGTCGTGACTCGTCCGTTTCTTCGTTTGCTCGGCAGTAAACGCATCGGTTCCGCCCGTGCCATCGGCGCGTGCTGCGGAATGGCAGTCACTCTTCTGCTCGGGACGGCGGCAACCGCGGACCCGCTCTATCCGCAGCCCGATCCGGACCCGTTCTACGCCGCGCCCGCCGATCTGGCGGCGCACCGTCCCGGTGACATACTCGACGCGCGCGTCTTGCCACCGCTTCCGCTGTTCCCCGGCGCCACCGTCCGGTTGGTCGAGTTCCGGTCCACGAATTCGCGGGGCGCGCCGATCTCGGCGACGACAACGATCCTCACCCCCCTCGGCCAGCGGCCCGGCATGCCGCTGCTGTCGTACCAGCACTTCATCAACTCGCTCGGCACGCACTGCGCGGTGTCGCACCTGCTCTACCACAACGATCCGAACCTGTCGCTGACGACGCCGATGTTGAACGTCATGCTGGCGCAGGGCTGGACGGTAGCGCTGCCGGACCATCTCGGTCCGCAGTTCGCGCTCGGCGCCGGGCGTTTGGGCGGCCAGATCACGTTGGACGGTATCCGCGCGGCCAAACAGCTACCCGAACTCGGCTTGCAGAGCAGTCCGACCGCGCTGGCCGGTTACTCCGGCGGCGGTCTCGCCACGGCATGGGCGGCCGAGCTGCAACCGACCTACGCGCCCGACCTGCGGCTCGCGGGCGCGGCCATCGGCGGTGCCCCGATGAACCTGGTGACGATGGCCAAAGCGTTGGGTTTCGAACCGCATCCGGCGTTCGGCCTGGCCATGGCGACGGCGATCGGCCTGGAACGGGAGTACCCGGACCGTGTGCCGACCAGCCAATCACTCAACGAGCGCGGTCTGGCGCTTCGCGACCAGATGGCCAACAGCTGCACCAACGACATCCTCGCCGCGGGCGTGAACGGCAGCGCGCGCGACTATGTGACCTCCACGTCGGTCTTCGACACTCCGGCCGCATGGTCGGTGGTCGAGGAGAACAGTGTGGAGCTCTACCCGAGCGCCCCGGAAATCCCCATTTTCGAATGGCATTCACCTAGCGATGGGCTGATTCCGATCGATGCCATCGACAACACCAATCGCCATTGGTGCTCGGCCGGGGTGCCCGTGCAGACACTGCGCGTGGCCGACGTGGAGCATCTGACCGCAGCGGTCCTCGGCGCCCCCTCGGTGCTGCCGTGGCTCCAAGGCCGGGTTCGCGGCGAGCCCGCGCCCAGCACCTGCTGACGTCAGCTCACCACCTCCCGGAGTAGCGGTCGCGCTCTCGGAAGCTTCGGATGGCCGGGCCCGGCGGACGATTCGGACCCGATCCGGATTGCGCGGAGATTCCCGGGGTAGACCGCAGATACAGGAGGTGATGACATGCCGAAGGCTTGGACCGACAAGCAGGAACGCCAGTACGAGCACATCGCGGACTCGGCGAAATCCCGGGGCGCGAGCACCGGGCGCGCGAAGGAGATCGCAGCTCGCACGGTCAACAAGAACCGTGCCCAGTCCGGACAATCCAAGACCGCGAGCAAGACGTCGACCGACGACAAGTCCCCGCAGCAGCGCGGTGGTCAGCGTTCGCACAGCGGCGCCCAAGGGCCGACCCGTGACCAGCTGTACAACGAGGCCAAGAAGCGCAATGTCGAAGGTCGCTCGAAGATGACGAAGAAGGAGCTGGCGCACGCGCTCGGACGGGACTGACGCGACGCGCGGCTCGGCGACGAAGAAGCGAAAGGAGTGGAGATGACCAAGCAGCAGGAAACGGGCACCATCACCGGCACCAGGGACAAGGACTACAACCTGATCTGGTTCGTCGAGGCGTCCCTCGAGAACGCACTGCGTCTGGACACGTTCATCCAGGACGCGGAACGCGCCGGAGACACCGAGCTGGTGGAGTTCTTCCGCAAGGCGCAGGCCGACAGCCGCAAGGGCGGCCGGATGGGTAAGGAACTGCTTGCCAACCGTCTCGCCCAATCGAATATGTGACGTTTAGCAGACGAGCGGCGGACGGGAGCCCGAGTGGGTTCCCGTCCGCCGCTGGTTCGCAGGTCGTCCGGATGCGCACCGGCCCGTCGTGACGCGGTCCTGGCCGCGCCTTCGGGCTACCGCACCCGGCGGTCGCCGGGCCCGGCCGGGAAGAATCCGATTCACCGGTCTACCGCGGTGTCGTCGCCGACATCCTGGGTAAGTCGCTCTCGAACCTCGTCACCGAGCCAAGGAGCAGATATGCGCGTCGTCGTGGTCGGTGCCACCGGAAACGTCGGAACGAGCGTGCTGGAGACACTGTCGGCCGAAGCGGGAGTCAGTTCGATCGTGGGGATCGCGCGGCGCGTGCCGGGCATCCCTCGCCCGGGTGTGGAGTGGGTGCGCGCGGATGTGCGAACCGACGACCTGGAGTCCCATTTCCACGGAGCCGACGTGGTCGTGCATCTGGCATGGCTGTTCCAGCCCACCCATCAGCCCATGGTCACGTGGCGCGCCAATGTCGGCGGCACGGAACGCGTGCTGCGCGCCGTCGCCGCGGCGCAGGTCCCCGCGTTGGTCTACGCCTCCTCCGTCGGCGCCTACTCCCCGTGCCAGAGCGACGAGCCGGTGCCGGAGAGCTGGCCGACCGACGGCTGGCCACCCGCCGCTTACATGCGGGAGAAGGCTTACGTCGAAAGGCTGCTCGATCGGTTCGAGGCCGAGAATCCGGATCGCCGCGTGGTTCGCATGCGTCCGGCGTTCATCTTCCGCAGGCACACCGCCAGTCAGCAACGGCGTCTGTTCGCCGGTCCGCTGTTGCCGAACCGCCTGATGCGGCCGGGCCTCCCGCCGATCCTGCCGATTCCGCGCGGACTGCGGTTCCAGGCGGTGCACAGCGCCGACGTCGGACGCGCGTACGCGCTCGCGATCGCGACCGATGCCCGTGGCCCGTTCAACCTGGCCGCGGAGCCGGTGATCGATCGCTCCTGGCTGGCCGCGGTCTTCGATGCCCGGGTGGTGTCCGTTCCGCCCTCGGTGATCCGCGCCGCACTCGCGATGGGCTGGCACGCGCGGACACTGCCCGCTACGCCGGACCTGTTGGACGGGGTGATGCACCTGCCGATCATGGACACCGGCCGCGCGCGGGCGGAGCTGGGCTGGACTCCTCGGTTCACCGCCGTCGACGCACTCCGGCACCTGATCTCCGGGTTGCGGGCGGGCGCGGGGGAAGACACCCCGCCGCTGGCCAGCGACGCGGGCGGGCCATGGCGCTGGAAGGAGTTCACCTCGGGAGTCGGTGGCCGCGAAATCGGCGTCGGCTAGTCACTCGGCCGAGTGCGCGGCGCGCTGACCGCGCGCCCCGGTCAGTACCTGTTCGATACGGGCACTCGTGGACCGGCCGGCCGCGTGCAATGGTTCCGTCGAGCGCAGCGTGCGGCTGAGGACGAAAGCGCCCTCGAGGCTCGTGAGAACGGCGAGGATGAGATCGCGAGCGTCCGCCGTGGACAGGCCGCGGCGGACGAAGTAGTCGGTGCCCTCGTCGATCCAGGAGGCGATGACTTCGGCGGCGACGTCGCGCAGCGCGGGTTCGCTGTCGGCGATCTCACCCGCGACGGTGCCGACCGGGCACATGTTGATCCAGCCGGTCTGCTCGATCTGTTCGGCGGCCGCCGCGAAGGCGGCGGGTATCGCTTCGCGCAAGTCGTCGTGTGCGTCGAGCAGCAGCGGGAGCAACTGGATGTACGCGGCCCCGGACGTGCGCAGCGCCGCGGCGGCGATCTGCGGTTTGCCCTCGGGAAAGTGGTGATAGAGCGACCCCATCGGAGCCTGAGCGGCGACGGTGAGTTGCTTGACGCTGGTACCCGCATAGCCCTGCGTGCGCATCAACTCGGCCATGGCGGTGACGAGGCGCTCCCGGGTGCTGGTTGACATTTTCTCGGTCACCCTTCCAGACTAGAGCAAACACTCTAGAGTGATCGCTCGAATGGAGTCGGACATGCCTGTGATCGAACTGCCCGCGGGACGGGTGCACTACGTCGAGCGCGGCGAGGGACCTCCGGTCGTCCTGCTGCACGGCCTCCTGATGAACCACACGGTCTGGGACCAGGTGATCGACGCCCTCCCCGAAGGCTTCCGGTACCTGTTGCCGGACCTGCCGCTCGGCGCCCATCCCCTGCCGCTGCGCCCCGGCGTCGACCTGAGTTTGCGCGGCCTGAACCACCTGATCGCCGACTTCCTCGCCGCACTCGACCTGCGCGAGGTCACGCTCGTACACAGCGATTGGGGCGGTGCGCTGTTCCTCACCGCCTACGGGTTGGACGAACGCGTCGGCAGGCTGATCGTGCTGCCGTGCGAGGCGTTCGACAACTTCCCGCCCGGCCTGCCGGGCAAGATGGCCACCGTCGCCACTCACCTCCCGGGCGGCATCTCGCTGGCGCTGCGGCAGTTGCGCGTTCGGTGGCTGCGCCGCTCGCCGTTGCTGTTCGGCTGGATGGCGCGGCGCCCATTGCCCGATGCGCTGGTGCGCGGCTGGACCGAGCCGGGGCTGCGCGACGCACGGATCCGGCGGGACCTGCTCGCCTACACCAAGTCGGCGTTCCCGAAACGAGAATTGATCGCCCATACCGAAGCGCTGCGCGACTTCCGTGGAGACGCCCTGATCCTGTGGTCTTCGGCGGGCAAGGTGATGCCGCGCGAGCACGGCCCCCGGCTCGCGGAACTCATTCCCGCGGCCCGGCTGGTCGAAATCGATGACGCGTACGTACTGTCCATGCTCGACCAGCCCGCCGCCGTAGCCGAGGCGATGTCGGCGTTCCTGCTCGACAACCACACCGCACCGGGGCGCGACAAGCGCTCGCCGCGCTAGCGCCCGCGAGTCACGCTTCGTCCGGCACGCCGAGGACACCCCGCCCGATCACCCCGGCGATCACCTCCGTCGAATACGCCATGAGCTGGCCGGCCTGGGCATCGCGCAGATGACGTTGGATCGGCGACCGCTTCAGATACCCCGAGCCGCCGCCGACCCGAACGCCGAGCTGCGCCACGTCGACCGCCACCTTGTTCGCGAGGTACTTGGCTCGGGACAGGTTGTCGAAGAACAGCGCGATCCCATGGTCGGCCTGCCACAATGCCTGTTCGTAGAGCGCGTGCGCGGCGGCGAGCCGGGTTTGCGCGTCCGCGACCTCGTACTGCACCCACTGCTGGTGCGCCAAGGGCTTGCCGAGAATTTCCCTGGTGCGCGCGTGTTCCACCAGCGCGTCCAGCGCGGCATCGGCGATGCCGAGCGAAATCGCGGGAAGCCCGGCCGGGATCACCGCGAAATCTCCCGGACGCGGCGCGCGGCCGCGGTACTCGGCACGCAGCACAGTGTCGTCGAACGCGAGCAGCTGGCTGCGGGTGGCGCGCAGGCCGAGAGTGTCCCAGATCGGGACGATCGATACCGTTTCGTCGGGGACCACGCCGAAGAAAGCGGGTTCCCCCGCCACGAGCGCGTTGACCAGCAGATAATCGGCGATCTCGCTGCCGGAGACGAACCGCTTCGCCCCGCTCAGCAACCACCCGCCCGCGGTCGGCTCGGCGACGTGCTGCGGCTGGAGGAAGCGGTTTCCGCTCGCCGGTTCGGACAACGCGTTCGCGAAGCGCTTACCCGCCCGCAGCTCGTCGGCGAAGAACGATCCCGAACTCTCGCCGGTGAATTCCGCGAGGGCGACGCCCGCCCCCGCGTGCATGGTCCAGATCGTCGCGGTGGACGGATCGGCTCGAGCCAGGATTCTGACGAGACGACCGAGGCCAAGGTAGCTCAGGCCCGCGCCACCGGACGATTCGGGCAGCACCGCGTCATCCGCGCCGGCCTCGTGCAACGCGTCCAGATGCTCGACGGCGAGCTCGGCGCGCTCGTCGTAGTCGGCCGCCACGGCCGCGAATCCGGTCGCCAAGTCGGCGACCCGGTCGAGCAATTCCCGCTCGCCGTCGCGGACCGGAACGATGAAATGCGCATTCGTCACGAAATGCTCTCTGGTCGAGGGGAATCGGCGAGCGAAGCTCGCCGGCTGATCTCCCCCGAGGGTACGCAGCCCGCGCCGACTTGCCTTGACGTCGACGAGAAGGTTTAGCGTGGCGGTAGCGGAGACAAGGAGGACGGATGCGCATCGGCGAACTGGCGGAGCGGGCGGGCACCAGCACGCGCGCCTTGCGTTACTACGAGGAGCACGGTTTGGTGCGGCCGCACCGCGCCGCCAACGGTTACCGCTCGTACGACGACGCGGAGGTGCTGATCGTGGCGCAGATCCGCGAACTGCTGGGCGCGGGCTTCGATCTCGACGACATCCGTCCGTTCGTCGCCTGCCTGCGGGCGGGCAACGGCTCCGGAGACGTCTGCCCGGACTCGGTGTCCACCTTGCGGCGCAAGCTGTCCGAGGTCGATTCGTACCTGGCGCGGCTGGAGCGAGTACGGGGTCAGCTGCACGAGCGGCTCGCGGCGGCCTGCGAGTTCGACCGGATCGAGGAGCCGCGGTGAGGTTCGCGGTCAGCTACAGCACTCCCTTCTTCGGCGTCGACCCGGACCGGTTGATCGCCTACGCCCAGCACGCCGAGCGCTGCGGATTCGAAGCGATCTACCTGCCCGAGCACGTCGCGCTGTACCCGGGCGCCGCGGTCGGACCGATGGAGATCACGCCCTCGGTGCCGTTCGCCGACCCCCTCGACGCGCTGAGCTTCGTGGCCGCAGCGACCGAGCGGATCCTGCTCGGCACCGCGGTGCTGTTATTGCCCTACCACCATCCGGTGGTGCTGGCCAAACGCCTCGCGACGATCGACGTGCTGTCCAAGGGACGGATGCGCCTGCTCACCGTGGGGGTGGGAACCCTGCCCGGGGAGGCACAGGCCGTCGGCGTCGATTTCGCCTCCCGAGGCCGCCGCGCCGACGAGGCCATCGATGTGCTGCGATTGCTGTGGTCCGGCGGCGCGGACGGGGTGAGCTTCGAAGGCGAGTTCTTCCGGTTCGAGAACCTGTGCAGTTATCCGAAACCCCTCGGCGGCGACCTGCCGATCCATGTCGGTGGATCGAGCCGCGCCGCGGCGCGGCGCGCCGGTTCCCGCGGCGACGGTTACTTCCCGGGCGGGGTGCTCGGGCCCACCGAACGCGCCGCCCAGCTGGAGATCGCCCATACCGCGGCCGCTGCGGCGGGCCGGGATCCCGGCGCGTTCGAGTACACGCGCTGGGGATCTATCGACATGCCGGTCGAGCGGGTCGAGGGACTGGCCGAACAGGGTGTCACGCGCATCGTGGTGAGCGCGAGCACAGGGGACCCTGAGCAAGCCAGAGACGAGTTGTCCGCCTTCGCCGAACGATTCGAACTTGCGAACGCACTGAAATAGCTTTCGCGCCCGGGCGGCGGTCCCGAACCAACTCAGACGGTATGGCCCGCAACCAGATCCGCTACCGAGTGGTAATGCAGCGTCTCCGCGGTGGGCCGCAGCACGGCGCCGTCCTCGGGTTCCAGCAGCATCCCGACGTGATCACCGAGGTCGTAGCGGTCGCGGATACGAGCGACGAACCAGCTGGGCACCGTGCTGAGCACCGGGATGCCGCCCGGACCCGGGCGCCAGTCGCAGTGCACGAACTTGTCGATGTCGTCGCCGGTCTCACCGCCGAAAAGCCGTGCGAGGGAAACTTGTTCGCTGCCGAGCAAATGCACCGCGAGCCGGTCGGCGTGCTGCGCGACCCGATAGGTGTAGTTCTTCTTGGACAGGCCGATCAGGAACCGGCGCGGCTCGATGCTGACCTGCGTCGCGAAGCCGACGAGACAACCGGCGCGCCGGCCGTCCGCCTGCACGGTGACCAGCAGCACGGGATAGTCCGCCGCCGCGACCACCGCGTCGAACACTGCGGTCCGGTCTTCGGTAGCCATCGGTCCTCCCAGCGTGATGCGGCGTCTTCCCCGGATGCCCGCGCGACCGTCGCGCAAACATGCCGGAACGAGCAGCGCTCACCCTACAACCGCGGCGGCAAGTCGTCTGAGACGCCGACGTCGGCAAGGGTGAGACGCCCGTACGACGGCCCGGTAGATCAGCCCTTTCCGATCTACATTGCCGTGGATGATAGTCCACCACAACGACTTCCGGGCCGACACTGAAAACGCATGGTGGCGGTCGCCACATTGCGAGCGCATCTCTGCATACGGCCTGGCCCTCACCTCGGCGGCCGCGGTTCGGCGGCACGGATCGTGCCATGGACTCGGCGGCGAGCGAGGCCATGGGCAGGCCGAGGATCACAGATCCGCGTTCCGGTCGACGGCAGCGTCGCCGGTTCGCCGCCGCAGCGTCATGACGCCCGCCGCGGCGGCGATCATGCACAATCCCACCACCCAGAGCCCGGCGCGCTGGCTGCCGGTCACGTCCTTCAGCCCACCGGTGACGTACGGCGCGACGAAACCGCTGACGTTGCCGACCGAGTTGATCAACGCGATGCCGCCCGCCGCCGCCGCGCCGGACAGGAAGGTGCCGGGCAGGGCCCAGAACGTCGGCAGCGCCGCGAGCACGCCCACCGCGCACACCGTGACCGCGATCATCGCGGCGAACGGATCGCCGAGATACAGCGCCACCGGGATGGCGAGACCGCCCAGCAGCGCGGGCAGGGCGACGTGCCGAGCCCGCTCACCGGTCCGGTCGCCGTGCCTGCCCCACCACACCATCACCACGGCCCCGACGAGGTAGGGCACCGCATTGATCAGTCCGCGCTGCACCACCGAATAGTGCGTTCCGTATTGCTGCTGGAAGCCGTCGATGATCGTCGGCAGGAAGAATCCCAGCGCATACAGGCCGTAGACGATGCCGCCGTAGACGAAGGCGAGGCCGAGCACCCGCGGATGGGTCAGCGCACGACGCACCGTCCAGTGCTCCGCGCGCCGCAACGTGGCCTGCTCCGCGGCGAGTTCGCGAATCAGCCATTCACGTTCGGCGGAGGCCAGCCAGCCCGCCTGCTCGGGACGGTCGGTCAGATAGAACCAGGTCGCCACCGCCAGCGCGACGGCGGGCAACCCCTCGACCAAGAACATGAAACGCCAACCGCTGAGCCCGAAGACGCCGTCGCCGTATCGAATGATCAAGCTGGACACCGTCGCGCCCAACGCGGTGGACATGGGCACCGCGGTCATGAACAACGCGACGATCCGCGCCCGTTGCGCCTGCGGGTACCAATAGGTCAGATAGAGCAGGATGCCGGGAAAGAAGCCCGCCTCCACCACACCCAGCAGGAACCGCAGGAGATACAGCACGGTGGCGTCGGGTACGAAGGCCATCGCCGTGGCCACCAGCCCCCAGGTGGCCATGATCCGGGCGATCCAGCGCCGGGCGCCGAACCGGTGCAGCGCCAGGTTGCTCGGCACCTCCAGCAGCAGGTATCCGACGAAGAAGATGCCGGAGGCGAATCCGAACGCGGTCTCGGTGAGCCCGAGCTCGGTCTTCATGCCGCTCGGCCCGGCGAACCCGATGTTCACCCGGTCCAGATAGTTGACGAAGTACAGCAGCCCGAGAAAGGGCAGCAGGCGAATCGTGACCTTGCGCAGCGTCGTGTCTGCCGCCTCGGCGGTGGAAACCATCTGCGCACTCTCGGCTCCGGACGGCCGCGTCGTCAAGGGCGGCGCAGTAAAATCCGTCCCATGGCGGTTACCTGGCCGGACGAGGTGGACGACGTTCTCGGCGGCGATCTGACCTGCGCCGCAGCGTATGTGACGCCCGCGGGCGGCGCGGTGGTGTCGGCGGTGTCGCCGATCGGGCTGCGCGACCGGGCCGCGGGCACGGTGGGGTTCACGACTTCACTCGGGTTCGGACGCAAGCTGGAGCGAATGAAGCGGGAACCCAAAGTGGCGCTGGCATATCACGCGCGCGAGCACGGCATCGGAAGCCGGGAAAACTCGCGATTCGTGCTGGTGCAGGGCACCGCGGCGTTCGACCCGACGCCCGACCAGGAGGCGCTGGACCGCCTCGGCGCCCAGGCCACGCCCTACCTGGGCGCACCGCGGCGCGGTGTGTTCTGGGACCGGTGGCTGCGCGCCTACTACGCCGATCGAGTGGTCGTGACCGTGACCGTCGACCGCATCGTCGTATGGCCGGACCTCGACGCGGCGGGCACGCCCGAGATCCTCGGTGCCGCAGCGCCTTCTGTCGAACCAGCGACACAGCAGCCTCCGGCGAAGGGGACGGGCCCCCGGGTGGACGTCGCCCGGACCGCGGCCCAGGCGACGAAGCTGCCGCACCGGCTGCTCGGCTACCGGCAGGCCGACGGCTACCCGGCGGTCGTCCCGGTGCAGGTGACGGGGTCGAGCGCCGACGGTGTGCGGTTGACCGTCCCGGCGGGCCTGCCGCAAGGCGGACGCCGCGCCGGGCTGCTGGCCCACGAGTATCGGTCCCAGTTGATCGGCTTGGAATCGCGGCAGAACACCGGCTGGCTCGAGGTTTCCGGCACCGAGGCGGTGTACGCGCCGCACACCGCGTCCGGGTTCAAAGCGCCGCCGAACAAGACTATTTTGTTGCTGGGCAACGGTTTTCTCGCCCGGCGCGGACTCGCGAAGGCACGCAAGTCCGGCCTGGTCGAAGCATTGCGCTGAACCGCGCCCCCGGCAGCGACCGGAGGCGCGGGCCAGCCCCTAGTCCGCCGCCAGGTACACCGGCAGCCTGGCGTGCCCGTTGGAGATGAAACTGGACACGCTCCCGAGTTCGGCGGGATCGGCCGCCAGGCGCAGGTTCGGGAAGCGCTGGAAGAGCGCGGGCAGGGCGACCTCGGCTTCCAGCCGCGCCAGGGGTGCGCCCAAGCAGTGATGGGCCCCGTAGCCGAATGCCAGATGTTCCTTGCTCGCTCGCCGCACGTCGAACTCGCTCGCGGTGGGGCCGTGCAGTTTCGGATCGCGATTGGCCCCGGCGTAGGAGGCGAGAATCGGTTCGCCCTTGGCGATGCGCAGGCCGTCGATCTCGATGTCGTCGGCGGCGAAGCGCAGCGGCAGGTGCGCCACCGGCGCCTCGTACCGCAGCGCCTCCTCGATCAGATCGGACCAGGCCGCACGCCCCTCGGTCACCTCGGCACGCTGGTCCGGGTGGGTCAGCAGCGCGAAGACGGCCTGATCGAGCAGGTTGACCGTGGTCTCGTGCCCCGCGCTGATGACAAGCAACAACGTGTCGATCAACTCCTGCTCGGTCAGCTGCGAGCCGTCCTCCTCGTCCCGGTGCGAGATCAGCAGGCTGGTCATGTCGTCACCGGGTGTCTCCCGCCGATAGGCGACGAGCTCACCCAGGATCCGGTACATCTCCATGTAGTTCGCCTGGGACTCCTCGGGCCCGAGCGACGTATCGAAGATGCCGTCGACGCATGTGCGCAGACCGGCGTTCAGGTATTCCGGAACGCCCATCAGCGCGCTGATGACCTGGATCGGCAGCGGGTAGGCGAAACCTTCCCTGAGATCGACCGCTTCGCCCGCCGGCGTCGCGGCGAGCGCGCCGAGCAGGTCCGTCGTGATCTGCTCGACCATCGGGCGCATCGCTTGGGTGCGGCGGTGCGTGAAGGCGGGCGCGACGAGTTTGCGCAGCCTGCGGTGGTCGGCACCGTACGCGGTGAACATGTTGTTCACCGCGACCCACGGCAACAACGGCCAGTCCTGGGGTATCTCGCCGTTGATCAACGCGGGCCAGTGCTGCTTGCCGTCCTTCGACACCCGGGGATCGGCCAGCAACCGCTTGAGCACGTCGGCGTCGGTGACCGACCACGCTCGCACGCCGCCCGGCAATTCGACCGGGGTCACCGGCCCGCGCGCACGAATACGGGCGGACTCACCCTGAATGTCGGCACCCAGCGGGTCGAGGACCAGGGGTTGTGTGTCCATCGATGACTCCTTAGAAGACGGTCAGTGGAGGGGATTTCGGAAAGACGACCGGCAGGGACACCAGCGCACGGTGGAACGGTCCCGGCCGCCAGCTCAACTGACCGGGCTGCAGGCCCAACCGCATCTCGGGCAAGGCGTCGAGGATCTGATCGATCGCGTCCTGCACCACCAGGTACGCGGCCGACCGGGCGGGACAGGCGTGCGGGCCCACGCTCCACGCCAGATGGGCACGGCTGTCGGTTCGCTGCCCGACGCCGATCGCCGGGTCGTTGTTGCATCCGGCCATGCTGATCAGCACCGGCTGGTGCGCGGGTAGCCAGACATCATCGATGAGGATCGGCTGGCGCGGGAAGCTGACGCAGTAGTTCGCCATCGGCGGGTCGTTGAACAGCACCTCGTCGAGGGCGTCGCGCGTCGAGAGGCTGCCGCCGAGAAAGTCTCCCGCGAAACGTTCGTCGGTGAGCATCAGCAGCAGGGTATTGACGATGAGGTTCTGCATCGGCTCGATGCCCGCGCCGTAGAGCGTGACCAGCTGGTGGATCATCTCGACGTCGTCCAGCCCGGCCTCATGCTGCAACAGCCTGGACGTGATGTCGTCGCCGGAGTCCTTGCGCTTCATCTGCACGAGTTCGAACAGCGCGTCGGTGAGCATCGCGTTGCCCTTGTCCGCGTTGACGCCTTCGAAGATGGCGGCCATACCGGTCGCGACCTGCTGGCCGATGTCCGCCGGACAGCCGAGCATGGCATTGAGCACCGCGAAGCTGAGCGGGAACGCGTATTGGCTGATGAGATCCGCCGCGCCGTCCTCACAGAAGGCGTTGATCAGCGGGATGGCGATCTGCTCGACGGTTCCGTGCAGCGCGTGCAGGTCCACCCCGGCGATGCTGGCGACGTTCGCCTGGCGGTAGCGCAGATGCTCGAGGCCCGCACTGCGCAGCGCGTTCGGCCGCCACTCCAGCATCGGCAGGACCGGGCACTCGCCCGGAATGTCCTTCTGCCAGATCCGCGGATCGGCCGGGAAATGGTCGGGATCGTTGAGGATGCGCAGCGCGGTGTGGTAGCCGATCACAAGGGTGGCGGGCACGCCCGGCGACAGCTCGATCGGGACGAGCGAACCGAACTGGCGGCGCATTTCGCGGTATGCGTTGTGCGGATCTTCCGCGTATTCCTGCGAATACAACGGGTAACGAGGGCCGCTGGTGTCGATCGGCGATCCGTGCGAGACGGGGCACCCATTCGCGGAAGTGGACGGCGGGAAGTGTGGCGTGGTCAAAGACGAAACTCCAGAGGAACGAACATGCGACGAACGCGATCGACCGGGCGCGTGCGCGCCGCGACGGCGAAGGTCGGCGTGATGCGTGGGGATCGGTGACAGGCCGGCGCACACCCTCATCAGCTGTGTGCACGACGACCTCTGAGCGGCAACCTCCTTCTGGACGGGAACGCGGCGACGGCGGCTTGCCGGACGGAGCACGGCTACTGCGCCGCGCTCCCCTCCGGCTGCGGGACATAGACGGGCAGGGGCGGTGATTCCGGGAAGAGGACCGGCAGGGCGGTCAGCGATCGATGGAACGGACCCGGTCGCCAGGTCAGCTGCTCGGCAGGAACACCCAACCGCATCTCGGGCAGCGCGTCGAGCAGCTGATCGATGGCGTCCTGGGCGATGAGATAGGCCACCGACCGGGCCGGACAGGTGTGCGGCCCGACGCTCCAGGCGAGATGAGCGCGATTGTCGGTGTAGGCGCCCGTGTTGATCGCGGGGTCGTTGTTGCATCCGGCCATGCTGATGACCACCGGCTGGTGCGCGGGTAGCCAGACGCCGTCGATCAGCATCGGCTGTCGCGGGAAGGTGACGCAGTAGTTCGACAGCGGCGGGTCGGTGAACAACACCTCGTCCAGCGCGTCCCTGGTCGACAGGCTGCCGCCGAGGATGCCGCCCGCGAAACGCTGGTCGGTGAGCATCAGGCGCAGGGTGTTGACGATCAGATTCTGCTGCGGCTCGATCCCCGCGCCGTACAGCATCAGCACCTGCTGGACCATCTCCTCGTCGTCGAAATCGACAGGGTGCCGCAGTATCCGGGAAACGATGTCGTCGCCTGGATGGGCTCGCTTGAGCGCCACCAGGTCCGACATCGCCTCGTTGAACATCGCATTGCCCTGCTCGGCGTCCACGCCCTCGAACATGGCGGCCAGTCCCATCGCCGCCCGCTGCCCGATTTCCGGCGGGCAGCCGAGCATCGCGTTGATCACCGCGAACGCGAGCGGGAACGCGTATTGCGAGATCAGATCGGCGGAGCCGTCGCCGCAGAATGTGTTGATCAGTGGGACGGCGATCTGCTCCACCGTGTTGTGCAGCGCGAACTGGTCGATCTCATCGATGCCCGCCACCGTGGCCTGCCGGTACCGGGCGTGCTCCAGGCCGGAGTTGCGGATCGCGGCCGGACGCCACTCGAGCAGCGGCAGGACCGGACAGTCACTGGGCACGGTGTGCTGCCAGGTCCGCGAATCGGCGGGAAAGTGGTCGGGATCGTTCAGGATGCGCACCGCGGTGTGATATCCGATCACCAGCGTCGCGGGCACGCCGGGCGACAGTTCCACCGGCACCAGCGAACCGTATCTCGCGCGCGCTTCTCGATAGACACGGTGTGGATCCGCCGCGAAATCGTCCGAGTACAGAGCGACCCGGGGTCCGTCGGAGCCGACCGGTGAACCGTGCGGGACCGGGCAGCCGGTGGAGAAGGACGATGTCGAGGACTGTGGGTGGGTCAAAACGTGACTCCAAAGTCGGAACGTTCGACGAGCAGGGTGGGCACACGACAAGCGCCCCGGAGCCCGGGAAGCGAATTGCCATGCGAGCGTTGCGAATTCGACACTACGTCGAATTCCGCTGCAGCAGAGCATATCTCGTCTGCCGAAACGGTGCGATCGTGCGTGTTCCCAAGTGCGTACGCCGACGGTGGAACACCTCCGCCCGCGTATCCCCGAGGGACACGCGGGCTGTCGAGTCCCGGCGCGGGACAGCTGAGCGCCCATGCCGGGTGTGATCGAGATGTTCTTCCCGGCCGACCTACTCCGTCGCCTCCAAGAACACCGGCAGTTCGGAATGACCGTTGGAGATGAAGCTGAGCACGGTGCCCAGCTCGGACGGATCGACCGCGAGGCGCATGTCCGGGAAGCGGCGGAAGATGGCCGGAAGGGCGATCTCGGCTTCCATCCGGGCCAGCGGCGCGCCCAGGCAATGATGCGCCCCGTAACCGAAGGCCACATGATCCTTGACCGAGCGCCGCAGGTCGAACTGGTCGGCGTTCGGACCGTGCACCTTCGGATCGCGGTTGGCCGCCACGTAGGAGGCCAGGATCGCCTCCCCCTTGGGAATACGGACGTCGGCGATATCGATGTCCTCGACGGCGTAGCGCAGCGGCAGGTGCGCGACCGGCGCCTCGTAGCGCAGCGACTCCTCCACCACATCCGACCAAGGGATCCGCCCCGCCACCACGTCGGCGCGCTGGTCCGCACGGGTGAGCAACGCGAAGATGGCCTGATCCAGCAGGTTCACCGTCGTCTCGTGCCCGGCGTTGATGACCAGCATCAGGGTGTCGACGAGTTCCTTCTCGGTCAGCTGTGAGCCGTCCTCCTCGTCCCGGCTGGCGATCAGGACGCTCGTGATGTCGTCGCCGGGCGCCTCCCGCCGGTACGCCACCAGTTCGCTGACGAGCCGGTACATCTCCAGGTAGTTGGCCTGGGCCTCCTCCGGACCGAACGAGGTGTCGAAGAATCCGTCGACACATTTCCGCACGCCTGGGCCCAGATGCTCGGGCACACCCATCAGCTCGGTGATGACCTGGATCGGCACCGGATACGCGTAACCCTCACGCAGATCCACGGCCGTGCCGCGCGGGGTCGCGGCCAACTCGTCGAGCAACTCGGCGGTGATCGCTTCGATGCGCGGTCGAAGCGCCACCGTACGACGGTGCGTGAACGCGGGGGCGACCAACTTGCGCAGCCGCCGATGCTCGGCGCCGTAGGCGGTGAACATGTTGTCGACCGCCACCCACGGGTGCAGCGGCCACTCCTCGGTGATCTCGCCGTTCATGAACGCGGCCCAGTGCTGCCTGGGGTCCTTCGAGACGCGCGGGTCGGCCAGAAGACTCTTGAGCACGACGGCATCGGTGATCGACCACGCCGGCACCCCGCCGGGCAGTTCCACCAGGGCCACCGGCCCACGCTCGCGCAGCCGCGCCGCTTCGCCTTGGATATCGGAACCGGTCAGATCCAAGACTATCGGCTCTTGCGACATCGGACGCTTCTCCTTACACCATGTTCAACGGAGGGGACTTGGGGAAGACGACCGGCAGGGCCGCCAACGCCCGGTGGAATGGGCCGGGCCGCCAGACCACTTCGTCCGCGGGCACGGCCAGCTGCATTTCGGGGAGTGCGTCGAGCAGCTGGTCGATGGCTTCTTGCACGACCACGGACGCGACGGACTTCGCGGGGCAGGCGTGCGGGCCGACCGCCCACGCCAGATGCGAGCGATTACCGGTGCGGTCGCCGCCGCGGATCGCCGGATCGTTGTTGCACCCCGCCAGGCTGATCAGCACCGGCTGGTGCGCGGGCAACCAGACGTTGTCGATCAGGATGGGCTGGCGCGGATAGGTGATACAGAAGTTCGCCATGGGGGGGTCGTTGAACAACACCTCGTCCAGCGCGTCACGCGTCGACAGCGCGCCGCCGAGCATGTCGCCACCGAAACGGTCGTCGGTGAGCATCAGCAGCAGGGTGTTGGTGATCAGGTTCTGCTGCGGCTCGATCCCGGCGCCGTAGAGGCTGATCAGGTTCGACAGCATCTCCTCGTCGTTCAGGCGGGCCGGGTGATGCGCCAACCGGGACGTGACGTCGTCGCCCGGCTCCGCGCGGCGCTGGTGGATCAGCTCCATCAGCGCCTCGGAGAGCATCTGCATGCCCTTGGCCGCCTCGACGGTGTCGAAGAGCATCGCCATGCCGGTGGCGACCCGCTGCCCCAGTTCCGTCGAACAGCCGACGATCCGGTTGAGCACTTCGAAGACGAGCGGGAACGCGTACTGGGTCACCAGATCGGCGGACCCCGCCTGGCAGAAGGTATTGATCAGCGGAATCGCGATGCGCTCTACCATCGAGTGCACCTCGTGCAGGTCGATGGCGTCGATGCTCGCGACGTAGGCACCCCGGTAGCGGGCATGCGCCGCGCCGCTGTTGCGCAGCGCGTTCGGGTACCACTCCATCATCGGACGGATGGGCGAGTCCTCGGGGATGTTCTTCTGCCAGATGCGCGGATCGGCGGGGAAGTGCTCGGGATCGTTGAGGATCCGCACGGCTTCCTGATAGCCGATCACCAGCGTGGCGGGCACCCCTGGCGACAGTTCGATCGGGACCAACGAACCGTGGCGCCTGCGCATTTCCCGGTAGATCCCGTGGGGGTCAGCCGCGAATCCCTCAGCATAGAGCGGAATTCTGGGACCGTCGGTGTCGATCGGCGATCCGTGTGCGACCGGGCAGGCGCCGCTGGATAGGTGCCCGGGGTGGGTCGAGGACTGGGACGTGGTCAAATGCGAGACTCCAAACGGTGGAACAAGAATTCGACTAGCGTGATCAGCGAACGCAGGCACGTGCCTCGGTCCCGGGCGTCCAGTGACGTCAGGGGAGTCCCGGGTTCCAGGTCGAGGGCATCGCGCACCTCGTCGAGCGGGTAGGGCCGGGCGCCTTCGAACTGGTTGACGGCGACCGAATACGGGACGCCGCGCTCCTCCAGCACCGAGAGGACCTCGTCGGACTTCTCGATGCGGCGGGTGTCCACCAGCACGAGCGCGCCGAGCGCACCGCGGGCCAGCTCCTCCCACAAGGGGACGAAACGCTGCTGACCCGGAGTGCCGAACAGGTAGAGCGCCAGTTTCGGACTGAGCGTGATGCGGCCGAAGTCCATCGCGACCGTGGTCTGCGACTTGCCGGGCAGCCCCGCCATGTCGTCGACGCCGACACTGGCTTCGGTGATGGTCTCCTCGGTGCGCAGCGGTTTGATCTCCGAGACGCTGCTCACGAACGTGGTCTTGCCGACACCGAAGTTGCCGGCCACCAGCAGTTTCACCGAGCGGGTCACGGTCTCCGGCACGTAATCGACGGTGCGATCAGACGGCGAGAGCACGGAGCCCATTGAGTACCTCCTCCAGCAGAGCGATCTCCGGCAGGGACTCGGCCGGGGTGGGGGTGACCAGGTGCCCGCCGTCCATGAGATCGGACGCGACGATCTTCACGACGGACGGCGGAAGGTCGAGGTACGCAGCGATCTCCGCGATCGACAGCGCACCCCGACGGCTGCACAGGGCCATGACCCGGCGCGCATCGGGCGACGCGCCGGGGAGTGGATCTTTGGCGGTCAGGACCAAAGTAACCAGGTCCAGCTCGCGAGTGGGGCGCGTACGCCCTCCGGTGCGCACATAAGCCCGGACCAGGTCCGGATCGCGCCGCGGCTTGCTCATGACGGCACCTCGCTCTCGCTCGGCTCCGTGCTGCCCAGCGGCGCAGTACCTCTGACTCGCTCGCTGCGCTCGATCATGGCATTTCGCTGCCGTCAACGCGCCTGCGCGGCTGGCTGCCGAGCTCGCGTCCGACCCGGCCTGCCAGCTCGTTCATCCGGTGGGCGACGAGGCCCACGTCGATGTCGTTGGTGGTCGCGACGCCGAGTAGCGCGCCCTCGCCTGCCGCGGTGATGAGGATCATCCCCTGGTCGTACTCGGTGATGTTCTGCCGCACGCCGTTCGTGGCGTCACCGCAGAATTCGCCGAGCGCCTTACCGAGCGAACGCAGGCCGGAGGCCGCGGCGGCGAAGCGTTCCGCCTCGTCGCGGGCGATCCCCGTGGAGTGCGCGATCCGCAGGCCGTCGTCGGACAGCAACACCGAGAACCGCACACCCGTGATGCTGAGATCTTCGAGTAGCCAGCCCAGTTTGTTGCTGCTGTCGGTCACGGGTGTGGCCATCAGGATGTCATCCCTTCCGTGTCATCAGATGCGGCGGCGCGGCCGCTCTTGGAGCCGGTATGCCAAGCTGCGGCGACCTCGGGGCGAGCGAGGCCGGGTTCGGTGCGCGGCCCGACCGGGGCGAGTGCGACCGTCCTGCGTCGCCGCTTGGGTAGCCCGCCGCTGGTGATCTCGCTCACCGACAGCGACGGCTCGTTCTCGCCGGGCTGTTCGCTCGGCGCGTCCTGCGCGGGAACCGTGACCGGCTCCGGTTTTGCCTCGGTCACGGGCGCGACCTCCTGGACGTTCTGCGGGGTGACCAGCAGCGACTCCGGGATGTAGACCATCGCGCGCATGCCGCCGTAGACGTTCGGGCCGTCGATGTAGACGGTGAAGCCGTAACGGCGGGCCAGCGCGGCGATGCCCGGGAAGCCGACCTTCGGCGACGGACCGAGCTGGTGGATGTCGACGGGCCGCTCGTGCGCGAGCACCTGGCGGGCCTCCTCCATCTGCTCGGCGTTCATCCGCACGCCCGCGTCATCGATGATGACGGTGACGCCGTGGTGACCCTCCTGGAAGTTGACGTCCACGTAGGAAGTCGGCGGCGAGTACCGCAACGCGTTGTCCAGCAAGGTCGCCAGTGTGTGCACGAGCGGTTCCACCGCGCGGCTGATCACGACACGGTCGAGCTGGTTGGGCCGCACCCGCAGGTATTCCCGGACACGGCCGATGGCGCCGCCGACCACGTCGGTCAGCGTCTGCGCGGGCCAGCGGCGGCCGGGCAGACCACCGCAGACGATCACGTAGGACTGCGCCTGGCGGATCATCTGCTGCACCGTGTGGTCGATGCGGGTGAGGGTTTCGTACACCTGATCGTCGCGATGCTCACGCAGCGCGGCGCTCACCACCTGGCTGACGTCAGCGCCGAGGCTGACCACGGAAGTGCCGAACGAGCGGACCGCGGCGCTGGTCGCCTGGCGCGATGCGGAGGCGACCTCGTTGCGCGCGGCCTCCTCGGCCGCCTTGATCGCCTGCTGTCCTTCGTTGTTGGTCAGCTCCCTGGTCTCCGAGCGCATCAGGCTCAGATCGTCGGCATACCGCTCGGAGATCCACCGCAGGATCTGCGCGAGCCGCGAATTCTCCATGCCCGCCTGGACTTCGACCGGGGGCACCTGGGACTCGAACCGGCGGATCGACTCGGCCACCGCGGGTAGCGTAGTGGCGGCGAACCGCTCGAGCGTGTCCTCCGTCGCGCGCTGTTCCCTGGCCAGAGCCTCGAGCTTGGCCCGCTGAGCCCTGGCATACTGTACTGCGTACAACGCCCCCGCTACGGCGATCACCAAAGCGACGGCGAGGATCCATGAAAGCACCACGGCGATATCTTGATTCATCAGTTCTTTCGTCGTTGACTGGTCTCGAGGAATCGGCCCACTGCCATCCTGCTTCGCTCGCCTTCCCTCGCCTGCCGACCATGAACGGACCGGTCGGTGGGGTCCGCGTCGGAGTACCGGAAATCCCGCGACGGCACCGGCGCTCACCGAGAGCGCCTACCGCACAGTGCCCGCAGGACAGGCGATTACATGTCAATCGCCGACCGCCCGGATCGTGTCCGAACGGTAACCAGAACCCGACCATTCGCACATTAGCAGCATTCCAACGAACTCTCTGCCGATCCCACAGACACTTTCCGGATTCCCGGAACTGGGACGATAGGTGCCGCGGATCGCGACATAGCTGCGCAATAATGTTGGGCTGCCGTGCAACCCGTGGACCATTTGTCCTGCGTATGGGCCCGCGCGTCGGACCAGCACCGGAAGCGCGGGTGGCGGCGCGGATGCCGCGAACGCCCACGGCGGCCGAGCCGAACAGGCGGAATGGCCGTTCGCTGACGCATCAACGAATGTATTGGCGGGTGCTCGAATTCGATTCCGCGAAGTAGCGTCCACCGCTGTGCGGGGAGTCCGCCCGGACCGGCCGTGCCTCGCACCGACCGGACCGCCGGAGCCGGATACCATGCGCCCATGGCAAAGCTGAAGGTCTCGGTCGACGTTCCGATCTCGCCCGAGGAGGCCTGGACGCACACCTCCAACCTCGCCGAACTCGACAAATGGCTGACCATGCACGAAGCGTGGCGCGGCGAGGTTCCCGCCGAATTGACCGTCGGCACCCAACTGGTCGGCATCGCCTCGGTCAAGGGCCTGCGCAACCGGGTCACCTGGACCGTGCGGGCCGCCGAGCCGCCGCGCCGCCTGCAACTGACCGGCGCGGGCAAAGGCGGCACCAAACTGGGGTTGCAGCTGCTCGTCGCCCCGAAGGGCTCCGGTTCGGAGGTCACCGTCGACATCGAACTCGGCGGCGCGCCGCTGTTCGGCCCCATCGGATCCGGTGTGGCCCGCGCCGCCAAGGGCGATATCGAACGTTCCCTGGACCGCTTCATCGCCCTGTACGGCTGACCTCCGCCGTCATACGCCGATGGCGTCGAAGATCGTTTCGGCGCGGTCGCGGGTGCGATACATGCCCCACGCGGTATCGGCCAAGTCGTCCGGATCGAGAGTGTGGCCGTCCGCGCTGCCGAAGCGCGCCGGGTCGGCGGTGACCATCGCGTGGATGTCCCCGCGCTCGACGAGTCCGCCGATGGTCAGCGTGCCCGCATAGAGACCGCGCTCGGCCAATGCCGCGTTCAAGGTGAGCGCGTAGTTGCGCAGTGCCGCCGCGGCGAGGGCGAGGTGGCCGAGCATGGGCATGGGGCGGACGCTGGAGAGCCCGCCGGCGAAAAGTAATGCGCCTTTCCCGCGATCGAGCATGCCCGGCAACACGTCGCTCACCACGTCGACCGCGGGCCACACCCACTCGAACGCCGATCGCGCCGTGGCCGCGTCGATGTCGGTGATCGGCACGGGCTGCTGCGTGGAACCGGGTCCGTAATAGACCATTCCGATCGGTCCCTCCTTATGGATGTCGCCGAGTACCACGCCGAGCCGCGACCGGTCGGTGACGTCCGCGACGTGAGCGGTGGCGTGTACACCAAGCTCCGCCAGGTCCGCGAGGTACCCGGCGTGCCGTGCATCGCTGCGCGAGATCAGCGCGACGCGGAACCCTTCCCGTCCGAAGCGCCGGGCCATCGATATCCCGAGGCCGGGGCCGACACCGACGATCACTGCTGTTCCCTGATCCGCCATGCGTTCTCCTTAATTTGAGGCCCCCCTCGATTTATCACCGTAGCACAGAATCTGAGGTGGGCCTCAGGTTCTGTAGGATGATCGCGTGACCAAACCGCTGCGCCGGGACGCCGCTCGCAATCGCGACAATCTGCTGCGGGCAGCGGCCGAAGTGCTCACCGAGCAGGGCCTCGACGGCTCGCTGGAGGAGATCGCGCGGCGCGCCCGCGTCAGTATCGGGACGCTGTACAACCACTTCCCCACCCGCGACACCCTGATCGATGCCCTTCTGCCGCCCCGGCTGGCGGCGGTGGACGAGATCGCCGCCCGTGCGGCGGCCGAACCGGACGCGTGGACGGCGTTCACCGGATTCGTGGAAGACCTGCTCAACAGGCTCACCGCCGATCGCGGACTGCTCGAGGCGTTCACCGGGGATCATCCTGCGGCGGCTCAACTGGCGGAGGCCTGTCATCGCGGGATGTCGCACCTGTCGGCGGTGCTCGCGCGCGTCCGGGATGCCGGCGCGCTGCGCGCCGACGCGACCGACGAGGATGTCGTCAACTTGGTGTGGGCGCTGTCGCTGCTCGGCGAGACCACCGGCTCGCCGTCGTGGCGGCGCGGCCTGGAGATCGTCTTCGACGGGCTTCGCGGCGATCGCTGAACGAAAGGATTTCGTAGAGGTGCCCTACGCAACGGCGGCCGACGGAGTTCGCCTCGCCTATCAAGTGGCGGGCACGGGCAGCGCGCTGGTCCTGCTCGCCGGTCAGGCCAACACCCACCACTGGTGGGACGGCATCCGCGCGGACTTCGAGACCGGGCACCGCACCATCACACTCGACTGGCGCGGCACCGGCGACAGCGACAAGCCCGACGAGGTGTACAGCACGCGGGGATTCGCCGACGACGTGGTCGCGGTACTCGACGACCTGGGCGTGCGGCAGGCCGCCGTCTACGGCACGTCCATGGGCGGGCGGGTGGCCCAGTGGCTGGCCGCGCGCCATCCGGACCGGGTGCACTCCCTGGTGCTCGGTTGCACTTCCCCCGGCGGCAAGCACGCATTCGAACGCGGTCCCGAGGTCAGGAGGTCGCTCGCGCAGCGTGACCCGGCCGCCGCGCGACAGGCTCTACTGGAACTGATGTACACCCCGGCCTGGCTGGCGAGCACGTCCGGCCCGTACAACACGCTCGGCGACCCGGCCATGCCGGTTTACGCGAAGCGCAGGCATCTGTACGCGAGCAACAAGCACGATGCGTGGGATGTTTTGCCGGACATACGGGTTCCCACCCTCGTGGTGCACGGCACCGAGGACCGCTTCAATCCCGCCGCGAACGCTCCCCTGCTGGTCGAGCGCATCCCCGACGCGCGACTACATCTGATCGAGGGCGCACGGCACGCGTATTTCGACGAATTCCGCTCGGTGGCGAGCCCGGCCGTCCTGGCGTTCCTCCGCGAGGCGCGGCGGCGGCCCACCGCAGGCCTTGCCCACGGCAAGAAATAGGGGCCGCGGCGGCATCCGCCCGGCCCCTACGGCGGTAGGTCCCGGGATCGGCAGGCGATCCCGGGACGAGTACCGCTAGGCGTGCACCACTGTCGCCGCGTCGGCCCCCTGCGGGTTCTTCGGCTTGGTCCGCGGCAGGAAGGACGCCGGGATCAAGGTGAGCACGATCAGCACCAGCGCCACCACATAGGTGTGGCTGAACGCTTCCGCGGCCTGCTGCAGACCGGTTTCGACGGCGCCCGGCGGAAGCTGGCTCGCCAAGCTGGGATCGAAGTTGGCCGCGATCGCCGGGCGCGCCAGCGGCTGGTTGTTCAGCAGGTTGGTCAGCACCACCGACATCGTCGCCGTGCCGATGGAGCCCGCGGTCTGGTTGACGATGTTCATCAGCGTCGACCCGCGCGCCACCTGCTGGTGGGTGAGGGTCTGGATCGCCGCGGTCATGATCGGCATCATGGTGCAGCCCATGCCGAGGCCCATCACGAACAGCGCGCCGATCATGGGGAGATACGAGCTGTCCGCGTCGAGCTGGACGAAGTAGGCCGTCCCGATCGAGATCAGCGTGATGCCGACCAGCACGATCTTGCCCGGGCCGATCTTGTCCACGAAACGGCCCGCGATCGGCATGCTGAGCATCGCGCCGATGCCCTGCGGCGCGATCAGCAGACCGGCTTGCAGCGCCGACTCACCGCGCACCTGTTGCAAATAGGTCGGCAGCAGCAGACCCGCTCCGAAGAACGCGATGGCGAACAGCACCATCGTGAGCACCGCGAAGGTGAGCGCGCGGTTGCGGAACAGGTGCAGATCGATCAGCGGGTGCTCGGTGCGCAGCGCGTGGAACACGAACGCGACCATCAGCACCGCGCCGATGGCGGCCGGGATCAGCACCCGCGCCGCGAGCACCGTCCCCTGCTCCGGGATGGAGGAGACGCCGAACAGGAACAGCGCAAGGCCGGGCGAGGCCAGCAGCATGCCGATGAAGTCGAACGACTCGGACGGCTCCGGCTTGTCGCTGGGCAGCACGATGAACGCCAGCGTCAAGGCGATCACGCCGATCGGCAGGTTGATCAGGAAGATCCAGTGCCAGCTGAAGTTCTCGATCAGCCAGCCACCCAGGATCGGGCCGCCGATCGGGCCGAGCAGCATCGGCACACCGAGCACCGCCATCACCCGGCCGACCCGCTGCGGACCGGCCGCATGGGTCATGATCGTCATGCCGAGCGGCATCAGCATGCCGCCGCCGAGGCCCTGGATCACGCGGAACGCGATCAGCGATTCGATGTTCCACGCCGTGCTGCACAGCAGTGAGCCGAGCACGAAGAAGGTCAGCGCCATGATGTACAGCCGCTTGGTGCCGAAGCGGTCGGCCGCCCATCCGGTCAGCGGGATCACGGTGGCCAGCGCCAGCGTGTACCCGGTCATCGTCCACGCCGCGATGGCGTAGCTCGTGTCGAACTCGCGCTGGAAGGTCGGGATCGCGACGCTGACGACGGTGATGTCGAGAATCGACATGATCGCGCCGAGCACCACGACGCCGGCGACCTTGAAGACGGCCGCGTCGAGTTTGTCGGTGGCCGGGTCGGGCCCAGCCGCCTGGGTATCCGGAGGTTGTGTCACCGCTTAAGCGTGGCACCTTCACGGCCGCAATACCAGTCATTACGGGTTCCCGTTGCCGGAAATTCCGCCAGTGCGACCAAGGCGGCCCGAGTCGCCGCCTCGCTCGCGGGCAGCAGAGGCAACCGTACCGCAGGGCTCGGTATGCGGCCTTGCGCCGCGAGCACCGCTTTGATCACCGCGGGGTTGGGTTCGGCGAACAACGCGGCCGACAATACCGCGAGCCGGTGACCGAGCGTCCGCGCCACATCGACCGGACCGGAGCGCCACGCGGCGACCATCGCCGCGAACGACGAAGTGTGCACGGCGGCCGAGGCCGCGATCGCGCCGGACGCGCCGAGGGCCAGCAGCGGCGCGGCGAACAGGTCGTCGCCGGCCAGTACGGCGAAGTCGGCGGGCCGGGCGGCCATCAGCGTGACGGTGGCGTCGTCGACGGCGCCGACGGCATGCTTCAGGCCGATGACGTTGGGCAGGTCGGCCAGCGCGAGGAGTGTCGCGGTTCCCAGGGAAAGTCCGGTCCGGTAGGGGATGTGGTAGATGATCAGCGGCGCGGGAGAGGCCGCCGCGAGTTCGCGGAAATGCGCGAGCACGCCCGCCTCGGAAGGGCGCGTGTAATACGGGACCACGGTGAGCGCCGCGGTGGTGCGCGGATCCAGACCGGCGAGGGCTTCGACGGAGGCCGCCGTCGAGTTCGATCCGGCGCCGACGATCAACGGCGCGTCGCGTTCCCGGCACACGCGCGCGCAGACGGCGATCACTTCCGCGCGCTCGGCGGCGGTCAGAGTCGCGGGCTCCCCGGTGGTGCCGAGCGCGACCAGGCCGGTCGCGCCGTCGTCGAGGACTTGGCGGGCGAGCCGCTCCAGCGCGTCCGCGGCGAGTGCGCCGTCGGCCGTGAACGGGGTGACCAGAGGAACGAAAAGACCTGCGAGCGTCATGACGATCAGCCTCGCCGCTGGAATTCATCAGATCCAGTTCACGTTTCTGTCGCAGACCATAAGCTGAACTTATGATCGACGTCCGCAAACTCCGCCTACTGCGGGAACTGTCGCACCGCGAGACCATCGCGGCGGTCGCGGAGGCCCTCGCTTACACCCCTTCGGCGGTCTCCCAGCAACTCGCCGCACTGGAACGGGAAGCGGGCGTGCCACTGTTGACGCGGACGGGCAGGCGAGTGACGCTGACCCCGGCGGCCGTGGCGCTCGTCGGGCACACCGAGCGGATTCTCGCGGTGCTCGAGCAGGCCACCGCCGAACTGGCCACGATCCGCACCGAACTCACCGGAACCTTGCGCATCGGCGCGTTTCCGACCGCGGTGCGGACCATCCTTTCCCCCGCGCTCGTCGCGCTGAGCAGCGCGCATCCCCGGCTGGAATTGCGTGTGACCGAATTGGACCCGGCGCTGGCGCCCGACGCGCTGCGCGCCGAGACGCTGGACGTCGCGCTGATCCAGGAGTACGACTACGCTCCGGTCCCCGCCGATCCCGCGTTGCACAGCGAGCCGTTGTTCGAGGAGATCGTCCATCTCGCCGCGCGCACCGCCGAACCGCTCGCCGATCATCGCGAAAGCGCTTGGATCGCAAGCACTCCCGGCACAATGTGCCACACCATGACGATGCGTGCCTGCGAGGCGGCGGGCTTCACGCCCAGGATCCGGCATCACGCCGACGACTTCGGCACGGTCCTCGCGCTCGTGGCCGCGGGTCAGGGTGTCGCGCTGGTCCCGGAATTCGGTACGCGGGATTGCCCGCCGGGCGTCATCCTCGGCGCGCTGCCGATGCGACGGCGCACGCACCTCGCCTACCGGCGCGGCACGGGCGACCATCCCGCCGTGCGCGCCGCACGCGTCGCGCTGCGCGAATCGGCGGGACGCTCCGGCCGCTGAACCGCTCAGCGCAGCCGATATCGGCTGGTGGGCACGACATCCAAGTTCCGGTCACCGCCGAAGGTCGCGACGCTGGCCATCAGCCGATCGATGCGGCGCGCCAGCTCCGCTCCGTCACCGCCGCTGCCGTAGAAGGCGTGCGGATCGGTGAGCGCCGCGAGCGGGAACAGCTCCTCCACGATCCCGGCGATGTCCGGCGCACCGGCCGTCGCGGGCCCGGTCACGACGTTCTGCACGTAGCCGAAGGTCGCCTGGGTCTCGATGGCGACGGCGGTGTGCTTGTTGCGCCAGCGATCCAGCCACTCGGCATGCGACAGGTCGTCCGGTTTACGCAAGAAGGCGAAGTTCGACAGGCCCGGCGCACGCTCGAGCACCGCGGTGACCGGCGGGGGAATCGGCGTCACCTCCTCGACATGCCAGCCTTCCACCCGCTCGGCCACGGTGCTCAGCACCCGCGCGGCCGCCTCCGCCTGCGGCGCGTCCGCCCACCAGACGCTGACGACGGCTCGCACCGGTTCGTCGAATGACGTGATGCGCAGCATCGCCGTCTCGACCGCCGCGTCGGAGATGTTCGCCTGCACCGCGGCGGCCCCGGTCAGGAGCGGCGCGAAGTCCGCCGCGAGCAGGTCACCGACGCCCCACAGCGCAAAGATGGTCTTCATCGACAGGCCACTTTCTAGAACACGTTTCACTCGTGTTCGAGCCTAACCCACCCGCGCGGTTGGCCGCTCGGGCTCGGGGTATCCGACCCTCAGGCTTGCGAAGGTGGTGATCCGTGCGAACCATATCGACCGACATACCGGCCAGGCTGGATCGCCTGCCCTGGTCTCGGTGGCATTGGATGATCGTGATCGGGCTCGGGTCCGTCTGGATCCTCGACGGGCTCGAAGTGACCGTCGTCGGCAGCGTGGCCGCGCGGCTTTCGGAACCGGGCAGCGGCCTGACCATCACGGCCGCACAGGTTTCCGGCGTCGCGGCGGCGATGTACGTTGCGGGCGCGGGCTCGGGCGCTCTCTTCTTCGGTTGGCTGACCGACAGGTTCGGCCGCAAGAAGCTGTTCCTGATCACGCTCGCGATCTACCTCTTCGCGACCGCCATGACGGCCTTGTCGTTCTCGATGTGGTGGTTCGTCTTGTTCCGCTTCCTCACCGGCTTCGGCATCGGCGGCGAATACGCGGCGATCAACTCCGCGATCGACGAGCTGATCCCCAAGCAGTACCGCGGACGCATCGACATCGTCATCAACGGCACCTATTGGCTCGGCGCGGTCGGCGGCGCGTTGCTGTCCATCGTCGCATTGAACACGAATCTGTTCCCGCCGAATGTGGGCTGGCGCTTGACCTTCGCGCTCGGCGCCGTGTTCGGCCTGATCATCCTGCTGGTGCGCAGACATGTGCCGGAAAGTCCGCGCTGGCAGTTCATCCACGGTCACGAAGACGACGCGGAACGCTCGGTCACCGCGATCGAGGCGCGCGTCCGGGACGACACGGGCGCCTCGCTCGCCGACGTCTCCGATCACCGGATCCGGATTCGGCAGCGGCGCAGCATCTCCTTCCGGGAGATCGCGGCTGTGATGGTGCGGCACTATCCGCGGCGCAGCGTGCTCGGGTTGTCGCTGTTCATCGGTCAGGCGTTCCTCTACAACGCCGTCACGTTCAACTACGCGCTCATCCTGTCCAGATCGTTCGGCATTCCGGACGACCGGGTCGGCTATTACTTCGCGGTCCTCTGCTTCGGCAACTTCCTCGGTCCGTTGCTGCTGGGCAAGTTCTTCGACACGATCGGGCGCAAGCCCATGATCGCGGGCAGCTACCTCGGCTCGGCCGTGCTGCTGCTTGGCACGGCATGGCTTTTCGCGGCGGGCCACCTGAACGCGACCACCCTCACCGCCTGCTGGACCGCGGTGCTGTTCGTCGCGTCGTGCGGCGCCAGCGCGGCGTATCTGACCGTCAGCGAGATCTTCCCGATGGAGACCCGCGCCATGGCCATCGCCTTCTTCTACGCGATCGGTACCGTCGCGGGCGGCGTCGCGGGACCGTTGGTGTTCGCCGGGCTGACCGCGAACGGCGAGCCGGGGAAGACGGCCCTGGCGTTCACCATCGGCGCGCTCGCCATGTTCGCGGCCGGTCTGGTGGAACTGGCGTATGGGGTGCGTGCGGAAGGGCGGTCGCTGGAGGATTTGGCCGAGCCGCTCAGCGCGACGCCCGAGCGGGCGCGCGTCGAGGCCGGCCAGCCGCCGCCGAGCGGATAGGACGACACCGTGGATCGTCGCTCGCGATGGCCCCGCCGCAAACCCATTGCGGCACTTCGCCGCAAACGCCACCGGCGCGGCGGCGGAAACGGCGTGACGACCACACAGAAGGCAGGTCGGACCTGCCCCGGAATTCGCGGGGCGGTCATGGATGGGACGAGTCGCTACATCCTCGCAAGTCGAGCCGAACTCGGAGCGAGTCCTCGATTTCGAACTCCGCGAAATGTGAATGCCATGTAAACGCGCGCGGTTTTCGGTGAACTCGCTCCCGGCCCACTGTTCACGCCACGAACGACATTCCTCATCGCCCTGTGCGCGCGGCGCTTTCGGCTATGTCGCGGAAAACACTTGCACACATTCGGGCGGAAGTCATAGAACAACTCACTGCCCGCAATTGCGCGCCGAGGGCCGGCCCGCGGCGGCCGGCCTTCTGCGCGTCGCGGCGAAACCGACGAGCCCGCGGCTCGTCAGTTGTGCCGCGGGTCGGCGGCCGAGGCGTGTGGCCGGGTGATCCGGCGATGCGCCATGACTTCGGCCCACCAACTGCTCAGCGGGCTCGGGTCGGGCCATACGATCCGATCTCGTTCTTCGTCGTCCGCGACGGGCGCTTCGGGTTTCTCGATCACGATGACGTTCCTCTGCGCTGGTGCACGTAGCCGTACACATACTTGCGGAGAGCCCTCGTGTCCGTGCGCGCCGGTAGTTTCGCGACAGAGCGCGTCGAATCGGCTGAACGTCGAGCAGCGCGGGTTCCTCGCCCCTTTTATCGGATGACCGCGCTGTCGATCCGATACACCCCACATTTACCACAGCCAACGTGAAACAAACCGCTCTTTTCGGTTTACGATCTGGACACCAAGCGGTCGCTTGTTTACATTTTTCGGCGCTGAACAGTGGAAATAGCGGGTTCGACCGGGTTTCTTACACGAAACCGAAAAAGCACCGGGTGGTGAAACACACGCGGCCAACTCGTCGCCTTCATCCACGGCAGTCGCGCTGACAGTGATCGGCCTCGGCCGCGCGTACGCGACTCCGGAACGCGGCGCGGTAGCGGCGGCGGTTGCTCCGGTCGGAGCCGCGGAGCTTTCCCCGCATCGTCACACCCGACCGCGAAGCCGGAAGCTTCGTAAATTCCTCGGCTACAACTCGTGTGGCAGCGCGCTCCCACACGAAGGCGCCGCGCCCGAGCACCTGCGTTCGCTGATTCGGCTCGACACGCCCGGGTACCCGCCGACTGTGGTGCACCGAACCGAAGCCGTCGGCACACACGACGAAGTCACCTGGCGCCGAGCGGCACGGACCGAGTGGTCGCCGGTGGTTTCCGACGACCACCGGCACGGACCTTCGCGGCCAGGGATGCCCAGGTGATACCGATGGCCGACCTCCGCCGCATCATCCATAAGCACGGGCCCTTCGCATCGGTCTGCTTCGACAGTTCCCACGACACCGAGGACGCGGCGCGCGACACCGAGTTGCACTGGCGTTCGATCGACGCCGAACTGGACCGCAGCGGAGCCCGGCCGCGCATCCGCAGGCTGCTCGCCCAGGCGATCGAACTGCACCCGCCTGCGCGGGGGCGATGCGGCAGGCTGCTCATCGCCGACGAGACCGAGGTGCTCGCCGACGAACGTCTACCGAGCCCGCCCGACATCGAGACCGTCCGCGTGTCGCCCCTGCCCTACCTGCTGCCGCTGATCGAGGCGCAGGCGGAGAAAGTACCGCATGTCGTCGCCCTCGTGGGCCGAGTGGGCTCGGAGTTGTACGGACTCGACGGCCACGGCAGCGAAACGAGGCACACCCTCCGCAGCGCCGGCCATCCGGCGCTCGAGCCTCGGCGCGACGACTGGTCGCACCGCACGATCCGGCAGCGAATCGAGGACACGGCGCGACGCGCCGTCCGCGAGTTCGCGGGCGAGCTGGACCGGCTCGCCGATACCGTGCGCGCGGAGGTCGTCGTGCTCGCCGGGGAAGCCTTGGCACGTGCGGAACTTCGGGCGGTGTTCGATGCGAAGGGCAGGGATGTCATCGACGCCGAAACCGGCACGCTGACACCGGGTTCGGACCCCGAGGCGCTCGACGCCGAGGTCCGCGAGATTCTGCACCGGGTGGCGGCGCAGCGGCGCCGCCGGGTCCTCGAGCGCTTCGCCGCCGAGATCGAGCGCCCGGACGGCTTGGCGGTGGCCGGACTGGCCGCGACCACCAGCGCGCTGCGCGCCGCCACCGTGGAGCGGCTACTGCTCGATCGCGGGGTGCTTGGTGACCGATTGGTGCTGGCCGGGTCGGCCCCGAACCCCCTGATCGGCCCGGCCACGAACGGCTCGGCCGGTGAGATGCGCCGCGCCGACGAGGCGCTGCCGGTGGCCGCTCTGGCGATCGGGGCCGAGATCGTCCTGGTCGACGCCGTGGCAGCCCTGCACGACGGGGTCGGCGCCGTGCTGCGCGACCACTAGGACCGCTCCCTACGACTTCGGGATGCGCTCGTGCAAGGTGAGCAGCATGTGGTCGAAGGCGGTCTGCACCCCGGGCGGCGCCGGGGGCAGCCGGTCGATTTCGGCGATGAGCTGGGCGGCGAGGTCGCGCAGCTTGACGTTGGTCTCCTGCGAGCGCCACTGCAAGACGTGAAATGCCTGGTCGGCGTTGATCCGGTAGACCCGCATCAGCACGCCTTTGGCCTGCTCGATCAGCGCGCGCGCTTCGACGAGTCGCGGCAGCGTGTCGTCGAGCAGATCCTGGCGGTCCTCGGCGATGGTGGCCGTCAGGTCGACGTAGTAGCCCGCGGTGCCGACCACGGTGCCGTTCTTGTCGGTCATGGTGTCGCCCAGCACGAGCACATGGTGCGGCACACCCGCGGTGTCGATGATGCGATGACGGCTGCAGAACGGCTCGGCGTTGCGCACCGACTTCTCGATCGCCTCCGCGACGTGATCCCGGTCCTCGGGGTGCTTGTGCGCGAGCAGCAACTCGGTCGTCGGCGTCACCGCGTCGGGTCCGTAGCCGTGCATCGCGGCGACCTCGTCCGACCACTCCCAGTGCTGGTCGGCGAACCAGAACCGGAAGCTTCCCGTGGCTTGCGGGATCCCCGCACCGACTACCCTGGCTACGGTGCCTTCGGCCGTGTCCACGGTTGAGTCGCCCGATTCGTTCATCGCGTAAGTATGCTCCTACCTGCAGCGTCTCACCTGATCCCGGCGATCGAAGCGGACTTCGACCGCACACCGCACGCGGTGACAACATCATCTTATTCCCGGCGGCAGGGCCGGCCGGACGATTCGCCGCGAGCCCGTCACCATGGCCGGGATAGTCTTGGGGTCGTGCCGGGGCAGGTGGAGTCTGCCCCGGCACGCCCGTGCCGAGCCTTATTCAGCGTGCGCCAGAGCGACCCGCTGCCTCTCGGTATCGATATCGAGGATGCGCACCGTCAGAGTGGCACCGACCTGCGGTTCGGTGGACCACTCGGTGCGGTGCAGCAATCCGTGAATTCCTGGAGCGACCTCCAGGAACGCGCCGAACGGCGCGATCTGCACGACAGTGGCCTCCAGCACTCCGCCCCGAGCGTGTGCGGCGACGAAGTCCGGCCATCCGCGCTGCGGTGATTCCGAATGGGACATGTGTTTCACCTCCTTCCGGCGTCCCTGTAGTGACATGGGATTCGCGAAGAAGGCGGCGGGCCCCTGGCCCGCCTGATGATCACAGCGCGGCCGGGTAACCGTTCTGTGTGCGGCGTGTCGCCGACCCGGCAGTCATGGCGACGACCATAACCCAGCGCGAAGCGGCACGGCAAGATCAAGAGCCGGAGAGCAACGAAAAGCACAGTCCATCACGGACTTCGGGCGATGGATCAGCGGTCGATTTCCGCCCAGAACGCGCAGTCGTGCCTGGCGGCGAAATCGTCCGTCATCACGCTGCCGGTCGCCCGCATGAGCAGAGCGGATCCATCGGGGCCGTTTCCCGTCGACGCCGGCCAGGGCTGCCATTCGGGGGAACCCGGCGCGTTCGGGTCACCGGTGTGGGCGAAGGTGGTCCACCATCGCTGCATCTGCGCGGCGAAAGCGGCGGACGCGCCGGTCCAAGGAATCGGCACGCCCATGAATCTGGTCAACAGATAGTAGAGCTCGGCGGAGTGAAAGGCGCCGGGCAGAACCGGATTGGCGGCACCGAGCGGCGCCTGATCGAATTCGTACTGCCACAGTGGATGTCCGGCATCGCGCGCCGTTCGGCTGGTGGACATGGTGGGACAGGCGAGCTCGCTGTCGGTGATCACCGCGACCTGGGCTGCTACCGGTGACGGGAATCGGTCCAGCGGATATCGGGCCAGGACGCGGTCCGCGTCGGCGCCGAAGGACCGGCGCACGAAACGCTCGTAGCTCGCCGCGTCCGGGATGTGGCCGCGGGCATAGTCGGTTTCGGCGACGATCAACGCACCTTCCGCGGTGGTGGTCCCGATGAGGATCGGCGCTTTCCTCGGATCCCCCACCAGGCCCTCGTCGAGTGTCCGAGTGATGACGACGCCGTCGATGGCGGGAAACCAAATGGGATTCTCCCCCTCGGATCGGGCGATCGGCGAGTCCAGGAGTCTCGATACGGGCAGTGCGCGCAGGCAGGCCAGCCGGGTCGCGGCGTCGCCGCATCCCACGCTGTCCGCATAGCGCTGCGAGCGCGCGAAAGCGTCGGCACGATCGCTCGGTGCCAGGGGCGCTTGGGCACAGGGACCGCTCTGGATGATCGCCTTGGCGAACAGGGCGTCGGAGCCGGGTGCGGCGAAGTGGGTGCAGACACTGACGGCGCCGGCCGACTCCCCGAAGATCGTGATGTTGTCCGGATCGCCGCCGAAGACGTGGGCGTTGTCGCGCAACCAGCGCAACGCGGCTTGCTGATCCTGGATGGCGACCGTACCGGTGGCGCCGCCGGATTCGGCCGCGAGCTCGGGCAGTGCCAGAAAGCCGAACGGTCCGAGGCGGTAGTTGGGGATGGCCACGACGACGTCGCCATCCGCGGCCATCCGGGTGGGACCGTCGTATTCGGTGTTGGAGCCGTCGAGATAGCCGCCACCATGGAAGAACACCATGATCGGCCGCGCGCGGTCGCGGTCGCCGTCCGGCGCGTAGACATCGATGGTCAGGCAATCTTCGCCGGTAGGCGCGAGCGACGGTATGCCGGGCAGGTATCCCGTCTGCGGACACTGCGGCCCGTGGTCGCGCGCAGGGCGCACGCCGGGCCACGGCGACACGGGGCGCGGCGGCGCGAACCGCGCTTCGCCCCCGGTGGGCGCGGCGAACGGGATGCCGAAGTATTCGGTGATCCCGTCGACGGCGCGGCCGGAGATCGCGCCGCCGGTCACCACCACATCCAGCGGCGGCGACGCGACCACGGGCGCCGGAGCACCCGCGAACCACGTACCGGCGGCGACCGTCAGAGCGGTCGCGGTTCGCACGATCGAGCGAATCATGGCTGTGCCCTACCTCCGATGCGAGCGCTACGGTCGGCGGCGAGGCAGGCGGCCTCGTCCACCGCGGTAGCCGGCATCGATCGGCTCGGCGTGCACCCTCGGATCAGGAGTCGACCGGACGCACGCGGCGGGAACCGAATCGCCGCTCGAACCCTTCACCTGGCAGTCACACGTGTACGGCGCCCGTGAACCCTCCTGGCCGACTGCGTCGACGGCGTTCGAACAACACCCGACAGCGGACGCCGTGCCCGGCCCTCATCGTCCATCCAACCCGCGGAAAGTCGCCGTTACCGATTGAGCTGCGGCAATGGCACCCGGCTGATGCTACAGCGGTCCGGTGCGCGTCACGGTACAGACGCAGCCGTTCCGGTCGCCGCGGACCGGTGGCCACCGTCGGTACGCGTCCGACCGGCGACAGCCGAGTCGCGCGTCAGCTGTCGGCGAGCAACGCGAGTTCCTCGGCAAGAATCTCGAGCGTGTCGCGGATCTGGTCTTCGGTATGGCAGGCGGTGACGAAGAACCGCAGGCGCGCCAGATTCTCCGGCACCGCCGGGTACAGGATCGGGTTGACGTTGACGCCGCGGCGCAGCAGCGCGTTCGACAGTTTCAGCGTCTTCAGCGAGTCGCCGACGATGCACGGGACGATCGGTGTGTCATGGCTGTCGCCGGTGTCGATGCCCGCCTCCCGGGCCAGTCCCAGGAACAGCCGGGAATTGTGGCGTAGGCGTTCCAGCGGTTCGCCGTCGGACCGCATCTGCCGGATCGCCGCGGCCGAGGCGGCGGCGTTCATCGGCGTCATGCCGACGCTGTAGACGAACCCCGGAGTCGTGTATTTCAGGAATCGGATCAGCTCCGCGCTGCCCGCGACGTACCCGCCGCATCCGGCGAGCGCCTTCGACATCGTTCCCGACCACAATTCGACATCGTCGCGGGCGACGCCGAAGTGTTCGCCGATGCCCCCACCGCCCGCGCCGAGCACACCGATGCTGTGCGCCTCATCGATCATCAACAGCGCCTTGTGCTTCTTCTTGACCGCGATGATCGCGGGCAGGTCCGGAATGTCGCCGTCCTGGCTGTAGACGCCTTCGATCAGGATCAGCACCCGCCGGTACCGGCCGCGGATCTCGGTCAGCAGTTCGTCGAGGGCGGCGTGGTCGTTGTGCGGGAACGGGCGGCGGGTCGCGCCCGACAGCTTGCAGCCCTGCACGATGCTGTCGTGCGCGAGGCTGTCGTGGATCACCAGGTCCTCCAGGCCGACCAGGTGCCCGATGATCGTGACGTTCGTGGAGTGGCCGCCGACCAACGCGATAGCGTCCTCGGTGCCGAGTAGGCCCGCGATTTCGGCCTCGAGTTCGCGGTGCACCGGTTTCTCGCCGGAGAGGATCCGGCTGGCCGAGCACGAACTGCCGTAGCGCGCCACGGCTTCCTGCACGGCGGCGACGACCGCCGGATGACCGGACAACCCCAGATAGTTGTAGCTGGAGAAGTTGAGCACCGACGTGCCGTCTACGACGGAGGTGTCCCGCGTGATGCCGTCGTTGATCAGGAAGTATGGGTTGGACAGACCGAGTGCTTCGACGCCGGAGAACCGGTCGGCGATCGCCTTGACCTCCCCGAATTCCGAGATCCGGTACTCCGGCTCGATGACCGTGTGCCGGGGTTCGGTCGGCTCGGCGGCCATGGCTTGCGCGCTCTGCGGCGGAATGGTCGCACCCGCCGAGGTCGTGACATGGGTGACGACGTCACCGAGCGTCGTCGTTGGCGTGAACCGAGCGGGGTCGATGGTCGCCGCGGGTAGTTTGCGAACCAGCGCGGCGATCAGGTCGGTCACCATGAGGGAGTCGAATCCCAGGTCGGCGCCGAGGGTTTGGGCATCGCGGAGCCGATCGGCCGGGAATCCGCTGACCCTCGCGCATTCCGCGCGAACGACGGCCGCGACCGCTTCCGGTGCGGGCGGCGGCTTCGCGGTGGTCGTCGGCACCGGGATCTGCTGGCGCACCGTCGGCTCCGTCAGGGACGCGGCGCCCGCCCGCTGCTCTCCGGGCGCGCCGACGAGACTCGCCAGGACGGCGTTCTGTTCCCGGAAGAGTGCGATCAACTGGTCCATGGAGGTTTCCTCGGCTTGCGTGGATCGGGAAGGCGTGGTGGATGGGTCGACCCAGAATCGCTGGTCGGTGGCGAACTCGTAGCCGGGCAGCCTCCGGCGCACGCGCTGCGCGGGTTCGTAGAGCCGGTCCCAGTCGGGGTCGAGTCCGTCGCGGTACAGCGCGGCGACGACGTCTGCGAATTCGCCGCCGGTCGCGCCGGGGCCGGGGCTCGGCGTCAGGCAGCGCGGCGCCAGATCCGGACGGATCCGGCCCACCAGCGCGGCGAGGACGCGGCGCGGCCCGATCTCGATCACATGGCTCGGATCGGTGCCGAGCGCGGCCTCGACCGCCTCGCCGAAGCGCACTGTGGCGCGAACGTGTTCGGTCCAGTAAGTGGCGTCCATCGTCTCGTTCGCGTCGAGCAGGCGACCGCGCACTGTCGAATAGAGCGGCAGAACCGGTGTCCGATAGGCGCATTCGCGGGCGACCGCCTCGAACCGCTCCACCATGGGTTCCATCAGCGGGCTATGGAAGGCGTGCGATACGGTGAGCGGCCTGGTTGCGACCCCACGCGCCGCGAGCGCCTCCCGCATGCGGACGATCGCCGGGGCGGCGCCGGACAACACGATCTCCCCCGGACCGTTGACGGCTGCGATCGCGACGTCCGTTCGGCCGGAGAGCATTCCGGCGACTTCCGCCGGGTCCGCTCGCACGGCGAGCATCGCGCCGCCCTCCGGGAGCTGCCGCATCAGCTCGCCTCGTGCGACGACGAGACGGCAGGCGTCGTCCAGGTCGAACACGCCCGCCACTGCCGCCGCCGCGAACTCGCCGATGCTGTGTCCGATCACCCAGGCCGGACGGACGCCGGTGCGGGCGAGCGACTCGGCCAAGGCGTACTCCATCGCGAAGATCGCCGGTTGCGCCAGTTCGGTGCGGTCGATCTCGGTGTGCTCGTCGAGCATCAGCTCGCGCACCGACCGGCCGAGATGGGCCGCCATGACCTGGTCGACCTGCTCCAGCGCGTGCCGGAACAGCGGGACGGCCGCGTCCAACACGCGTGCCATGCCCGCGAATTGCGAACCTTGGCCGGTGCACATCCAGCCGACGCCGACCGGCCGCACCACCCCGGTCTCCGCACCGTCGCGCAGCCGGGCGATCGCGGCGTCGCGATCGCCCGCGGCGACAGCGAGCCTGGCGCGACCGGAGGACTTGATTCGGTTGCTGGTCCAGCAGACTTGCGCGAACTGGTCCTGTGGCATGGCCGCCAAGGCATCGGCAAGGCGATAGGCATTGCGCCGCAAGCCTTCCGCGTCGGTCGCCGACAGGGTGAGCACTCCGCCACCGGGCGTCCCTGACGTTCCGGTGAGGGGCGGGCTGCCCAGCACGACATGGGCGTTCGTGCCGCCGAGGCCGAAACTGCTGACTCCGCCGTAGCCGGGACCGTCCAGCGGCATCGCGTCGGTGAGCAGACGCAGACCCTGCTGACTCATCCGCAGCCGCGGATTCTCCTGATCTGCGAACCGCGACGGCGGAACGACACCGTGCCGCAGGCTGAGGGCCACCTTGATCAGGCCCGCGACGCCCGCCGCGCCCTCGGTGTGACCGAGATTGCCCTTGATCGAACCGATTCCGCACGGCCGCGACCGGTTGCGCCCGTGCAGTTGCCCCAGCGCCTTGACCTCGATCATGTCGCCGAGCACCGTTCCGGTGCCGTGCGCCTCGAGGAAATCCACCTGCTCGGGCCGTACCCCGGCACGCTCGCACGCCTCCCCGATCACCTGCTGCTGCGCCCACCGGTTCGGCGCCGTGATGCCGTTGCTCCGCCCGTCGGAATTGACCGCGCTGCCCTTGATCACCGCGTAGATCGGCAGGCCGGCCGCCTGCGCGTCGGCGAGCCGCCGGAGCACGAGCACCGCGACGCCCTCGCCGCGCACGATCCCGTCGGCGCTGCCGCTGAAGGGCTTGCACCGAGCATCAGGAGCGGAGAGACCGGCCTGGGTGTAGAAGACGCCGACGGCGGGGGTGAGCACGAGGTTGACGCCACCGGCGACGGCCTGGTCGCACTCGCCGGAAGCCAGCGCGCCGCAGGCGAGGTGGATCGCGACCAGCGACGACGAGCAGGCCGTGTCGACCGCGACACTCGGTCCTCTCAGGTCGAACTGGTAGGACAGCCGGTTGGCGGTCATGAAGTAGCCGTTGCCGGAGCCGTGCTGCGGCGTGATCGCGGCGTAGTCGCTCATCTGCAGGTTGGCCCATTCGTTGGCCATCACGCCGACGAACACCCCGGTCCGCGAACCGGCCTCGCCGCGCGGGTCGAGTGTGGCGTCTTCGAAGGCCCGCCACGTGGCTTGCAGCAGCAATCGCTGTTGCGGGTCCATCGCCTCGGCTTCGCGCGGGGGGATGCCGAAGAACTCGGCGTCGAACGCGTCCGCGTCGTCGAGGAAGCCGCCGCCGCGAGTGTTGATGGTGCCGGGCGCACCGGCCGGGTCGTGGAAGTCGGCGGCGGTCCAGCGGCTCGCCGGGACCTCGGAGATCGCGTCACGTCCGTCGATCAGCAGCCGCCACAGCGCGGCCGGATCGGGTGCTTGGGGGAATCGGCAGTCGATGCCGACGATGGCGATGTCGGTCATGCGGCGAGGGTGAATTCGGCGGCGAGGTAGGCGGCGATATCGGCGATGGTCGGGTACTCGAAGACCAGGATCGGGTCGACCTCGCGCGACCATCGGTCCTCGATCTCACCGCACAGGTTCACCGCCGAGACGGAGTCCAGGCCGAGCTCGGCGAGCGGGACGGACGGATCCACCTCGTGCGGTGCGCGCTCGGTGTAATCCGCGACGCGCTCCACGAGCCAATCCTCGATCGTCTTCGGGCGAACAGTGATGGCGCTGAACATGTTTCAGGCTCCTCGGCGGGTTTCGATCGATCAGACGGTCATGGATCGGCTCAGCGCCGGTTCGAGATCCTCGTGCAGCACATTCGCGACGCGGCCCTGGAGAAACGCCTTCCGCATCGAGCTGCGCCGGACCTTCCCACTGGTAGTGCGGTGCACCGACCTGGGCGCGACGAGAACGACATTCGGCGCGGGCACGTCGAACCTGCGAGCGATCGCCGACTTGATCGTCGAGGTGAGTTGGGCGAGGGTGGTGTCGCCTTGCAGCGCCGTCTTGACACCCTGGAGCACGACAAGCCTCTCCCGGCCGCTCGCATCGACGGATATGGCGACGCCTGCACTGCCCGCGAACGCCGGATGCAACTCGCCGATCATCCCCTCGATGTCCTGGGGATAGACGTTGCGTCCGTTGACGATCAACAGATCCTTCAGGCGGCCCGCGACGAACAACTCGTTGTCACTCAGCAGACCGAGATCACCGGTGCGCAGAAACGGTCCCTCGGTGCCGAGGTAAGCCTCGAAGGTTTCGCGGGTCTCCTCTGGGCGGTTCCAGTAACCGACGGCGACACTGCCGCCGCGAATCCAGATTTCGCCGACGGTGTTCTCCGGCAGCTGTTGCCGCCGGTGCGGGTCGACGATCCGGATATCGAGACCACGGGCCGCGTGTCCGCAGCCGACGAGCCGAGTTTCGTGGCCGATGTCGAGGAAGACCGGCGCCGAAGGGGCGGTTCGGCCGCTGGCGAGCAGCGTCACCTCGGCCAGGCCGTAGGCCGGCCGGAATGTCGTCGGCCGCCAACCCACGGACGCGAACCGTTCGAGCACCGCCGTCATGGTCCGCTCACGGATCGGTTCGGCGCCGCTGAGCGCGATCTCGAGCGTGCTGAGATCGAGATCGGCCAACTGCTCGTCGGTCACCCGGCGCGCGATCAGGTCGTAGGCGAAATCGGGTGCGGCGGTGAAGGTCCCGCGATACTTGTCGATGGCGCGCAGCCAGCGCACCGGGCGCTTGAGGAACGTCGTCGGCGCCATGAACACCAGGTTCGCGCCGGCGTATACCGCCCCCAGCAGCAGCCCGATCAGACCCATGTCGTGAAAGTGCGGAAGCCAACCGACGCCGGTGCCGGCATCGTTCATCCCGCCCGCGGCGATGGCGGCCTCGTTGTGCATGAGATTGCCGTGGGTCACGACAACGCCTTTGGGTGTGCCGGTTGAGCCGGACGTATATTGCAGGAAGGCGATCGTGGCGGCGTCGATGGCGGGCATCCGCCACGCTTCGGGCTCACCGAGCGGACCGTCGGCCGCGACTACGGTCACGGGCGCAGCCGCTTCGACCAGCGGCTGGAAGTGCGCGGTCGTGAGTACCAATCGGGCGCCGGAATCCGCGATCACACTTGCCAGTCGTCGCGTGCTGTTCGCATCGTGCGGCACGGGCGCGGGAACTGCCACGACCCCGGCGTACAGGCACCCGAGAAACGCCCGCAAGAAGGCCATACCGTCGAGATAGAGCAGCACGACCGGCTCGACCGACTCCGGACGGCCCGCGAGCCAAGCCGCGAACGCTCTGGCGTCACGGTCGAGTTCACGGTAGGTGCGGATCTCCTCGCTGAGCTCGAGCCCGGCCTCACGAAGATAGGTGTATGACCTGGCATCCCCATATTCGGCAACCTGTTGCCTCATGTGGTGAACGAAAGTCGGCTGCATCTCGTGGTTCCTTCGTAGCGATCGGCATCGGGAGTTCGGCTACTACTGTGCGCTGGCCATAACCGCAGAACCAGGGACCGCAGGGAGCGCCCGGCAAACCCACAGGGTGGCATCGTGACACCCCTGGGGTGGTGGTATTCCCGCGCCGCCGTGTAGATAGCTGCCGATCTGCTGACCGCACATATCCGTGACCGGCCGAGGACCGTCGCAACACTAGTTGCGTAGCGCAAGCAACTTATCTCGTCTGGAGCGGCCGTGGCAGTCTCGTCCGATACGGCTCATGGGCGGGCCCGCCTGATCCGGGCGACGGATGATGGCCGCGATCTGCTGCGCCGAGGCTCGCACCGAGGCGGGACACGCGAGTGCCGCACAGCAGGACGCCAAACAACCGGCTCTGCTGGACTGAGTGCCGGATACGGGTAGAGCCCCGAAGCCTTCGGGGCTCTACGCGTCTGTCACCAGTGCCAACTCAGCAGGGCGGACGCTCGGCGGAGCGCAGATCGACGGTCGTCGCAGAGGTCAGGGCGACGGCCAGGCAGCGCAACTCCCCTGGTATCAGTATCGATCGGATCGCGCCCTGGAAACACTCGAGCATCGCGCCGTCGGACCACCGCACGTCGTAGCGGTACCAGCACCGACCCGCGCCGCCGGCGCGCTGGACGTCCCGCTCGACCCGCACGGCCAGTTCGGCGAGCGCCGCGCGAACCTGACCGGGCGCGCCGGTGCTGGCGATCTTCCACCACGGCCGATTGAAGTAACCTGGCTCGGAGATCTCGACCAGGTAGAGCAACGGCATCCCCACGACGTCGGAGGCGGTCATACCGCTCAGACTGCCGCAAAACGGACTGGACAGATGGGTGAAACGCCGGGCGTCATCAATGCGAGACCTACCGCCCGGCGCTGACCGCGTCAGGAGCCGACGCGGTCGAGCAACCAGCGTGGACCGACCGCATCCGCGCCGTGAACCGCCACGCGGTCACGCAGTCCCCGGTCCGCCGTCACCACGGTGATCGGACGGCGGTCGTCCTGCGCACGAGCCGCGGCCACCACACCGACGATCGCGTCGTCGCCCGAACCGTCCGCCCGCACCACCCGCACGCCGCCGACCTCCGGGTCCGCCGCATCGACCGCGGTCTTCGCCGCTCCCTCGAGCACCACGATCACCTCGGTGCGTTCCGCCAGACGTTCCGGCAGTCCGGCAATCCGCTCGAGCAGTCGCCGAGCGGCACCCGGGCGGTCGCGCCACCATCCGTCGGGTCGTGAACCGATGACATTCGCGGCGTCCACCACGATCAACCGAACGCCCTCCGCCGTCACCCCCTCAGTCTCCTCCCACGGTGAGCACCGCATCGGCGGCGGATTCGGCTCCCTCCGGCCGCGCCGCTCGCACCGCGGCGAGGGCGTTGATCCTGCCGTACCCGTACTTGTCGCTGTGGCCGTCGGACCCGTAGCCGCCACCCTGCGGATCGATCTTGTCGCAGGCGCCTTTCAGCAGGTTCTTCACCTCCACCCAGGACAGCCCGGGATTCACCGACAGCATCAGGGCGACTGTCCCGGCTGCTCCCGGGCAAGCGCTGGACGTACCACCGAAGTCGTTGGTGTAGTCGCCCGCCGCGTCGCCCGACGCCGTCGTGCCGGGGTTGTAGCCGTCGGCACCGTGCCGGTCCACCGTCCAGATTCCGGGCGTGAGCGGGGCGGGATGCCCGAACGGGCGGTGCCCGATGTCGCTGCTGGGGAACGCACACCACACCGCTTTGCCGAAATCGCTGTACACGCTGCGCTTACCGGTGTCGTTGCAGGCCGCGACGGCGATGACCTTCGCGAAACCGGCATAGCCGTCGTTGTCGACGGACTCGTTGCCGTTGCCCGCCGCGAACAGCACCACACAGCCCTTGCCGCCGCGTCCGCTGGTGACGGCGTGCTCGATTGCCAGCCTGGTGCTCGCGGGCAGCGCCACGACCCGGTTGTGCGCCGGATCGCCGGGCTGGAACCATGCGCCGTCGGCCGGGCCCCAGCTGCACGAGATGACGTCCGCGCCGTGGTCGGCGGCCCACTGAAAGGCGTCCGCCTCGGCCTGCGAACCGAGCCCGGAGGCGAGCCGGATCGGCATCAGCCGGGCTTCCGGCGCTACTCCGGATGCTCCGGCCGTGCCGTTGGCGCAGGCCACGCCCGCGCACGCGGTGCCGTGATTGTCACCGTTGTCGGGGCCGGTTCCGAAACTGTCCTTCGGGCGCGGATCGCCGGTCTTCGCCGTGACGTCCCGTGGCGCGATGATCTTGGCGGCACCGGCGAATTCGGGATGGTCGATGTCGATGCCGTCATCGACGATCGCGATCGTCACCCCGGCCCCTCGGGTGATCGCGTGGGCGGCTTCCACTCCGGCATGCGCGTCGATCGTGACACCGCCGATGGTGGTCTTCTTCAGATGCCACTGCTGGGGAAAGATGGTCTTCTTGGCGCGGCTGCGGATCAGTTCGGGATGGCAGTACTCGACGTCGTCGCGATTCAGCAGCGCGGCGGCGATGTCGAACACCTGTTGGCCGGTGCCCTCCGTTGCCGCCGTGAAGTACGCATTGTTCGCGTACGAAACCTCTTGCTTCACAGTAAGATTCGCAGCTTCGAGCACAGCGAGACAATGCTCCCGATCGACGCGGTCGACGAACTTCACGAAGATGTTCTCCGTATAGAGCACCGGTTCCCCGGTGCCAGGATCCACCAGGACGTGCCCGGCGAACCGCACCTCCGGCGCGGCGTCGAGCACCGGCTTGCGCTGCTCCACCGATCTCGATCCCGCGGGCAGCCGGTAGACCTCCACTCCCGCCTCCGGGTAGGCCTGCACCAGTGTCGCGTCGTCGAGTTCGGCGCCGAGCGGGGTCCGCACCGACCCTGATTGCCGCCGGATCCCGCGACCGCTGTGCGTGCGCACCACGATCAGATCGGGACTCTGCGCCAGCTCGAAACCAGGATCGTCCTTCGTACCGAAATTCGCCGTGGGCACCATGATCTCCTTCGCCGTGGGGACCGAAGCACCAACTATGAACCAAAACTGCGGCCACCGCGGAAACACGGAGTAGAGCGACACTCTCGTGTCGGCGGCTCCCGCCTCGGCAGACCCATGGAATCCGCAGACGTCGCGCCCGGGACTTCTCGCCGTGGATCCGGACCGGTACGCGAATCCACGGCGAGACGACGGGTCACGCGGACAGCCGCGCGACGGGTCAGCGGAAGGCCCGCCGGTACTCCTGCGGCGTCACCCCCACGGTCTTGCGAAAGACCTTCCGGAATGCGGCCACCGAAGGAAATCCCGTTCGAACGGTGATGCACTCCATCGTCAGAATGGTCGTCTCGAGCAACACCTGCGCCCTGCGCACCCGGGCGGTCTGGAGCCACTCGTTCGGCGTCATCCGGACCTGCTCGTGGAAGCGCCGGATCAGCGTGCGCTTGCTGACTCCGGCTCGTTCCGCGAGATCCAGCACGGTGATCTGCTCACTGAGCATCATCTCCGCCCACTCCAGTGTGGGATTGATGGACTTGCTGTCCGCCTCCGAGCGCGGACGTTCCACGATGAATTGCGCTTGTCCCCCGTCGCGGGTCAGCGGCATCACCGACAACCTGGCGGTATCCGCCGCCACCGCGGTCCCGTAATCCGTGCGCACCATATGGAGGCACAGATCCAACCCGGCCGCGGCGCCGGCCGAAGTCAGGATGCTCCCGTTGTCCACGTAGAGCACCGTAGGATCCACTCGAACGCGCGGATAGCTCCTCGACAATTCGGTAGCGGCCATCCAATGCGTCGTCGCGCGCTTTCCGTCGAGCAACCCCACCGAGGCGAGGGTGAACGCGCCCAAGCAGATCGATGCCACCCTCGCACCGCGCTCATGGGCGCGCACCAACGCCTTTCGCAACCGATCCGGTATCTGCGACCGATAACTCATCGCTCCCGGCACGACGATGGTTTCGGCCTCGTCCTCGAGATAGTCGATTCCCCCGAGACATGAGATGTCGAAGAACTTCGACGGAACGTCCGACTGCACCCCGCAGACCTGAACCTCGTACGCCGCGGTGCCGTCTTCCTGCATGGCCCGTCCGAAGATTTCGAGCGGAACCGAGAGATCGAACGGAATCACGTCGTCGACGGCCAGAACAGCCAATGACCTCATGTCCTCGACCTAGTCGACCCGCTGCTGCGAGTCCGGTCCCGTCACCACCAACCCGGCGCGGATCAAGCGCTTCAGGGCTCGCCCTTGCAGCACCGTCAACTGTGGCGCCAGCTCCGACCACCGGGCGGGACCACGGTTCAGCGTCTCCCACAGTTGCTCGCCACCGTCGCGCTCCAGGCACCGCACCTCGATGTCCGGGTCGGCCGCGGAGTAGATCCGATGGCAGGCAACGGCGTCGGCGAGCGGCGACGGCGCCGCGTCGCTGTTGGCGATGGGGTCCCGCCAGTAGGCGGCCAGTCCGTCGCGAACCACCTGCGGAATCTCGAACGGCGGCGACATCCCCTTGAAGCCGGGGATGTCCGCCGCCACGCCGGTGCGAATGCGTGCGTCCGGAGACAGCGCCACGATGTCGTCCTGCGCCAGTTCGACCGCGTCGGCCGCGGTGAAGGCCCGCAGGTACGGTCCTTCGTTGGCGAGGTCGCGCGGATCTCGGGTGCCCTTGGTCATGATGTTCAGCAGGTCGGGCACCAGCGCGGTGTTCAGCAACGCCTGGAAGGTTCCCTCCGTCGCGTTGTCGGCTTCGACTCGCCTGCCTTCCGCGCTCCAGTAGGGGCTGTCCGGATGCGAGCGAGAGATCTCGTGGTACCACTGGTCGATACTCAGCGCCCAGGTCTCCGCCATCCCGCGCCACTCGACGTCGTAGTCCCGCCACAGATCTCGCTTGGACTGCTCGTCCAACTCCTGGTCGAACGTCTTGCGCAGCACCAAGGCGGCCGCCCACGCTTGCGTGACGGCGAAGGACATGCCGGAGGAGAAGAGCGGATCGACGAAGTACGACGCGTCCCCGACCGCCATCCAGCGATCCTCGTACGAGCCGAAGCATTCGCTGACCCTGGAATAGTTGGTGGCCGTCAGCATCTCGTCACGGATCGGCTCCGCGTTCGCCACCAGATCCTGGAGCACCGGAATCGACTTGATCGTCTTCAGGAAAATGTCCGGATCACGCAGATCCACCCGCGCGATCGACTCCGGATTGGTCACGACGCCGATCGACCACACCGTCTCCCGCACGCCGTCGACCAGCCGGGGCGTCGGGATGTACCACACCCATCCGTGCTCGAACGCCACCGCGTAGATCGGGGACAGATCGTCCGCGCGGAACACGTTCCAGTCCCCCGCCGCCCGCTGGGCGGGCACGCAATTGCGGTAGTGCGACCACACGGCTACGTTGCGGTAGTCCGAGAGCCACTGCTTGTCGCGCTGCGACCCGCGGGCGGCCACTTGATTCGCCCGGCCGGAAGCGTCGACGAAATAGCGTGCCGTGACCTCGGTTCCGTCCTCCAGCACGACCGTGGCCCGGTCCGCGTCGGCGAGGAACCGCATCACCCGCACGCCCTGGAAGACGTGCGCGCCGCAGGACTCGGCGTGCTCGAGCAGCACGGTGTCGAATTCGGCGCGGTTGATGTGCACCGACCAGCGGTACACACCGTCGACCAGATAGTCCGAGTGCTCGAAGAAGCCGACGAACGGCCGCTCGGTGTCCCACTGGTAGATTCCGCCGAACTTCTGGATCCAGCACTCGCTCGCCAGCACCTTCTCGAGCGCGCCGCTGGCTTGCAGAACGGGGACCAGCGGGTGCGCACCCGATTCGCCGATGTGCTCGCGCGGGAACACCTCGCGGTCGAACACCGCCACACGCAGATCGGTGTCGCGGCAGAGCATCGCGGCGAGCGTGGACCCGGCGGGCCCACCACCCATGATGACGACGTCGTAGTCGTCCGCTGGTCCGGAGATTGAATTAGCCATTGATATTCCTCCCTGATGGCCGATTTCTCAGATGATCTGGATGCGCTGGAGGTGCCGCGAGACCGACCCGGTGAACGAGTTCCGGCCGTGCAGCAGAGCGTGGTTCTCGGCCACGACGATGTCGCCGGTCCGCCACTCGTGGGCGTAGCAGTAGCGGGCGTCGTGCAGCCGCTCGCGCAGGTCCTCCATGACGCGCACGCCGTCCTCGGCCGAGATGCCGTCGACGGTCAAGAACAGCGGATTGGCGTAGCGCGCGGGATCCAGGGGCTCGGCGTATCTGATCGTCGTCTCGCCGGTGGCCGGATGGGTGCCGAGCAAGGGCCATTCGGCCAGGCCGCCGTAGTGCGCGAGTTTGTCGGTGCGGTACGTGATCGAGGTACGGGCCCACAGTTCTTTCAGGTCTTCCGGGGCGTCCCGATAGGTTTGGACGCTGTCGCAGAACACGGTCTCGCCGCCCGCGCCCTCGCCGCGCAGACATTGGAAGAGGAAGAATCGAGGCACCTGCTCGGCGAACGCGCCGTCCCAGTGGAACGGGACATCGCCTTTGTCGAACAGATAGTTGTCGGGAGTGTCCCGGACCACCAGATCCAGGATCGACCCGAAGTTCCATTGCAGGATCTCTCCCGCTGTCCGGCAATAGTTTTCGAGTTCCTGCTTGCCGAGCAGGCCGAATCCGCGGAGTACGACCACTTTCGCATCCAGCGCCAGCGCGAGCAGTTCCTCGACCGGCACATCGGCGAGGGTTCGTCCTTCCGAACCGGACTCCACCAGGCGGCCGAACGGCCGCAGCGGCTCCCCCTCGAGCAGTACCTCGTTCAAGCTTTTCGTCATGTGTCTCCTCAGGTTCACTGTGTTTCGATCTCTGGTGTCCGTCCGAGGACGAAATGACTGGGGCGACTGTTGCGCCACACCAGACGAGCACCAAGCTCCTCGGCGTGCATCCGCTTGACCAGCGAGTAGTTCGTTCCGTCGTCGAGCACCACGCCGTGCCACGGAGTCAGCCAGCTGTCCTGGGTCCGCAGCAGATGGAAGCCGATCTTCTCGGAGTGATTCGTCTGCGGATGGATCGACAGCCGCACCGCGTCGGGGAAGATCTCTCCCATCAGACGGCTCCACGCCTGACTGCGCTGCACCACCGCGTAAGCGGTCTCCTTCGATCGGTTGCGCCGCTTCGTGGCCGACAGGTCGGGCAACAGCACGGCGTTGTCCTCGACCATGAACCGGTGTATTCCGTTGAACATGCGCCGGGCCGCGGGTTCCGTCCGGATCGCCTCGCGCAGCGCGTCGATGCCGTCGGAGTACTCGGCGAGCAGGCGGCGCCTGCGTTCGTCCCAGGACATCTCCGGCATGGCGTCGCGCAGGCCGTACAGGCCGACGGAGCCGCCGCCGGTCGAGCGGATGACGCGGCGGAGTTCGTCACCGTAGTCGTCCACGTGAACGTCCGGGATGCCAAGCGTGTCACTGAACACGTGGCCGTCGGAGCAGATGGTGACGATGGCGCCCGGCCGGTAGACGGCCGAGATCTGGTCACAGAATCCCTGCAGGGACTCGATCGCCAGAGTTTCCGCCATGTCGGGCAGCCGCCCCAGCGTCTTGCGGCGGTTGCGCGACTTCGCCGGGAACGCGGGGATGATGAAATGGACCGGCACGCCGGCCTCGATGTATCGGATCACTTTGCTCAGGTGCGGCGCGAAGCAGTCCGCACAGGGAGCCACATCGCACAGCGACTTCTCCTCGGCACTGCGCCGACGGGCGAAGACCATGCGAAGGATCCGGGTGGCAACCGACTCGACGTCGTCGTCGGGTCTCGGGTGGGCTTGTGGTCGCTCGAGCTCCTGGAGTCGCTCGGAGCCGTTGTCGACAGTCGTACTCATCACTACCTTCCGGACACACAAAAAGAGCGCACGCAACCGGACGGCACAGAAAAATTCCCGCGATCAGCGCGGAGCGAGCCGTCGGCATCTGCTTGCGATCAGAACGTCGTGCTGGGATACGGATTCAGTGCCGAAATTCATTCGATACCCGAGAACCGCGAGCCCCGATGCTCACAGCCGGATCCGAATCACCTACCCCAATTGATCCAGCACCCCCCATGTTTTAAACGGTTCTGTGGTTTATAACACCAGGATAGCGCTGCCCGGACAGGGCGGCAACCATATTGTTTTCCACCGCAGGGAAGGCAATTCGGCGGTGCATGGCATCGCCACGCACCGCCGAACAGGTAATTCGATTGTTGCCGACAGTAAACCGAAGCGCCTAACTCGCCACCTTTTCCGCGACAACCGCGACGCGTTTCGGCCGGGCGAAGCGGCGCATCGCGGGAGATTCCACAAAGGTGAACAAAGACCATGCGGCGAGAATATTCAGGAAGAACAACGCGACGATCAGCGATACCGCGACCGGCGCGCTGAAGGTGGCGGCGTCCATCGTGCGGCGGACGTAGAACAGCGTCACGCCTTGACAGATGTAGAAGGCGAAGGAGATCTCACCGAGCCGCACCATGAGCCTGCTGGACAGGAACCGCGAGGCGCCGTCGAGGTCGGACTGGGCGGCGGACCCGATCAACAGCGCGAGGGGCACCGCGGTCGCCAGGACGAAGCCGACGTAGAACGGCGTGTACATCGCCACCACGTATCCCGCGACCACCGCTGCGAGAGACGCCCAGAGCGGCACCCGTATCCAGCGCCCCTCTTGCACTATCCGTGCCACGAACACGCCGAGGAAGAATTCGAACAGCCGCGACGGCGGAAAGAGATAGCCGAACCAGAGCTGCAATACGGGTATGGGTGTGAGCTCCGACTTCTCGGAACTCGGTATGACGAATGCGGTCAGCAGCACGATCACACAGATGCCGGCCACCATGGCGGCGGCGCAGTACCACAGGTATTTCGACTCGATGCGCAGTACGACCGGTATCAAGAACGGGAACAGAACATAGAAAAGGAGCTCACAGGACAATGTCCAGGACGGCGTGTTGACCCCCGCGTTGATGTAATTCTGCGGGAACCAGGCATGGATCAGGAATAAATTCGGCAGCCATGCCTTCCACGGCGTGATAGCCGCCGCGAACAACACCATCGAGGCCACCCACAGCGTCAAGTGATTGGGAAATATCTTGACCACTCGCCGCCGAATGAACTGCAATTTGCTCGATCCCGGTTTCCACGACCAGGTCAGCACGAAGCCGCTCAAGACGAAGAAGAACGACACCCCGAGAAAACCCGCCTTGCCGACCACCCATGCCGCGTCGTAGGCGATATCCGGGTCGGCGAACAGATTGACCGGTTTGTAAGGCGGTATCGGCGAGGCGGGCAGCATCACATGGAAGACGAACACCGAGAACGCCGCGAAGAACCGCAGTCCGGTCAGGGACGGCAGCCGCTTGCGATTATCGACTTCCATCGCGATCAGCCCAGACCCACGACGAAGGGGAATTCCGGCCTGCCGCCCAGCACGAAGGCGCCGGTGGACTGGATCACCTGGTCGTGCGCGATGATGTGCCGCGCCATCGTGTTCGTGTCACGCAGCCAGATGTCCAGCGGATTCGGCCGGTAGATCGAATCGGTGCCGACGAGTTCGCACAGCCGGGTGAGGATGCGCTGCGCGGCGCGGAACGCGTTGGTCCTTGCCAAGGCGGTCGCGATCCGGAGATCGGTCGGCAAGTCCGCGAAACGCCTGTGGTCCAACGCGTTCCACAGCTCCTCCACCGTGTTGACGACAGCGCCGCGCGCGACGATGTACTCCATCTCGCACTCACCGAGCAGGTACTGGGCGCGGTAGTTGTCCGCCCACTTCTGACCGGTCGCGTTCACCGTCTTCCCCTCCGCCAGGCCGCGGACGTAGTCGAGGGCCGCACGGGCCGTGCCGAGCGGGACACCCGGCATGATGCGGGCCAGCGCCTCCGGTTCGGACAGCTTCCCGCGACAGCTCTTCCGTTCACTGAACGCGAAGGAATGGTGCTCCGGGACGAAGAGACCCTCGACCGCGTAATCGTTGCTGCCGCTGCCGCGCAAGCCCGTGGTGTCCCAGGTGTCGAACACGGCGACCTGATCGCGGGGCATGAAGAAGAGCCGGACGACCGGCGCGCCCTCCGCGGTCTCTTCCATGCGACCGCCCGATGTCACGAAAGCGCCGCCGATGACCAGGTCCGCGTGCGTGATGGCGCTGCCGAACTTCCAACGCCCCGTCAAGCGATAACCGTTCGCCACCCGCTCGGCGCGGCCGGCCGGGAAGATCAGTCCCGCGGTGATCAGATCCTGGGTCGGCATCAGCTCCGCGACGGCCCGCTCGTCGAGATAGCCGGCGTAGATGCCGGTCGCGGCGCCGATCATGGCGCACCAGCCGGTGGCGGTGTCGCCGTAGGACAGCGCCTCGACGACCTCGAATTGCTCCAGCGACGTCAGGCCGGGGCCACCGATCTCCGCACTGAAACACATGCGGTACACACCGATCTCACGCAGCCGCTCGACGATGTCGGAGGGAAGCCTGCGCTCCGCATCGATCTCACTGCGACGTGCCGCCAGATCGGGAACCAGCGAACGCACCGCGGTCAGCAGGGATGTCGCCGAAATTGTTGCTGCAGTCATTGCGGAACTCCTAAGCCAGAGAAGTTGCGTGCGGTCCCGGCCGCTCACGCTGGAGCAGTTCGATCGCCGAAGTGGTCTGCTCGGGACCGAGGGCCGAGTAACCGCCGTCCACGGTCCATTCGGCTCCGGTGACGAAGCTCGCCTTGGACGAGGCGAGAAACGCCGCGACTTCGCCGATCTCGCGTGCGTCTCCCGCCCTGCCCAGCATGTGGAACCGGGAGGCCACCGCATCGGTGCGGGCTCGGTCCCCTTCGGTGATCTCGTTCATCACGCGAGACCAGGTCCAGCCCGGCGAGACACTGTTCACCCGGATCCCGTCGCCCGCGTATTCCAATGCGAGACTGCGGGTCAGCTGCAACAACCCCGCCTTGCTGACCGGGTATCGAACGCGCCCGGCCTGAGCTACTCGCCCGCTGGGCGAGGTGAAGTTGACGATGGACCCCGCCGTGTCCCGCAGTCGGTTTCGGGCCTCTTCGCACAACATCGCCGTACCGACGACATTGGTGTTCAGCACCTCGAGCCACTCGGCCCGCGCATCTGCGCCAGGCCCGTCGTCACCGTAGACGCAGGCGATGTTGACCAGCGCGTCGATGCGTCCGTGCGCGTCGGCCGCGTCCGCGACGAACGACCTGACCGACGAATCGCTGCGCAGGTCGACGGGTACGAAGAGAGCGCGCTCGCCGATCTCGGCGGCCGCCTTCTCTCCCCCGTCCGTATCCAGGTCACCCAGTACGACATTCGCCGAATAGTCGGCGAAGACGCGAGCGACTTCGGTGCCGATGATGGTTGCCGCACCGGTTACGAGTACTGTCTTACCTTCGAACAACGTCGACTCCCCTCGGCTGCGCCCTCCGACCGGCGCAAGCCATGGATCGAAGTATTCCGAACGGAAAGAGCGACCAGCCAGTACCTTTCGCGACAGACATGCACACCTTTGCGCCAGCCCGCGCCGACACCCTCGCGAATGTGTCGTAGATCACTCTCGACGCTCGCTCGTCGGGCCGGTGCGATATCGTCTGAGCGCAGGCAGTCCATGTTTCGGGGGATTCACACTGCGGTCGACGCGTCACGGAATACCCCGTGCGAGAATCGGATCCGCTCCTCCCCTCGATGTCGGAACGGAGTCGAGGCGTTGCCGAGCGACCAAATGATCTTCTTGTTGTTGGATCTCGTACTGATCGTGGCCGCGGCGCGTGTGCTGGGTTGGCTGGCCGAGCGATTGGGCCAGCCTCCGGTGATCGGCGAGATCGTGGCAGGCGTACTCGCGGGCCCGACGTTGCTCGGGGCGCACTTGTCCGAGACCGTCTTCCCGCACGATATTCGCTCGTATCTCACGGCATTCGCGAACGTCGGCGTGATGATCTTCATGTTCTCGGCGGGCCTCGAGATGGATCTGCGGTCCGTCGCGGGACGGCGACGATCGGTCACCGCGGTCGCGCTGTCGGCCTACCTCACACCGTTCGCGCTCGGCTCCGCCGTCGCGGTGTGGGCGCTGGCCCGGCACGACGGCGGCAACCGGCTGAACTTCGCGCTCTTCATCGGCTGCGCCTTGGCCGTCACGGCGTTTCCGGTGCTGGCCCGCATCCTGCACGACCGCAAGCTGCTCGGCACCCGGCTGGGCCAGACGGCAATGACCTGCGCGGCATTGGACGACGTCCTCGCCTGGTGCGTCCTGGCGGTGGTCATCGGCATCGCCCGGCCCGGCCTCGGTCACCACTGGCGGTTGCTGTTGTTCGTTCCGCTGGTCGTGGTGTTGTGGTGGGCGGTGCGCCCCGCCCTGGACCGCATCGCGGGCGCCGGATCCGAGAAGAACCCGTCCAACATGGTCTTCGTCGGCGTCTCCGGCGCCCTTCTGCTGGGAGCGACCACCGAATGGATCGGGTTGCACCTGATCTTCGGCGCGTTCCTGTTCGGGGTCGTCTTCCCCCGGCGGCTGCGCGCGGCCGTCGACAGCGGCGCGCAACTGCTGAGCAGCATCTTCCTGCCCGCGTTCTTCGTGGTGGCCGGCCTCCAGGTCGACCTGGGCGGTCTGGATCGCACCAGTATCGCCGAGTTCGCGGCGATCATGTTCGCCGCGCTCGCGGGGAAACTCGGCGGTACCTACTCGGCGGCTCGGTTCGGCCGGACCGGCCGGACGGAATCCGCCGCGCTGGCCGCGCTCATGAACACCCGGGGGTTGACGGAACTGGTGATCCTGAATGTCGGGCTCACGATCGGCGTCATCGACCAGCGGCTGTACTCGCTGCTGGTCATGATGGCGTTGATCACCACGGCGATGACGGCGCCGCTGCTGAAACTCTTCGGTGTCCCGCACACCCTGCGCGACGACGGTGCGCCCCAGGGCACGGGGAAAACCGAGCGACGCGCGGAATCCGCTGTTCAGACGGAGGCCGCGGCCTCGTGAACCAACCGCACGCGGCTCCCGATCCCGCCGGCGCGCCTGCGGTCGACGACCGCCACGTCCCAGCGGCTTTCGTCGACGTCGACGAAACGTTGGTCCGTGATGTCACCTTCCTGTCCTTGTTCGTCTTCGACGCGCGACGCCGTGCTCGAGGCGAGGAAGCCGACGCCGTGCTCGAGGAGTTCCGCGCGCTGCGCGCGGCGGGGATGAGCCGCGGCGAATCCCATCGGTGGTTCTATCGGCACTGGGCCGGCCGCCAAGTCGCCGAGGTGTCGCGCACCGGCCGTGACTGGTTCGCGTCCCGTGCCGCGGATTCGGCGTTCTTCAATGTCGCGGTGCGGCGCCGGTTGGACGAGTTGCGCCGCGCCGGGACTCGCATCGTCCTGGTGTCCGGCTCGTTCGTCCCCGCACTCCACCCGATCGCCGAAGCCGTCGGCGCCACGTCGGTCTTGTGCACGACGCTGGAGACCGCGGGCGGCAGATACACCGGTGAGGTGCCCGCGACGATGGTCGGCGCCGACAAGTCCGCGGCGCTGCTGCGTTACGCCGAGCGAACGGCCGTGGACCTGTCGTCGTGCACGGCGTTCGGCGATCACCACTCCGATATCGCGATGTTCGACCTGGTCGGCCACCCGGTCGTCGTCGGCGACACCGACCGGCGGCTGCACGGCTATCCCGCGGAACGGCTGCCCGGCTAGCTTCCCTGCTGCCTTTCGTTGCCGATCGTGAACATGTGCCGATACTGCCCCGGGCTGACACCGAGATGGCGCTTGAACAGAGCCCTGGTGTTCGCCGGGTTCCCGAGGCCGACGCGGTAGCCGATCTGGTCGATCGGGAGTTCGGTCGTCTCGAGCAGTTCCCGCGCCTGGTTCAGGCGCGCGCTGGTGATCCAAACGTGCGTGGAGGTTCCGGTCTCTTGCCGGAATCGCCGTATGAAGCTGCGGCGTGAGAGATTCGAACGCTTGGCGAGATCCTCGAGCGAGTGCCTGCGGTCGAGGTTCGCCAGAATCCACGCCCGTGTCTCGGCGAGCGCGCCTGAGGAGGTCTGCTTGGCGAACTGCCGGGTGTACTGGGCTTGGCCGCCCTCGCGCACCGGGGGCGCCACCAGATCGCGAGCCCGTTCGTTGGCGGCCGCAGCGCCGATGTCTTTGCGCACCACGTGCAGGCAGAGATCGATACCGCTGGTCACTCCGGCGGAGGTCAGCACATCGCCGTCGTCCACGAACAGCCGATCCGCGTGCACCTCGACGTCGGGGTATTCGCTCTGGAGCAACGGAGCGGCCCGCCAATGCGTCGTGGCGGGCCGGTGCGACAGCAACCCCGCGGCGGCCAGCGCGAAAGCACCGGTACAGATCGACAGCATTCGCGCGCCGCGGCCGTGGGCCGCGCGAAGCGCTCGCAGCACCGGTTCCGGCGGCGGCGTCGCGAAGGACGCGTACCCGGGCACCACCACCGTCTCCGCGTCACGCAGCGCCTCCAGCCCGGCCACCGTCACACACGACAGCCCCGGAACCGAGGTCGCCGCCGTCCGCGAGACCGCGCACACCTCGAGCCGGTAGTTCGGGTCGGATCCGAACACGTCGATCGGGATCGCGGCGTCCAGAAGCACTACTTCGTCGGGAATGACCACCGTGACCCGACGCTCTCCCCCATCCGGTTGCATGGCCCGATCGTAGCGGTGAACGGCACTCGGGCTACTACCCCGGTCTTCCGGCGCGCACATAGCCTCGCTCGAGTATGCGAGCCGACAAGCCGAAAGAAGGGGTTTGATGTCCGATTTGACGGACTTCTCGACCAGCAACGGAGGGTTCCGGAGCGTCGTCGTGACCGCTGTCGAGATGTCGACCGCCGTCGGCACCGGCACCGATGCGACATGGAAGGGACTGCTCGCCGGAGAGACCGGAATCGCCAAGGTGCAGGACCCCGACTTCGAGCGTTTCCAGGTGCCCGTCGACATCGGCGGCCAGTTCAAGCTCGATCCGACCGAAGAGCTCAGCCGCGTCCAGAAGCGCCGCATGTCCTACGTCCAGCAGGTCGCTTATGTCATGGGCAAACGGATCTGGGACACCGCGGGCCGCCCGGAGGTCGATCCCGATCGACTCGGCGTTTGCATCGGCACCGGTCTCGGTGGCGCCGACACGATCATCGAGTCCAACGACCTGATGCGGGAATCGGGCTACCGCAAGGTGTCCCCTTTCGCGGTGCCCATGGCCATGCCGAACGGCGCCGCCGCGGTGGTCGGGCTGGAGCTCGGTGCGCGAGCCAGCGTGATCACACCCGTCTCGGCGTGCGCTTCGGGATGCGAGGCGCTGGTCCACGCGTGGCGCTCGATCATCCTGGGGGAAGCCGACATGATCGTGGCGGGCGGTGTGGAAGGCCGCATCAACCCGCTGGCGGTGGCCGGATTCGCGATGATGCGGGCATTGAGCACCCGGATCGACGAGCCCGAGCGCGCGTCGCGCCCGTTCGACCGTGACCGCGACGGTTTCGTCTTCGGCGAAGCCGCCGCGCTGTTCGTGCTGGAGTCCGAAGACCACGCGCGGGCGCGAGGCGCGAAGCCCCTGGCTCGCCTGATGGGGGCGGGCCTGACCGCGGACGGCTACCACATGGTGCTCCCGCATCCGGAGGGCGCCGGAAACATTCGTGCGATGCGCCGCGCGCTGGAAACGGCAGGCGTGAGCGGCAAAGACATCGACCACGTCAACGCCCATGCGACGGCCACCTCGTTCGGCGACCTGGCGGAGGCCAAGGGGATCCGGGCGGCCGTGGGCGACCACCCCTCGGTCTACGCCCCCAAATCCGCGCTGGGGCACTCCGTAGGCGCGGTGGGCGCGGTCGAAGCCGCCTTGACCGTGCTCAGCGTGCGCGACGGTGTGGTGCCGCCCACCCTGAACCTCGACAACCAGGATCCCGAGATCGATCTCGACATCGTGCACGGCAGCGCGCGCACCCAGAACATCGAGTACGCGCTGAACAACTCGTACGGATTCGGCGGCCACAACGCGGCCGTGGTGTTCGGCCGCTGCTGACCGCGGCGACGCCCGGTGCGCCCGCCACTCATGCGTGGCGAGTTCGCCTGCCGGAATCCTCGCCGCCGGTTCGACCGGCCCCGCGGCGCGTGCGTTTTCCACGGGCGATCTCCGTCGCGAGCGCGTCGAGCGGTTGAGCGAAATGGCGCATCGGGTCCGCCAGCCCGGTCAGCCAAGCCCGCGCGGCCTCGACACCGGCGGGGTCGAGGGCGTACAGCCGTCGTGTGCCCTCGGCGCGGACGTGTACCAGCCCGGCGTCGCGGAGCACCTTGAGGTGCTGGGAGACGCCGGGCTGGGAGATCCGCGTGCGCTGCTGCACGGCGGCGACCAGCGCGCCCGCGGGCTGCTCTTCGGCCGCCACCATTTCGAGAAGAAACCGGCGGACGGGGTCTCCGAGCGCCTCGAAGATCTTCGCCGGCGATCGATCCATCAGGACTCGGCGCCGTCCTCCGGGACGACCGTATAGAAGTCGATCGTCCGCCGCGCCGCCGAGTTCGCGGCGTCTGGATCGTCACCGTCACTTACGGCCGCCTGCGCCCAGCCGAGAGCCGCCGTCCGGACGAACGTCAGGCCCTCGGGTGTGGTCGGGAAGGCCAGCCCCTCGGCCGGGTCCACCGGATCTCCGCTCGACAAGTGCAGCCCGAGACCCATGAGGGCGAGATCCCAGCCGACGCCCACCGCACCCGGCCCGTATTGCGCCCAGAACTCGGGGGCGACCGGCGCCTCGTGCAGCAACTCCAATTCGGTGCCGTCCGCGGTCGGCGTGAGAACGACGGTGAGCCAGGAGATCTGCGGTCCCATCTCCCAGGTCACGGCGAACCGCTCCGGCGCGTCGCACTGTTCGACGACGCCGTTGGCGTTGCCTTCGAGCTGATAGCGCCCGCCGACCCGCAGATCACCGCTGATCGGCAGGAACCAGCGCGGAATCCGCTCGGCATCGGTGAGCGCGTCCCAGAGATCCGCTCGATCGGTCGGGTAGTTCCGACGGGCGACTGCTATTCGGGTGGGTACGCCGTCGCGGGATCCGGTGCGGACCTCACGGGTCACGAGCCCGGCGATGGCGGCGGGATCGGTGAGCAACGCCATGACAACCTCCTTGATAAGTTTTGACTTATATTAGCGGCGCGCGGCGTGACCGCAAGACCGGTGCGGCGCCACCCCGAGGGACCGGACGCGCGCCGCCCCGATCAGTCGCCTGGAGACAACCCCGCGATCGCGCGCAGCGCGGAGATCATTCCCGCGACCGGGATGCCGGGATCGATCGACCGGAACAGACCCAGCCCCACGCCGAGGGCCAGCACGGCGACGGCGGCTTCGGCCCGGGGCATCGGGGTGTCGAGATCGTCCGTCGCGCGCAAGGCGGCGCCGACCATGCCCACGATGTTGTCGAGCCGGGTCGCCAACTCGGCGCGCAGGTGCTCGTCACGCCGAGCGTGCACGCTGAACTCCAGTTCGAGATGCGTCCAGTCGGGCTCGCCGACCACCCGTTCGGCCCATTCCGTCATCCGGAGCAGTCGCTGCGCGGCCGTCGGCGCGGCGATGATCTCGGCGACCTCCGCCGCCCGCTCAGCGTGAATTTCGTCGAGCACCGCCAGACACAACTCGTCTTTGGTGCGGAAGTTCGAATACACCGCCCCTTTGGTGAAACCGGCGGCTTTCGCGACCTTGTCCAGAGTCGTGGCCTGAAAACCGTCCTCCAGAAAAAGCCGCTCGGCGGTCGCGATCAAAACAGCGCGCGTCCGCGCCTGGCTCTGCGCCCGGGTCGGCCGGGAACGCCCCGCCCCCGCGAGCCGCCGACACTCATCGCTATTCCCGGACAATTTCGACCCCTTACAGATACTCTCAGTATCCGATTCTAGATGCCAGGGGTATCCCAATCGCAGGAAGGATCGCATCGTGAGGAGCCGAATACTCAGATTGGCCACAGCTTTGACGGGAACCCTCCTCGTGGTCGGGGGTGGGGCCGTCGCCGCCCCACACGCATGGACGGAACCTGCGGCGGAAACCGTCGCCGGCGACGATTTCTACATCCCGCCTGCGGCACCGGCGGGCGCACCGGGCTCCATCATCCGCACCGAAGGGTCGCGGCTGGCGATCTCGGTCCCCGGCGTCCCAGGGCAGGTCCCCGCGACGTCGACGCGCATCATGTACACCAGCAGCGATACCCACGGTGCCCGCACAGCGGTGACGGGAACATATCTGGAACCGTCCCAGCCGTGGACCGGTCCGGGCGAACGACCGCTGATCTCCTACGCGGTCGGCACCAAGGGGCAAGGCGATCAGTGCGCGCCGTCGAAATTGCTGGCGCAATTCGTCCAATACCAGCCCCCGTTCGACGTAATCGTCGAATACGACGTACTGGCGATCTACACGCTGCTGGCCCGCGGCATGTCGGTGATGGTGACCGACTACCACGGTCTGGGCACACCGGATGTGCACGACTACCTCAACCGCAAATCTCAGGCCTACGCGGTCCTCGACGCCGCGCGCGCGGCGCTGCAATTGCCGGGCACCAGCTTGAATCCCGGATCGCCGGTCATTCTGTACGGATACTCCCAGGGCGGCATGGCCTCCGCGGGCGCGGCCGAACTGCAGCCGGGCTACGCCCCCGATCTGAACGTGCGGGGCGCCTACGTCGGCGGGCCGGTGGTAGATGACGAGTACTTCATCGCCTTCAACGACGGACGAGCCCCGCTCGGACCCGCCTTCGCGTGGATCCTCAACGGCATCGCCGCCAATTACCCCGAGACCCGGCCGGTGCTCGACGCCGAACTCAACGACACCGGTAAGGCGATCATGCGCGAGTCGATGGACAAGTGCGCCGTGCCGCTGGGACTGGCCCAGCAGTTCCCGAATACCTCACAGTGGACCACCAGCGGGCAACCACTGACGGCGGTGATCGATCAGTCGCCGGTGTTGAAGGCGGCGTTCAACGACCAGCGGGTCGGCACGATGACCCCGGGAGTGCCCGTCCTCATCGCCTCGAACCAGGCCGACGAAGGCGCGCCGTACGTGCCCGTGCGCGAACTGGCCGCCGGATGGTGCGGCGGTGGCGCACCCGTCCAGTTGAATGCGAATGCCGAGTTACCCAGCGTCATCACCGGGTTGCGGGTTACCCACGTACTGGCGTTCTTCCCGTCGCTGGGTGCCTCGCAGGACTGGATGACCGAACGGCTCGCGGGCCAGCCCGCGCCGACCAACTGCGGAGCGCTGCCCTGATTTGCGAAAGCACGACCAACTCGGATACCGTCAGTATCTGAATCGGAGATTCGGCGCGCCGCGCCGCGCACAGAGGTTCTGCTCGTAGTGCCGCGAACTTTGTGCACCATGGTCGGCCGCGGTTCGGTTTTCACGACCGAGCCGCGGCCGACTGCCTGCCCGGAGGAGCACAGGCGTCCGTGCGGCAGGCGGAGCCGCACCCCACGGTCTCCCGATGCCTCGGAGCCGGTGCATCGATTTGCAGAAAATTTGCTGTTGATCTTCGCTAGCTGGGTCGAAATCGGGACGAAAGGTGCGGATGTCGGAGTTGGCTCACCCCCGCCGACCTGAGCCACTCAGGTGTGCGCAACGGTGACACTCGGACATCTGGCACGAATCGACCCGCGTCGGATCCGGCAACTTCGACCGTCCGAAGGCCGGCTGTCGAACCTCGGCTGTCGAAATCCGCAGCGCTTCCAGACAGTCGACGTCACAGCGGCGAACAAGCGCACCGTTGCCGATCCCGTCCACGCCACACCGAGCCGAACAGGCGACACACGCGAGACGGGTCCCGAAAACCTCCCCACCGATCGGGCGTCGGACCGTTTGCGCATGATGAGGATTGCCCGCTCAGGCAGCGCTTTCCACGGTTCACCACCACCTGGCGAACTTCCAGTTATCCTGGATTGGCGCGCATGGTTCAGGTGTTGTCCGCAGTCGGAACTGTCGGTTGAGTGTCGTCCTCACGGATCGGCGAGATGACTATGACGATCTTCGAGCACACGCGAGCCCGCGACCCCAAGCGGTACCTCTGGATTCTCGGCTTGATCGCCCCGGGTTGCGCACTGCTGCCTTCCACGTTGGTGGCACACACCGGACTGGAACTGTTCTGGTGGATCGGCCCGATCATCGTGCTGGTGGTGATCCCGTTGCTGGACTGGTTCATCGGCGACGACGGAAGCAACCCGCGCGACGAAGACTACGAAGCGCTGTCCAACGATCGTTATTACCGGTGGTGCACCTTTCTGTTCCTGCCGATGCAATTCATCGGCCTGCTCATCGCCGGCTATATGTGGGCCAGCCATGAGCTGAGCCTCGCCGACAAGCTCGGCTTGGCGGTCACTCTCGGCTTCGTCTCGGGCATCGGTATCAACGCCGCCCACGAACTCGGCCACCGCGCCGAACATCTCGAACGGTGGCTGGCCAAGATCGCGCTCGCGCAGTCCGGGTACGGACATTTCTTCGTCGAGCACAACCGCGGCCACCACGTCCGCGTCGCCACACCCGAGGACCCGGCCAGCGCCCGCTTCGGCGAATCGCTGTGGCAGTTCCTGCCGCGCACCATGATGGGCGGGTTCCGGTCGGCACTGGCGCTGGAACGCACGCGCCTGGCCCGTAACGGCAAACGTTGGTTCAGTCCCGGTAACCATTTGTTGCAGGCCTGGGCGATGAGCGCGGTGCTGTTCGGCGGCCTGATCGTGACCTTCGGCCCCGTTGTCACGCCGTACCTCGCCATTCAGGCGCTCATCGGCGCGGGCCTGCTGGAAACCGTCAACTATGTCGAACACTACGGACTGCTGCGTACCCGCCGACCCGACGGGCGTTACGCTCGCTGCTCGCCGCGCGACAGCTGGAACAGCGACCGCCTGGTCACCAACATCTTCCTGTTCCACCTCCAGCGCCACAGCGACCACCACGCCAACCCCGGCCGCCGCTATCAGACCCTGCGCAGCTGCGACGTGGCGCCGCAACTGCCCGCCGGCTACGCCACCATGGTCGTGCTCGCCGCGATCCCCCCGTTGTGGCGTGCGGTCATGGACCCCCGTGTCCTCGCCCACTACAACGGCGACATGACGCTCATCAACCTCAAGCTCCGCAGACGCAGGCTACCGCTGCCCATCCGGTACCCGCGCGATGACGTGCGATGGGCCGCGGACCCCGGCACGCACGGCATGAGCCCGTCGACCGGCGACGACGACCTGTTCCCCACGGAGGCGAATCGCTGATGCGGCCGCCGCCCGGCAGGCGAGGGTACGGATTCAGTGCGGCGGGCGCCGAGCGTCGGGTTTGAGACAGGTGAACTGCATGACGTCGGTATGCCCGCGGCGGAAGTAATCGGCGGAACCGGTCAGATACCGCATATAGGCGTTATAGGTGTCCCGCCCGGCGAGCTCGACAGCCCGGTCCCGGTTTTCGTGGAGGGCGTCGGCCCAGCAGTCCAGTGTCGTCGTGTAGTGCGGTCCCAGTGCCTGGATGTCGGCGACGGTGAATCCGGCGTCCTCGGCGTATTCGGTGACCCCTTTGGGATGATGACCGGTCGGCAGCGGAAGCTCGCCGCCGGGGAAGATGGTCTCGCGCAGAAATCGCAAGAACGCGAAGTCGTCGCTGGTGATCTGGGTACCGTGTGCCCGCAGATGTTCGCGGCTGTAGCTGACCACGGTCTGCAACAGCAGCACCCCGTCGGAGGGCATGATCCGGTAGGCGAAATCGAAGAACTCTCCGTAGCGGTCCACCGGCAGGTGTTCCAGCGCTCCGATGCAGACGATCCGGTCGGCGCGCCGGTCGAAGTCCTCCCAGCCCTGCACGCGCACCCCACCGTACGGACGGCCCCGGATCAGCCGGTCGACGAGCATGTCCCGCACGTATCGGTACTGGTTACGGCTGCGGGTCAGCCCGATCGTGTTCACCCCGTAGGTGTCCATGGCGCGCAGCATGGTGGAGCCCCAGCCACAACCGACGTCCAGCAGGGCCATTCCCGGCTGCAGATCGCACTTGGCCAAGGCCAGGTCGATCTTCGCCGTCTGGGCTTTTTCCAGGGTGTCGTCAGGGTGGGACCAGAAAGCACAGCTGTAGGTGCGGGTCGGGTCGAGGAAGAGCCCGAAGAACTCGTCCGGCAACTCCTCGCGGGAGAGCACCTCGTGGTAAAGGGGGGCGTGAACACTCATGATGGCGGATCTTTCGCACGAACCGGCACTGCTGTTCAGCGGAAGCCGCCGGGCGGCTTCCTGCCGGGTACGGACCACGATGTGAACGCACCGACCACGCGCTGCCGACGGGGACGACCACGCTGTTTCGCCGTGGCCGGCCTCGGCCGACACATCTTCACGCTACCTCGCTCCACGAGAGCACGTCCTAGAACGGTCCATCTCGGCAAACTCGAGGCCAATCGCGACTCGCCCGACTCCCTGAGGCCGGATCGGGCGGCAAGGCAGCGCGCGGGCCTCGGACCGGCAGCCGATGCGGATGCCGGTGCGTCCGGGCCGCTGCCACCCCGGCCGCAGCTGTGAACATGCCGCGCGAGGTTGTCAGGCCTGCTCGTACTGCGCGCGGAGGTCGTGCTGTTCCACTCGCGACATCGGAAAGATGCCCAGTTGCCGTGCGAGTTCGGTGACCAATGACGCGCCGTGCCCGGCCGCGGCGGCGCCGAAGACGAATCGGTCGGGGCGCAGCACGAGGACGCCGCCGGGGCGCAGTCCGGCCTTGCCGAACCAGCGGGTCAGAGTGCCGGTGTGGTCTTCGATGTCGGTGACGTCGTCGCGGCCGTCGCCCGGTTTGCCCTGCGGGCGTCCACCGAGCGGATACACGGTGACGAAGGCGGCGTCGAGACCACGCAGGAATGCCAATTGCTCCGGCCCGAAGGCCCGGCGCGGATCGGTGCCGTAACCCAGGACCGCGAATCCGATGCCCAACGCCTCGTCCAAGCGCCGGTGACGTCCGTTGTAGTCGCGGATGTCCGGTTGCGGGGCAAGGGTTCCCTCGATACCACGCAGCACGCGCCGGGGCAGACCGAGGTAGGCGCCGCGACGGAAGCGCGGCCGCGGTTTCATTTTCGCGCCGCGGATCCAGCCGCCGAGCCCCGGCACCCGCAGCGCGGTGGTGAGCCCGATGTCCCTGGCCGCCGCGAGCAGCTTGTTGTCGAGCGAGACGATCTGCTTGTTCAATACCGACAGATCGATCATCGCCTTCGCGTGCGGCCTCCGCTCGGACTCGTAGCTGTCCAGGATGTCCAGCGCCGCACCGTGTTCGATGATCGCGGTCAGCTTCCAGGACAGGTTGTCCGCATCGCGCACTCCGGAATTCATGCCTTGACCGATGAACTGCGGGGTCATGTGCGCGGCGTCGCCCGCGACGAGGATCCGCCCGTCGCGCCAGCGATCGGCGACAACCGCGTTGAAGGTGTAGACGAGTTTGCGCAGCACCTCCACTTCGTCCGGGTCGACGAAGCGTGCGATGTAGCGGCGTACGGTCTCCGGGTCCTCCATCTCCTCGTTGGTCTGGGATTCCGACAGCATGAACTCGAACCGGTGATGCCGGTCCGGCTGCGGGCAGGACACGATCGGCAGTTCCGGGTCGCACACGAAGTTGAAATACGGCAGATGCCGGAACGCATCGACACCGTCACGGGCTCTCAGATCGACGACCAGCCACCGTTCCGGAAAACTGGTGCCGGACATCTCGATACCGAGCTTGGTGCGCACCACGCTCCGGCCGCCGTCGCAGCCGACCAGGAACTTCGCCCGCACCCGTTCGGCCGTGCGCGGATCGGTGTCCGCCGGGCGCTTGCCGTAGCCCGTACCCCGGCATTCGGCGTGCTCGACGTGCACGCCGTCGGCATCCTGGTCGAAGTCGACCGCCTCGCGACCGCGCCGCACCGTGACGTGCGGATAGCGGTCGAGTGCCCGTTCGAGCGTGTTCTCCAGATACGGCTGGTACAGGAAGTTGACCACGGGCCAGCCCAGCGGCCGGTCGGTCTGATGGAACTGCGCCAGCACCGAGCCGTCCCCGCGCACCCACTGCACGGTCGAATCGACGTTCATGTCCGCCGCCAATTCGTCCGCGGCCCCGGCGGTCTGGAAGACCCGCATGCCTTCGTCATCGGTGTACACCGCGCGGGCCATCCCGTAGTACTCCGGCTCCCGCTCCAGCACCAGCACTCGCACCCCTCGCCGTCCCAGCAGGTTGGCCAGGGTCAAACCGGTCGGGCCGAGGCCGACCACCACCACATCGACATCGAAGTCGCTCATCGCGACAGTCCTCCCGTCAGTTCGGCGACAGTGGGTTCCGGAGTCCTGATGGTCCGCAGGGCTTGCCGGAACTGGGCGAACTTGTCCAGCACCGTCTCCCCCACCGTGGTGTGGCCCCAGATGCTGATGCCCTGATAGGTGCTCGGTTCCCAGGTCGATTCCAGTTCCGGGCCGATCACCACCGGATTCCAGCCGACCTCCAGCTCGAAACCGGACGGCGTCACGCAATAGAACGACAATTCGCGATCGTTGGTGTGCTGGCCGACCGACCACGCCATCCGGAAACCCAGATCGGTGACCCGGCCGAACGCGGCCAGCATGTCCTCCAGGCTCGCGGACTGGATATTGATGTGCTGCACCCGAGTTCGCAGCGGATCGATCTTCATCCCGCGCAGGTTCGCGATCGCGATCGAATGGTGACGCTCGTTCACTCGCAAGAACCGGATCTTCATCGTCAAGCCGGAGAAGTTTTCGTCGATGTAGTCCGTCAACCGCGCGTCGATCACCGTGTCGTAGTAGCCGCGCATCGACTCCGGTTCACGGGAGACGATCGCCACGTGGCCCATCCCCGCCTCGCCGGTGACCCAGCCGGAACTGAGCATCCGCAAGGGTTCCGGACTGGTCACCGGCGTTGTGAAGATTTCGGTGGCGATGCCCTTGGGGCCGGGGAAGCGCCACAGGCGCTGCACGCCGCGCGCGGCCGCCTGCTCGGCGGTGCCTTCCTCGATCGGCACGCCGCGGTCGCTCACCCGGGCAAGGATGCGGTCGAAGGTCTCGTGGTCGTCCACCTGCCAGCCCAGCGCGGTGACGTCCTCGGCCGTGCCGTGCCGGATGAGGAAGCGGCAGGCGTGGTCGTCCAGACGGAAGCGCAACATGTCGGTGTCCAGTTCGTCGACGTGCATCCCGATGGCCAACCCGCCGAACCGGCGCCAGTCGGCCAGCCGCCGCGAATGCACGACGACATAGCCCAGATGCACCGCGCCGAACACCGACCCACCGGTTGCCCGGCCCGTGCGCTCGCTCATCACGCCGCTCCCAGGAACGCGACGGCCAGCGCGTTGAACAGCTCCGCGCGCTCCCACTGCACCCAGTGGCCGGTCTCCGCCGCCAGGTACAGATCACAGTTGGGCATCCGCTCGGCGAGCATGCGCCCACCGTCGGGCCGGTTCACCTTGTCCTCGGCGCCCCAGATCACCAGCGTCGGATTGCGCACGCCCGGCAACCGGGCGTCGCGGGTGAAATCCATGCGCCACAGCGTTCGCAATGCCGACGGTCCCGAGGGACGCCGCAAGGGCGGATCGGCGAGCACGTCGGGATCGAGACTGGCCCGATAACGGTCGTCGATGATCTCCTCGGTGACACCGCCGGCATCGTGAACCAGATACTCGCGGATGAACTCGGCCAGCTTGGCCCGGCTCGGGCCGTCACCGCCGTAATAGGACAGCAGCGACTGCAAGCCTTTGGTCGGCAACGCGCGCGTGGTGCCCACCCCACCGGGGCCCATGAGGATCAGTTTCCGCACCTTCTCGGGTCGGTCCATGGCCAACCGCAACGCCGCCGCTCCCCCGTAGGAGTTGCCGATCAGGTGTGCCGAGTCGATATCGAGGGCGTCGAGCAACCCACCGACCGCCGCGGCCAAGTCGCCGAACGGATCGGACTGGTCGATGCGCTTGGTCGAGCGCCCGTAGCCGGGCATGTCCGGAACGATCACCCGGAAACGCCGGGCCAGCGCCTCGATGTTGCGGGAGTAGTTCGACCTGCCGCTGGCTCCAGGTCCGCCCCCGTGCAAGAGCACCACGGCGGCGCCCGCGCCGGCTTCGCTGTAGAAGATGTCTCGATTGCCGACCCGGATCATCCGCCCGGTCTCGGCGGCACTGTCGGTTGTCACCACTACCTCCCAGATCGTTGATCTGATGCAATCATCAGTTATGTAGAAATAGTCTGTCAAGCAACAATGATGAAATCATCAGAATTGCTTGCGCAACGACCCGAGGGTGCGCCAGAGTGAGGGTCCGGACCTCTTCGAGCCCGGTGCGCCCGGAGAAAGGACTGCTAAACCCCATGAATCGCATCGACGTGCATCAGCACCTGATCCCGCCGGACTATGCCGAAGCGCTTCGGGTGCACGGTGTGACCGCCCCGGGCGGGCGTGCACTGCCCGAGTGGAGTCCCGAGGCGGCGCGTGCGTCGATGACGCGGGCCGGGATCGCTTCGGCGGTGCTGTCGGTGTCGACGCCCGGCACCACGTTCCTGGCCGACCCGGCACAGGCGGCCGCACTCGCCCGCTCGGTCAACGACTACACCGCCGCGCTGGCGCAGGCCGAACCCGACCGGTTCGGGTTCTTCGCAACCCTCGCCATGCCCGACGTCACCGCTGCCGCCGACGAGGCTCGACGCGCCCTCGACGACCTGCACGCCGACGGCGTCGTGCTGCTCGGCAACGCGGCGGGGACCTATCTGGGCGAGGACGGGCAGGACGACCTCTTCCGGGTGCTGGACCGGCGATCGGCCGTCGCGTTCGTCCACCCCGCGGACCTGCCCGCGCCCGCCGTGCCGGGCGTCGCGCCATTCGCCGCGGATTTCCTGCTCGACACCACCCGCGCGGCGTACCTGCTCGTACGCAATGGCATTCGGCGGCGGTATCCCAACGTCCGCTTCGTCCTCGCCCACGCAGGCGGGTTCGTCCCCTACGCCGCACACCGCATGGCACTGGCCATCTTCAACGACACCGGGCGCAGCCCGCTGGACATCCTGGACGACTTCGCCGGGTTCTATTTCGATACCGCGTTGTCGGCGAGCGCGGCGGCACTGCCGTCCCTGCTCGCGTTCGCCGAACCCGGGCACGTGCTCTACGGCAGCGACTGGCCCTTCGCGCCCGAACCCGCGGTCCACTATTTCAACGCCGGGCTCGACACTTTTCCCGGATGTGACGACAGCACGCGGCGAAACATCCAGCGCGACAATGCCATCGCGCTCTTCCCCCGCTTCGGTGCGACCGCACCGGCGCCGGAGCCACCGCTGCTCGCCAGGGCACGGACGAGCCTTCGGCGCAAACTCTTCCGCAGCGTGGCGCGGGCGATCGCCCGGCGCTGAACCCGGCCTTCGGCGCCGGCCGTCGCACCGATCCTTCGGTGTCGGATCATAGGCGCGTACCGCTCCGGGCGTCGGGTGTCAACCGCGAAGTCGTTCGAACTCCGTCGCACAGTGGGCGGAGAAGACCGTCACCGCGTCGCCGTTGTCGTGGACGAGTTCCCGTAGCCGCTGCTGATTCTCGATGCGGGACTGTCGCCGAGTGTCCACGTACCACTGGAAGATTCGCGTGCCCAACGGCATCGACGGCTTCGCACGCATCTGCCCGTGATAGGTGTATGCGTCACCGGCGTGCAACAGCCAGCCGTTTCCGGTGTCGACCGCGACGCCGACATGACCGCGCGTGTGTCCGGCCAGCGGAACCATGAGGATTTCCGGCGGCAGCCCCCGCAGTTCACGCACCGCCTGGAACCCGAACCAGCGCTCCGCGTCGCTGTCGGTTTCGTCGTACACCGACCACTCGGGTCCGTGCTCGAATTGCACCGGCCGATACCGCAACTTCTCGCGCCTGCCGAAGGGGCCCGCGACGGCATCGAGTTCCGCCCGGTGCACATGCACGGTGGCCTGCGGGAAATCGGCGAGGCCACCGGCGTGATCGAGATCGAGGTGCGTGACGATGACGTCGCGGACATCGTCGCGGGAGAAGCCCAGCGCCTCGACCTGCCGTGCGATCGGCTGGTCCAGAACCGGATTCGATTGCCGGATGAGTTGACGCCCCACCCAGACATCCGGCCGCGACAGCGCCTGCTCGCCGTAACCCGTGTCGACCAGGACCAATCCAGCGGAGTGCTCGATCAACAAACAGTGGCAAGCTCCGGCGGCCGTACGCCGAAACCCCGGCCGGCCGTCGAACAAACGGCCTCCGAAGGGACGGGTTCCCCCGGCATCCAAATGATGGACACGCACCAGTCCGCTCCTATCCGCGCCGTCCGACCAGCCACGCTACATGCTGACGCTTCCGGACGCGACAGATACCGGCGAAGCTCGTGATACCAAGTGCGCGAACGTATTCGACGCGGAAGACCATGCGACGGGAGCACGAGAGCACTCCCGCCGCGGACCTCGTCAGGCGATCTTCAAGGTGCCTCCGTCGATGACGTAGTCCGCACCGACGATATTCGCGGCTTTCGGTGACGCGAGGAAGGCGACGAGAGCGGCGACCTCCTCCGGCTCGCTGATCCGGCCGGAGGCGATGCCGAACTGCTCGGGCACGGCCGCGAGCAGTTCCTCCTGCGAAAGCCCCTGCGCGGCAGCGAACTTAGCGCCGACACCGTCGGGTCCACGCCACAGCGGCGTGCCGACCACGCCGGGAGAGACGGTGTTGACCCGCACTCCGCGCGGCCCGAACTCCTCGCTGAGCCGCTTGGTGAGCGCGGTCAACGCGGCCTTGGCCTCGCTGTAACCGACCGGGCCCGCGGCGGGCAGATGCTTGTTGATCGATGAGATGGTGACGATCGAGCCGCGCCGTTCCAGCAGGCTCGGCAGGGCCGCACGGGTGACCCAGATCGCGCTGAACAGATTCAGGTCGAACAGCTCGCGCCACTGCGCATCATCGACCTCGAGGAATCCGCCCAACTCCAGGCGCGCGGCGTTCACCGCGCCGACGTTGTTGATCACGATATCGACGCCGCCCAGTTCTTCGAGGGCGGCATCGATCAACCGAGTCGCCCCCTCGGAAGTGGAGAGGTCGACGGGAACGGCCGCGACACTGGCCTTTTCGAGCTCGGGGGTGATGGTGCGCGCGGCGCCGACCACCCGGACACCTTCGGCGGTCAACGCCTCCGCCACCGCAAGGCCGATGCCGCGACCGGCGCCGGTGACGACGGCGGTCTTGCCGGACAGTTCGAGATCCATGAGGGAACCTTTCTTTCTTGAACTACAGGTCAACAATGTGGGCAGCAAGCGGGCCGACGGTCGGGCATCGGAATTCAGAGGCTGGTCAAAGCGGTATCGATGACGCGATGCAACGTGGGCGCATCGTAGGTCTTGGCCATCACTCGCAGGCCGACGATGGTGTTCATCAAGAATTCGGCCGCCGCCCGAGGGTCGGCCCCGGCGCGCACGTCACCGTCGCGCCGCCCCTGATCGATGCGAGCCTCCAACGCTCCGATCACACGGTCCTGCATGGCGCGGACCGCGCGGGTGATCTCCGGGTCGTGTCCGCCCAGTTCCATGGCGGTGTTCACCGCCAAGCAGCCGCGCCGAACCGGCTGGGCCAGGTCGGAATCCACCAGACCGCACAGGAACGTGGCCAGACAGTCGCGAGTGGAACCCGGGCGGGACAGGATCTCGGCGGCCAGCTCGGCACCGAGCCGGTCGTAGCGATCCAAAGCCTGGTCGAACAACGCGCGTTTGCTACCGAAAGCGTGGTAGAGACTCCCCTTGCCGACCCCGGTGGCCTCGGCCAGCTGCGCGGGCGAGGTGTTGGCGTACCCATGGGTCCAGAACGCCTCCATGGCCCGCTCCACCACCGTGTCCGGATCGAAGTTGCGCGGCCTGCCCATGACCTGAACCGTAATAGTTTTCGACCGACAGGTCAAGAAAGCGTGTGATTCGGCGCCTCTCCGGCCCGCCTGCCGGGCATCGGCCATGAGATCGGGGCGATCCTAAAGCTTCCGATCGATTCGTCGCGGCTCGATACTTCCGGCATGCATGCGACGACCACCGGCGGCCGGATCAGGCCGCACGGTGGTGCGGGACAGGTGCCGAGTTGAGGCACTCACCGCAATCCTCGGTCACCCGCCCACCGGTCATCCGCGATCGGGCTGCCGCTCTCTGGTGCTGCCTGGGGGCGGGCTTCGCGACGCTGCTCGACTCCGCGGCGGTCGCTTTCACGGCGCCGGACGTGCGGTCGACGCTCGGTCTGGCGAACTCGGACGTGCAGTGGTACCTGGCGTCGTACTCGCTGACCTTCGGCCTCGGGCTCGCCCCCGCCGGGCGGCTCGGCGACGCGTACGGCCGCCGCAACCTGTTCGTCGCCGGACTCGGGCTGTTCCTCGTGGGCGCCGTCGTCTCCGCGTTCGCCCCCGGCGCGTGGCCGCTGATCGCGGGCCGGTTGGTGCAGGGCTTCGGCGCGGGGGTGATCAGCGCGCAGGTGCTCGGCGTCATCCAGGACGTCTTCACCGGAGCCGCCCGCCTGCGCGCTCTCGCTGCGTACACCACCGCGGGCGCGCTGGCCGCGATCGCCGGGCCGGTCCTCGCCGGAACGGCACTCTGGATGCTGCCGCCGGATCTGGGCTGGCGCGCCGTACTGGTGCTGCCCGTGCCGTTCACGCTCGCGACGGTCGCGCTCGGCCTCCGCGGGCTCCCTCGCGACGTCCGTGGGCGCCGCTCGACCGATCTGGACCTCCCAGGGATCGCGGCGCTCGGACTGCTCGTCGTCATCGTCACGATCCCCGTCATCGATCCGGGTCTCCCCGCCCCAGCGGTCGCCGCCATCGTCGTCGCGAGCGGACTTCTCGTCATCGGACTGGCCCTCTGGGAGCGCGCATACGCCCGCCGCGGCCGTCTGCCGCTGTTCGCGCCGCCGTTGATGCGTTCCCGGGGCTACGTCACGGGAAATGTGGTGGCGCTGCTGTGGTTCGGATCGATGCTCGCGTTCACCACGGTGAAGACGGTGTACTTCCTCCAGGTCCACAAGATCCCCGCACTGGTGGTCGCGCTGGCACTGATTCCCTCCGCGCTGGCCCGGATCTTCGCGGCGCGTTGGGGGCAACGGCTTTTCGCGGTGCACGGGTCCGTGGTCGTAGCCTACGGGCTCGTCGTCCAAACCGCCTGCATGGCGGCGACCGCCGCCACGACACTGTTCCTCGTGCTGGCCGCGATCCAAGTCGCCTGCGGTCTCACCAGCGGCGTGGTGGAGCCGCCGCTGCGGGCGGTGACGCTGGCGTTCTCCCCCTCGTCGTTGCACGGGGTGGCCGCGTCCTTCCTGCAGTTGACGCAGCGGCTGTCGGCCACATTCTGCATCGCCCTGACCACCGGCGTACTACTGGCATTCGGTGGAACCGCGTCGTCGGCGTCACTGGGCTGGGCGGTGCTGCTGTGCTTCGCGGCCTCGGCCCTGGCGACAGTGGCGGCGTTCGCGCCCGACTTCCGCACCGGCGCGAATACGCCGCAGACGTCGATGGTTTCGACACACGCGCGATGACCCGCCCGCGCCTCCACGCGGTCGATGCATCGGAATCGCGGTGAGCGCAACCCGTGTCGGGTGATCGTGCGCCTCGCTAACGTTCTCTCGTCGGACGCTGTTGTGGAGGAGTGCGCGGTGACCACTGATTCGATTGTCGACGTCGATACCTCGCTACACCCGCTCGACGACCCGGTGCGGGCGTCGCTGCGTGGCGAACACCGCCGGTTCGCCGGCTGGGTGGGCCGGATCGGCCGCTACGACCCGGAGGTCGCCAGGTTCGTCGGCCACCCGCCGGTGCTGGACGAACGAGACTGGGCCGATCTGGCCACACTTCTCGGGCCGGGCGGCAGCACCGCGTTGCGCGGCTACGGCCACGTGCCGCCCGACGGCTGGACGGTCCTGAACCACATGGACTCGGTGCAGATGGACGGCACCGCCCTGCGCGTCGCCCACGACCCGGAACTGGAACGGCTCACCGCGGCGGCCGTGCCCGAGATCCTCGAGCTGATCGCTCGCACCCAACCCGGCCCATTCGCTCCACGGACCATCGAGATGGGCACCTATCTGGGGCTGCGGGTCGACGGCAGACTCGTGGCGATGGCCGGAGAGCGCATGCACCCGCCGGGCTGGACCGAGATCAGCGCCGTGTGCACCGACGGCGGATTCCGTGGCCGCGGCTTCGCTACGCGCCTGGTCCGCGCGGTCGGCGCGGGCATCCGCGCGCGGGGTGAGACACCGTTTCTGCACGCTTCCGCCGGCAATACGTCGGCGATCCATTTGTACGAGACGCTGGGATTCACGCTGCGCAAACGTTCGAAATTGACTGTCGTGCAGGCCCCTGCGCAGTCGTCGCCCACGAGTGTCATGGTTTGACGCACCACGTCGGGGGGTGATCAGTTCACGCTTTGTTAGAGATGCGTTTACAAATATTCATGCCCGGGCAGAACGTCGCGGAGGCGAATGTCTCGCGGGGCATGACTGTCTCGAATTGCTCGCGCTGCGAAGGACGACAGACCTCGGTATGCTCCCCCCGTTAGTCGAATTACGCTGCGGTCGAACAGTTTTGGCGGACCGGTCGGTATGACGGCCGGGTTCGGCCGTGGCACCGAATGCCGGCGGCGTAAGCAGGGGAGTTCAGAAGTGTCGAGGTGGCACCGGGTACACGGATCACCAGGATTCACGATCCGATCGGCAGGCCTGCGACTATTTTCACCCACTGCGTGTCGTCGTTCTCTCGCACACGCTTTCCTTCGGTAGCCGACCCGGCTATTCCGCGCAGGGCCGGATTCGCGTACGCCAGAGAAGTCGCGCGGATCCCGCTCTCGATCGTGCATTTCCTTCCAGGAGCCTGTCTTGACTGATCCCTCGTCTCTTGCGCTGCCCTTCGATCGCCACGGTGCGCGAGGATGAAGCTGTATTCGAACGAGTTCGCGGCCGACCCGCACGCCGCATACCGGCGGATGCGCAGCGATCACGGCCCGCTCGTCCCGGTCGAAGTAGCGCCGGAGGTGCCCGCGACATTGATCATCGATTACCGCACGGCATTGGACGTGCTCACCGACGCCGTGCATTTCTCGGCCGATCCCAGCGAATGGGAACAGAACGTGCCGGAAGGATGTCCGGTGCCGTGGGCGATGCGCTGGCGGCCGGACGCGTCGCGAACGGCGGGAGAGGAGCATGCTCGCTACCGGAACGCCGTCACCGGCAGCCTCGATCGCATCGACCTGCACACGCTGCGCGACACCGTGGAACGCACCGCGCTGTCGCTGATCAACGGTTTCTGCGCGGCCGGTTCGGCGGATCTGCTCAGCGAGTACGCGATCCCGCTCACCGTCAGGGTGCTGGAAGAGGTATTGGGATTCCCGCCGGAGGTCCGGCAGAACGCCTACACGGCGATGATGAGCCTGCGCGACGCCGCCGACGCGGCCTCGGCGGAGGCGAGCCATCGAACGCTCGCCGCGGCGATGCTCGAGGTGATCTCGGCCAAACGCGCGGCGCCCGCGGCGGATGTGGCGTCCTGGCTGGTACAGCATCCGGCTCGGTTGAGCGAAACCGAACTCGTGCAGCAGATGGCCTCGTTGTACACCACGGGCGCCGAACCGACGTGGAACCTCATCGCGGTCACCGTGCTGTTGCTGGTGACCGATGAACGATTCGGCGGCGAACTGCTCGGCGGAGCGCTGTCCACCCGGGACGCCATCGACGAGGTGCTGTTCACCGATCCTCCCACTGCGAATTCCTGCGTGCGATACCCGAACCAGCCGCAGATCGTCGGGAATGTGTGGCTGCCCCAGCACCAACCGGTGTTGATCGGTTTGGCGGCGTGCAACAACGATCCCGCGGCGGTGGCGGGCGAGCGCCAGGGCAACCGGTCGCACCTGGCCTGGGGCGCCGGGCCACACACCTGTCCTGCCCAGTCGGTCGCCATGGTCATCGTCCAGGAAGCGCTCGACCAACTGCTGGACGCCCTTCCGGAGATCCGGCTGTCGGTCCCCGCCGACGAACTGGAGTGGCTGCCGAGCTCCTTCCACCGCGCACCGGCGGCCGTTCCGGTGACCTTTCCGGCGTCTCCGCCCCTGGCGTTCGTTTGACAGCGATGGGGCGGGTCGCGGTGCGAGGCAACGCACCTCGACTATCCACCGAGCGTCTAAAACAATTAGCCAGTTGTAAAATACTGGCCTAATCTGGGTATGTGGCGACACACCGCACACCTGATCCCGCTCACCGCGTCCGCGACGCCGAACGCACCAAACGCTGCCTGCTCGAGGCGGCTTTGGAGGAGTTCGCCGCCAAGGGCTACGCCGGTGCCCGGGTGGGTGACATCGCCCAGCGGGCCGGTGTCAACAAGCAGTTGATCACCTACTACTTCGGCGGCAAGGAAGGTCTCTACCGGGCGCTCCAGCAGAACTGGCTGGAGCGTGAGGCCGCCTTCAGCGATCCGGCGCTGCCGTTGGCGGAGGTGGTCACGAACTATCTCCGCGATGGTCTGCGCGACCCCCGCGGCATCCGCTTGCTCATGTGGCGGGGATTGTCCGATGCCGCGCCGACCGGTACGCACCCGATCTCCGAGACCGACATCGCCGAGACCAGGCGCCGGCAAGAGCGCGGCGAGGTCGCCGCCGACCTCGACCCGGCCGCGTTCCAGCTCGCGGTGATAGGGATGGTCATCGCCCCACTGCTGCTGCCGGTCCAGGTTCGCGAACTGTTCGGCGTGGAGGCCCGGACCGCCGAATTCGAGCAGCGCTACGGCGAACAGTTGCGCCGCATTCTCGCCCATCTCACCGATTCCCGTTCCGAAGGAGATATTTCATGACCTACCTCGTCACCGGCGTTCGCGGCATCGTCGGCCGGACCGTCGTCGACCAGCTGCGCGCGGCCGGAAAACCGGTGCGCGCGGCCAGCTCTCGTCCCGCCGAGACCACCGTGCCGGACGATGTCGAACTCGTCGGACTCGACCTGACCGACCCGGAATCGGTCACCGCCGCGCTCGCGGGCGTGGACAAGGTCTTCTGCTACGCCGCCGCGGAAGGCATCGGCAACTTCATCGACGCCGCCGAGGCCGCTGGTGTCGCCCACGTCGTGCTGCTGTCGTCCATCGCGGCGGAGAACGACCAGAACCCCATCGGCGCAAGGCATCTCGCGGTCGAGAACCCGCTGCGAGCATCCGGCCTGCCGCTGACCGTCCTGCGGCCGGGAGCCTTCGCCGCCAACGCCCGCACCTGGTTTCCCACCATCAGGGCCGAGCGCGTCGTCCGCGTCCCCTTCCCCGACCTGCACCTGACCCCCATCCACGAGGCCGATATCGCCGACGCGGCCATCGCGGCGCTCGACGACTCCTCCCACGCGGGCAAGACCTACCCGCTCACCGGCCCCGAATCCCTGTCGCACCACCAGCAGGTCGCCGCCATCGCCGCCGCCCTGGGCGAGCCGGTCCGACTGATCGAACTGACCTATGAGGAAGCAGCCGACGTCTACTACCGCCCCGTCCTCGACATGTGGGCGAAGGCCGGCTCGGAACCGAGCCCGGTCGGCCCCACTTCCGAGTCGGTCACCGGCATACCCGCCCGCACCTTCGCCCAATGGGCCGTAGACCACGTGGACGACTACCGCTGACCGCCCACTCCTCCCCGACCGGCGATCCACCCCGGCCAGCCCAACCCTTCAACCCCCTCTGACCAGCCGATTAGCACCCCTCCAGCCTCGTGCGGTAATCTCTTCGAGCGCCCGCACAGCGGACGCAACGGGCTGTGGCGCAGTTTGGTAGCGCACTTGACTGGGGGTCAAGTGGTCGCAGGTTCAAATCCTGTCAGCCCGACACAGGAAACCCCTTCCGAACAGCGTCGGAAGGGGTTTTCTCGTTCATCGGCATGGGGCCGGATTCGACCCGAGCCAGTCAAAATCTCATACTTTCGCCCTCGTCGCCGCGGGCCCAGCGTTCCAGGACGTCCCGATGGACCGGCACCGGCATGCGCCTGCACGACGTGTTCGCCGTGGCGGACCGCGATCGCGGCAATCCTAGAATCAATCAACGGATTTCAGGCGCGGAACACCAGCGCTCAACACATCCCTAGCGTGGGGCGTGTCCGAGTATCGACCTTGCTTTAGGTACAGCACACCGACAACTGGTCGAGGCGCTCACTGATTTTGTCGATCGGTGCCTTCTGCGATCCACGCCGCGATCTGAGCGCGGGAGGTGAATCCGAGCTTGGTGAGGATGTGCTCGACGTGGCCCTGGGCGGTGCGTTGAGAGATCACCAGTTCGGCGGCGATCTGTTTGTTGGTGCCGCCTTGGGCGATAAGCTCTGCGACCTGGCGTTCACGTCTGGTCAGTGCCACGCCTGGCCCTGACGCGGACCACCATCCGCTAAACCATGCATTCGGACTTGACCTCTTTCCCGGTGCTGAACGGTCCACCGGAAGCTGGTGCCTGGTGAACGCTGATGCGACCGTTCGTTCCAGGACCGCGCGCGTGGTCGGCCGGCGATCGGTGACACGCTGTCTTGCGGCGGTCACAACTCGGGAAGCCGGAAGACCGGACGTGACTCCGGTCAGGCCGTTACTCGTCGGCCTCGCAGGGGCACGTCCAAGCGGCGCGCCAGCTCCTCGAGTGTGATGCCGAAGGTGTCGCGCACGACGACTGCGTCGGGTTCGATGTCGAAGACCGCGAGGTCGGTGTAGACCCGGGATACGCAGCCGACTCCGGTGAGGGGGTAGGTGCAGGTCGGGACGAGTTTGGGGGTGCCGTCTTTGGTGAACAGCGTCATCATCACGAAGATCTGCTTGGCTCCGATGGCCAGGTCCATCGCGCCGCCGACCGCGGGGATGGCGTCGGGTGCGCCGGTGTGCCAGTTCGCCAGGTCACCGGTCGCGGAGACCTGGAAGGCGCCGAGCACGCACACATCCAAATGCCCGCCGCGCATCATGGCGAAGGAGTCGGCGTGGTGGAAGTAGGCGCTTCCGGGGAGCTCGGTGACGGGGATCTTGCCCGCGTTGGTGAGGTCGGGATCGATGTCGTCACCCACCGCTGCGGGGCCCATGTTCAGCATGCCGTTCTCGGTGTGCAGCACCACGCCGGAACCGGCGGGCAGGTGGTCGGCGACGGTGGTGGGCTGGCCGATGCCGAGGTTGACATACGCGCCGGGCGGGATGTCCTCGGCGATCAGGGCCGCGATCTGATCCTTGCTGAGCGGGCCGGTGTTCATACCGCGACCACCTTGTCGACGTAGATGCTGGGGGTGACGACCGCTTCGGGATCGAGCGCGCCGGTTTCGGCGATCTCTTGGACTTGGACGATGGTCGTGGTGGCGGCGGTCGCCATGACCGGGCCGAAGTTGCGGGCGGTCTTGCGGTAGACCAGGTTGCCCATTCGGTCGGCCCGATAGGCGCCGATGAGGGCGACGTCCCCGCTCAGGGGATACTCCAGAACGTAAGCGCGGCCGTCGATCTCGCGGGTCTCCTTACCTGCGGCGAGTTGGGTGCCGACGCCGGTGGGGCAGAAGAACGCGCCGATCCCCGCACCCGCCGCCCGGATGCGTTCGGCGAGGGTACCCTGCGGCACGACCTCGAGCTCGATCTGTCCAGCCCGGTAGAGGCGGTCGAAGACCCACGAGTCGGACTGACGGGGGAATGAGCAGATCACCTTGCGCACCCGTTTGGCGGCCAGCAGCGCGGCGAGGCCGGTGTCGCCGTTGCCCGCGTTGTTCGACACCACCGTCAGATCGGTCGCGCCCTGCTCGATGAGCGCTTCGATGAGCTGCACGGGCATGCCCGCCATACCGAAACCGCCGATCAGCACAGTACTGCCGTCGGCGATTCCGGCGACCGCCGCCGCGGTCGTCGCACAGACCTCCACCATCACCACACCTCCCGCATGTTCTCGAGCACGACCGCCAATCCCTGACCGACACCGATGCAGATCGCGGCCACACCCCACCGCTGCCCGGATTCGATGAGACGGTGCGCCAAGGTGCCCACGATCCGCGCGCCCGAAGCACCCAGCGGATGCCCGATCGCGATGGCCCCGCCCTTGGCATTGACGATCTCGGGGTCGGCCAGCCCTTGCGTGAGCCAGGCATCCACGCAAGCCAGCGACTGCACCGCGAAAGCCTCGTTGAGTTCCACCGCGGACACATCGGCCCAGCCGATCCCCGCGCGAGCCAGCGCCCGGTTCGCCGCCTCCACCGGCGCAAAGCCGAAATCCTGCGGATCCAGCGCATACGTCCCCCGGCCCGCGACCCGCGCCAGCGGATCGATACCCAACTCGGCTGAGTCGCTCGCGAGCAGGACCGCGGCCGCGCCGTCGTTCAACGGCGAAGCGTTCCCGGCGGTGATCGACCCGCCATCCCGGAACGCCGGTTTCAATCCGGCCAGCTTCTCGGCAGTGGAGCCGGGACGGATGCCCTCGTCGCGGGCCAGGCCACCGACCGCGATCACGAGGTCGTCGTAGAAACCCGCATCCCACGCCGCGTCCGCCAAAAGGTGTGAGCGGGAAGCGAACTCGTCCTGGCGGGCACGGGAAATCCCGAAAAACTGCGCGAGCTGTTCGTTGCACTCACCCAGCGACACCGTCCACTCCGCAGGCATCCTGTCGTTGACCAGCCGCCAGCCCAGCGTGGTAGAGACCACGGTGACGTTCCCGGCAGGAAAGGCCCGCGAAGGCTTCGGCAGCACCCACGGCGCCCGCGTCATCGACTCCACACCCCCGGCCACCACCACCTCCGCGTCACCGGCCTCGATGATCCGCGAGGCGCTCATCACCGCATCCAAAGATGAGCCACACAGCCGGTTCACCGTGGTCGCCGGCACCCCGGTCGGCAGCCCGGCCAGCAGCACCGCCATCCGGCCGACGTTGCGATTGTCCTCCCCGGCCTGATTCGCACACCCCCAGATCACATCCCCCACCGCATCAGGAGACAGGTGCGGTGCTTTGGCGAGCACACCGGACAGGGCCGCGGCGGCCAAATCATCGGGGCGCTGATCGGCCAGCGCACCCCCGAAACGCCCGAACGGCGTACGCGCCGCGGCATAGACGAAGGAATCGGTCACGCCTCGACGGTAAACACCTCGATTGATGCAGTCCAATACTCATTTAACGCGCATTGATAAGTAGCGGCGATAGGATTGCTGTGTGGACTTCGACCTGCGGACCCTGCGCTACTTCCTCGCCCTCGCCGACGAGCGTCATTTCGGCCGGGCCGCAGCTCGCGTCCACATCGCCCAACCCGCCCTGTCCCAGCAGATCAAACAACTCGAAACCCAACTCGGGATTCAGCTGTTCGACCGCTCGACCCGCCGCGTCGAGATCACCCCCGCTGGCGAACGCTTCACCGAACACGCCCGGCGGATCGAGGCGGCATGCGCACGCGCCACCGACGACATGGCGGCATTCGCCCGCGGCAGCGCAGGCCGCGTCTCGGTCGGCTTCATCGGCACCGCCACCTACGACGTCCTCCCCCGCCTGACCCGGATGGTCCGCACCGAACTCCCCGACATCGACCTGCGAGTGCGCGGCGAACTGCTGTCCCCGCAACTGCTCGACGGCCTGGCCACCGGCGAATACGACCTGGCACTGGTCCGACCCCAACCGAGCTCCGAACCGGGACCAGCCCGAGGACTCCACCACCTCCTCGCACGGAGCCCCGACGCGCCGAACATCGTGCTCGAAACACTGCGCACCGAACACCTTCTCGCCGTCCTCCCCGTCAACCACCCACTCGCCCACACCGATCCGGTCGATCTCGCCGCCCTGGACGGCGAAACATTCATCACCCACCCCTCCGGCGACCGATCCACCATGCACCACCTGGTGCTCGACGCATGCGCCCGCGCCGGATTCCGACCTCCCGTCCTGGAAGTCAGCGAAACCGCCACCCTCGCCGTCTCCGTAGCCGCCGGCCTCGGCGTCGCCCTCGCCCCCGAACCCGTCCGCAGCCTAGGACTGGACGGCGTCACCTACCGACCACTCCGGCAGCCGGAAACGGTCGATCTCATGCTGGCCCGACGGGAATCGGAAAACTCGCCCGGCGTGGCAACTGTCGCGGCGCTGGTCCGAGCCGCAGCGCACGCTATCTAGCAGGCCCACCCGCTACGGCACTGGTTGGACACCGACGTACCCGTGGCAAAGTGGCCTCGGTAGACAGATTGATCTGGTGAGCGGTGCATCGATCAGTCTCGATCGGATAGGCGCGTCGCGGGCCACTACGCCGAATTTCGGGGATCGGCGCTGACCGCGAAGACTGGGAACCGGTCCTCCCATGGATGGGGCTGGAATCGAACGCGCACGGACCGGCCCGGCGACGAGGGGATCTCCCCTTCCAGGGAGGTGTAGACCCAAGGGCCCTCGTCGAGCGCCACGATCGCGATCGTCAGCGGCACCAACCTACCTGGCCGATCGGTCGAGGCTCGGTCGACAACCCGCCACGACACGACCGAGCCCGCACCTGAGGACGGCACACGCTCGAGCTCGCCGGATCCACAGGACGAACACCCGGACGTGATCGGCGCGAGCAGCTTGGCGCACCGCACGCAACGGTGAATCATCAACACGTCATCCGCGCACAGCCCGCTGTCGTCGCCGAGGCACTTCGCAGTTTTCTCCAGGTCAGGCGGGTACATACGGGCCTCCACGAGAGGGTGCTGACAGGTTCCGCTCCAGCCTGCGATGGAAAGACGCGCCCGGCGACGGTCGAATGACCCGCGGTATACCTATTTCCCGCCTCAACCGACCGGCGCGGCGGAAAACCCCCTGTCAGCCACAGGGCCTGGACAGGCCACACTGCATTCACGCTCCGCACCAGCCCGCGGCATCTCTGACAACCTCGCTCGCTGTTCGGCACCTGATTCCAGCGCCACAACCTCAGTGCTCGCGCAACTTGCGGGTACCCGCCGACGAATCGGCACACACCCGACATCTGCTGCCAAGGCCACGGACACGTCGCAGGTACTGCAAGCCGGTAGGACTGCCGGACGTTCCCGGTTCGATAGTGATCTCAGCCGTTGTAGGAACAACTCCGGGCGTGGCCGGTCACCCCTTGACCTATTCGAGGAGGCGGCGTCCGGGTGATCTCCGATCGCGGCGCACCGCAACTCGCGATGGTGCGGTGTTCTTCACCGTCCGATCGACCTTCTGCACACCCGTGTGCACGGTCGCCCATCTGGGTCCGTGACGCGACACGGACCGCAGAGGGCTTCTTCCGTCCCCGGCCCGCGGCCGGGCACGGAAGGCCGCCGACAGCTCAAGGCTCCACGGTCACCTTGATGGCCGCGCCGTTCTTGACGATCGAGAAGGCGTCCAGCACGTTTTCGAGGGGGATGCGATGGGTGATGAGGTCTTTCACCGGCACTTGTCCTGAGGAGATGTATTCGAGTGCGCGCTTGTTGTGTTCGGGTGCGGACCCGTTGGCTCCGTGGATGTGCAGTTGGCGCCGCGAGTGCGGCGCGTTCCGCCTCCCCAAAAAATACAGCGGTGGCTGAATCCCGCACTGCGACAACATCGCACGGCAATAGACCATGCCGACGTAGCACCGACTCGTTGCAGAGCCCTCAGCCCTCGCCGCCGGCCCACGCCACCACACTCAGGTGGCGAATTCATATCCGCTCCGTCGAGCCGGAAGTCGGACACAGAGGGTCAGGTAACCGTCAATAGATATCGCATGTGACATGCATCACATGCAGTCAGCAAATTCGCTGGTTGGGCGACGAAGCCATGGCAGACCTGCGGCTTTTGATAGAAAAGTCCCTACTTGCCCTGTGCATAGTTAACCGTCTGTGCTTAAATTGTGACCAAGCCGACATCAAACGTTGGCCACCCGACACCGCGGTCAGCCCCGTGATGACGGGATGGTAGCCGCGCGAATGCGTGACGCCGGAGAGTTGAGCATCCGACAACAGAAGACCGCTCCATCGGCGAGCCTCAGCGGCTCTCTCCAAGGGTCCGTGCAGCCCTACGCGCTGTCGGAATCCGATCCTTCCGTACAAGAGATCGATGCACAATGTCTGACTGCCGACATCTAACCCAGCGCTGCGGCGCGAATCGCGAACGCATCGGCGTCGCCCTCGGCGCCACGGGCATGGTAGCCGTGGCCGCACCTACCGCACATGCAGCCGACCGAGCATGTAGCTGTGTCAATACGCACAGCGAGGGGCATCGGCACATTCGAGTACCGATAGATCGAAATCTGATGCGGTGCATCAATTAATCAAGGTGAGCCAGGAGCCGTGACACGTCACAAACCAGTCACCGCCCACAGCAACGCTCGCGATATACAGATCCGACTTGTGGTATCCGAGCGCACCATCCAGAAGCGCAGGTTCAGAAACAACGACAACCGTCACCTAAGGAGCTGACAGTGCACAAGAAGGCCGAACAGGCACTCCATCAGGATTTCCACCGCTGGACCGCGCTGGTCGACCGGGCCGCACACGCGGAAAACGAAGTCGAGCGCGAGAACCCCGCCTTGGCTGCGGCAGAGCTGCAAGAGAAGTGGACCCGCACGGCCCCCGAAGGCTGGCGAACACTGCACAGCCAATGGTGCGACAGAATCGACCCGACGCGACCAGCCGATGCTGGAATACGCTCCGCCTCAGGTCAGATCGCCGACGCGAACTGCGCATGCGCATTGTCGAGGCCGCTCCGAACTCGAGCAATCTCGCACCGATGACCCCTCAGGCAGGCTCGTCAGCGAGTCGCCGTGCCACGCACGTCACGCGACAGTTCGCCGTACATGGCATGGCCGACGCGCGATAGCGTCGCCGGATCCTGAGCGCGTCGATCCAGCTCGCCTGGACGTCACCGATTCGCATGGTTGTTCGCAGCTACGTGGACATGGACACAGTGCTCGTAACCGACGACTGATCGGCTCGGTCTCGATAGCGCTACACAACCGGTTCCGATCCTCTTCGCGCATTTACTGGCGGGAGAACAATGGACGAGAACATCCATACAACAACGAACAGATTCTGCTCACGATGCAGAAGAGCGCTGCTATCGGCAGCGGATCAGCGTCGACGCCTGCACACATACTGTCTCGAGTCAGAGGCGCATCCTCTTGCTCGAATGACCCCAGCCGACTGGAGGGCGGTGGCCGGTTGGCTCGATCCGTACCGATCCCAGCTAATGGGAAATATGGGGTCGGAGTAGTCCAGCCGATAGCCGATAGCCGATAGCCGATAGCCGATAGCCGATAGCCGATAGCCGATAGCCGATAGCCGACGGTAGCGTTCTGGACCGTGTATCCGACGGCTCCTGACCCTCGGTAGGGATATGCGCGGATCGAGGTGGTGCGCGCGGCGGGTTCGGCAGTGCGGATCGAGGCTGCTACCGGTGAGGATCCGGTGGCGTGTTCCGGCTGCGGGGTGCTCCGGGCGGGTTCACAGCCGTTACCGGCGGCGGTTGTCGGACATCGCGATAACCAGTCGCGAGGTGATCATCGGGTTGCGGGTGCGCAGATCGGAGTGAGCGTGAGTAATTCATAGAGCGTGCGCCACACTCGTGACTAGGTTGTCGAACATGGATAACGACGGACCCAGCCGTACAGCGCTCATCACCGCGTACGCCCGCGCCTATCACCAGATCGCTGACCGACCACAAATCTTCACCGACCCCCTGGCGGCACGTCTACTCGGCGTCACCGCAGAGGACCTGGCCGAAAAGAGGACACCCACAACCGATCACCTCGGTGACGGGGTCAGCGATCGGCCCCGCCGACTGTTCTTCGCCGCCCGCGCGCGCTTCGCCGAGGACGCCGTGGCCGCGGCCATCGCCGCTGGTGTGCGGCAGGTCGTGATCCTCGGCGCCGGTCTGGACACTTTCGCCTACCGCAATCCGCGCCCGGACTTGCGTGTCTTCGAGGTCGACCACCCCGCCACCCAAGCGTGGAAACGCGAACGCCTTACTACCGCCGGAATCGACCGCCCCGAGACGTTGACCTTCGTGCCGGTCGATTTCGAAACCCAGACGCTGGCAGCGGCGTTGGAATCCACCGGATTCGAACGGACGGACCCGGCCGTCTTCGTGTGGCTCGGCGTCGTCTTCTATCTGACTCCCGACGCCGCCCACGCCACTCTCGAATACATCGCCGGTCAGGCCCAGCCGGTCGAGGTGGTCTTCGACTACCTGCAGCCCGCGGACACCGATGTGGACCGTGCGCACCAGCAGGCCCGCGCCGATCGGCTGGCCGGCCTCGGTGAACCCGTGTTCAGCTACTTCACGCCCGACGACCTCGCCGCACAGCTGCGCGCCCTCGGCTTCACCGACCTCGAAGACCACTCCGCCCCCGACCTCATCGCCGGCTACCTCGACGGATCCGAAAATTTCGAGGGCGAACCGCCCCCCGCACTGCGCGCGATCCGCATACTGCGCGCGAGCCGCTGAGTTCGTCTGCCGCGGTTGCGGCCGCCGGACCAGCGCCTACCACACTGTCGCTCATGCCTCTAAAATAGAGGCATGAGCGACAGTGTGGTTCTCTCCTTCTGGCAAGCCGACCGCTCGCAGGACCTCGCACAGCATCTTGCGGACGACGCGATCTTCACCAGCCCGGTCGCCGACTATCACGGGCGCGAGGACGCCACACACGTGCTGGGACTGATCTCGACAGTGCTCGGTGGTATCACCGAGACGAACCAGTGGAGAGCCGAACGGGACGGGGTTTTCGCGTTCACCGCACAGGTCGAGGATCACCACTTGCAGGGCATGCTGCGCGAGGAACGCGACGCCTCCGATCGGATCACACACGTCACGTTGTTCCTGCGTCCGTTGGGAACCCTGCGCATCGCGATCGCGGAAATGGCACGGCGGCTGCAGGATTCACCTCTGCCCAGCCAGGCCGGATAGCCATGCCCACCGACGCGCCACGACCCGGACATCCCGTCCGCGGCTCCTCGACCGGCCGTCCGATCATGGCCCTGTTCGACCTGATCGGGCGGCGGTGGACCCTGCGAGTGATCTGGGAACTCGACAGAGCCGCACACCCACCGACCTTCCGCGAACTGCGTACGGCATGCGGCGAAATCTCCTCGAGCGTGCTGACCCGTCGGCTCCATGAACTCACGGCGGCCGGCATCGTCGACCACGTGAACGGCTACTCGCTGACACCGATCGGACAACGACTCATCCACAGCTTGCAACCGATCACCGCATGGGCCCAAGACTGGGACCGCCAACTTCACTAGCCGCCATGGTCAAACCATCCCGCGAGTACTATGTGTGCGAGCGAATCCGGCGAGTCCGGCGGCGAACGAGTCGAACATCGGCTCGAAAAGGCGTCGCATCACCAGTGATTCGACCGGGCGCAGCGCCGGCGCCGGGTCGAGGTGTACCTGCCAGACCATGCGGCAGCGGTCGGGGCCGAGCGGCTCGAAGGTGATGTCTTCGATCATTCGGCGCGCCAGCGGGATCGACATGGCATCGGCGGAGAACGTGAAACGGGCGGCGGGCTCCCAGGCCAGGAATCGTTCGCGCACCGTGATCCAGCGCAAGTGAATGTCGCGGATCGTTCCCACGTCATGCGCAGCATTTCCGTACCAGGTGGTGGCCCGGTACCCGTCGGCCCACTCCCCTTGGCCTTCCCCGGTGGCGAGAATGTCGAAGGTTCGCTGCGCCGATGCGTCCACGATACGTTCGCTGAGTAGGTGGCGGCGCATCGAAGAGATATCGCGCAGGCTGCTGGGACGCAGGGCGTACATGGTCATTTCGCGGCGACCAATCCACGGGTCAGGCGAATCGTGGTGCGGCGCGGCAGGTACCGCGGCAGACGCGTGGACACCGCGTTCGTCAGCCCGGATACCACGCTCGGCCGGGGCGTGCGACGGTCCAGTTCACGCAGAGCCGTCGCCACCACCTGCTCCGATGTCTGCCGTCGTCCGACACTGGCGGCTTCGCCCGCGACCTCGAAGAACTCGGTATCGGTGGCGCCCGGGCACACGGCGAGCGCGGTGACGCCACTACCTTCCAGCTCGCCCCACAACGCTTCGGTGAACGAGAGCACGAACGCCTTCGTCGCGCCGTAGACGGCCATGAACGGGATCGGTTGGAACGCCGCGGTGGAGGCGATGTTGATCACCGCTCCGCGGCCGCGCCGGATCATGTCCGGCAGTGCCGCCCGGGTCAGTTCCGCGACGGCGGTGATGTTGACCGCGATCTCCTCGCGCACGCGCGCGCGGTCGTGGTCGGCGAGCGGGCCGTGGGTCGCGAAACCGGCGTTGTTGACCAGCACGTCGATCGGGTTCTCGTCCGCGCTCAGCAGGGCGGCGAGGCGCTCGACATCCGCGGGGATCGAAAGGTCCGCGGTGACGACCCGAGCCCGGATACCGAAGGTGTGTTCGAGGTCTGTCGCCAGCTCGCGCAGCCGATGCTCGCGCCTGGCGACCAGGATCAGGTCACACCGTCTTTCCGCCAAGGCCGTGGCGAATGCCGCGCCGATTCCGCTACTCGCACCGGTCACGACCGCCGTCGCGCCATCCCAGTTCTTCATGTCTCCTCCTGAAGGTGAACAGGTGTTCAGCTAGCTATACTTAACATCTGTTCAGTGATCTATGTCAAGGGAGCCTCGATGACCGATACACGCCAACGACGAGCGCGCGGAGAGGGCGAGCGGCTGCGCGCGGAGTTGGTTGCCGCCGCGATCGAGCTGCTGCTGGAACCGCAGTCGTTGCCGACGCCGTCACTGCGGGCCATCGCCCGGGCCTGCGGTGTCGCGCCCAGCGCGGTCTACATGCACTTCCCGTCTCAAGATGCGCTGAACTATGCCGTGACCGAGGAATTGTTCGGCCGGCTGCGGCATGCGCTCGACGCCGCGGACATGCCCGACGGCACCCGCGTCGACCGGCTTCGTTCGCTGATCGATGCCTATCTAACGTGGGCCGAGAATCATCCCGGCGCCTACCAGTTGCTGTTCGAACGACCCGATCCCTCGATCGAGCCCGGTACCGGGCCGGGACTGGATCTGCTGGATCGTCTGGCCGACCTGTTACCGGCCGCCGAGAAGTCCCCGGACCTCGCGCTGCGCGCGTGGTGCGCCCTGCACGGCGTGGTCTCGCTACGGATCCACAAACCAACGGCCCCTTGGACTTCGGAACCACGTGCCGACGCATGGGCAGTCGTCGCGGCCCTCGCCGGCCTACCGTGACCACCGGTGGCATCCACCCTGCGGCGCCCTGACTAGCTGTGATGTCCGGGGAGGTTGGTCAGTCGGGTGACCGGTGGGCGACCGCCGATGGCGGAGTGGGCTCGGTGGTGATTGTAGAAGTGGAGCC
>NZ_JBFAXY010000030.1:0-105490 GCF_040681035.1 Nocardia sp. NPDC051911
CGTTTGCGCGACCGCCGCTGGCGACTTCGTCGCGGACGCGGCGGCCGCGCAAACGCGAGCCGGGCCGCGAACGGAACAGGCTCGGTCTCGCTTCGCTCGAAAGACGTGGTTGCGGTGCGCTGGGCGCGTGGGGAGTGGAGCCGCACTACCTCGGTTCGCGGTTGCGATCACCCCGGATTCGGGGTTGCGGTCTCCCGGGGTTTCGCAGTGGTTTTATGGACTGGCGGGGGCATTACTCGACCTCGCCATGGGCGCGGCGGCCGGGCGGTCCGAGGCGCACCGCGAATGAGTGGTCTGTCTCACCCGGCTCGGATGGGGTCGGCACGGTCGCCCGCAACCGGCGCCTGTGTCGGTTACGGGAGATCTGCCGGTTCGGCTACTGATTTCGTGTGGTTATCGGCGGCTCGCGGAGTGAGCCCGCAACTGGTTGCGGTGGCGGGGGCAGGGCTGGGAACCGCTTTTGGGTCAGCCCGTCTGGTACGGCCCGTGCCCCGCGGCGGCGAACCAGTTATAGGCTCGCGATCGTGGGAGTACCAACAGCAGTGCCGCTTTCGGAGGAGCCGGAAGTGGGCGCAAGGTGGCCGAAGCGCGCTGAACAGGCCCGCTTGCACTACGTCTCCGGCAAGGGAGGCACGGGCAAGTCGACGGTTGCCGGGGCGCTGGCCTTGGCGCTCGCCGCGGGCGGGCGCCGGGTGCTGTTGGTGGAGGTGGAGAGCAGACAATCGATCGCGCAGCTGTTCGATCTGCCGCCGCTGCCGCCGACCGAGACACGCATCGCCACCGCGGACGGCGGCGGCGAGGTGGTCGCGCTGGCGCTGGACATCGAGCACGCCTTCCTCGAATACCTGGACATGTTCTACAACCTCGGCTTCGCGGGCCGCGCGATGCGCAGGATGGGCGCCATCGAGTTCGTCACCACGATCGCGCCCGGTCTGCGGGACGTCATCCTGACCGGCAAGATCAAGGAGTGCGCGGTTCGCGTGGACAAGTCCGGCAAGCGGGTCTACGACGAGATCGTGGTCGACGCACCGCCCACCGGCCGGATCGCAGGCTTCCTCGACGTCACCAAGGCGATGGCCGAGGTGGCCAAGGGCGGGCCGATCGCCTCGCAGGCCGAGGGCGTCTCGCAGTTGCTGCATTCCGACCAGACCATGATCCATCTGGTCACGCTGCTGGAGGCGCTGCCGGTACAGGAAACCGCCGACGCCGTCGCCGAGCTCACCGCCGCGGACCTGCGCATCGGCACCGTCATCGTGAACCGGGCGACCGAGGGCCAGCTCCCGCCCGAGCTGCGCGCCCGCGCCGCGCAGGGCCACCTGGACGCCGACGCCGTCCGCGCGGGCCTCGACTCCGCGGGGATAAACCTCCCCGACAGCGACTTCCAGGGGCTGCTCACCGAAACGATCGAGCACTCCGCGACTCTGCAAGCACAGGACGACAGCGCCGAAGAACTGGCGAAGGTCGACATCTCCCGGCTCTACCTGCCCGCCCTGCCCGACGGAATGGACCTGGGCGGCCTGTACGAACTAGCCGAACACCTCACCGCACAGGGAGTCCGATGAGCATGCCGACCCATCCCCCGGCTGCCCCGCTGAATATTTCGCGGATCATCGCCGACCCGTCCGCGCGCGTGGTGGTCTGCTGCGGTTCCGGCGGCGTCGGCAAGACGACCACCGCCGCCGCTATCGCCCTGCGCGCCGCCGAAGAGGGGCGCAAGGTCGTGGTGCTCACCATCGACCCCGCGCGCAGGCTTGCGCAGTCACTGGGCGTCGCCGACCTCGGCAACAACCCGCAGCGGGTGGCCCTGGGGCCGGAGGCCAAGGGCGAGCTGCACGCGATGATGCTCAACATGCGTCGCACGTTCGACGACATGGTGCTCGAGCACACCAGCGGAGAGAAAGCGGAGCAGATCTTCGCCAACCCCTTCTATCAGACGGTCGCCTCCTCCTTCGGCGGCACACAGGAATACATGGCGATGGAGAAGCTGGGTCAACTGGCCCATCGCGGCGAGTGGGACCTGATCGTGGTCGACACCCCACCGTCGCGCAACGCCCTCGACTTCCTGGACGCCCCCAAGCGACTGGGCAACTTCCTCAACGGCCGGATGATCCGGGTGATCATGGCTCCCGGCCGTGGCGTGACCCGGCTCGTGACCGGCGCGATGAGCCTGGCGGTGCGCGGCGTGTCGACCGTCGTCGGAGGACAGATGCTCAAGGACGCGTCGAACTTCCTGCAATCCTTGGAGTCGTTGTTCGGCGGCTTCCAGGAGCGGGCCGAGCGCACCTTCGCGATGCTGTCGAAGCCGGGCACGCATTTCCTCGTGGTTGCGGCGCCGGAACCGGACGCGCTGCGAGAGGCCTCGTTCTTCGTCGACCGCCTCTCCACCGAGCGCATGCCGCTGGCGGGTCTGGTGCTCAACCGCACCCATCCCGTGCTGAGCTCGCTGTCGGCCGATCACGCGCTCACCGCCGCCGACCAGGTGGCGGACTCCGATCCGCTCACCGCGGCGGTGTTGCGGGTGCACGCCCGCCGGGTCGCCACCGACAAACGGGAACAGCATTTGCTGCACCGCTTCACCGGCGCGCATCCGCGGGTGCCGATCGTGTCGGTCACCGCGCTTCCGTTCGAGGTGTCCGATCTCGACGCGCTGCGCGTCGTCGGCGATCAGCTCACCGGCACGGCCCGCGCGACCGCCTGATACTTAGGCGTATCCGCTATTGCTCCGAACGGAAATAACAGTCCTGAAACGAAACTGAGCCCGCTTCCGCGGGCTCTGTTTCGATTTCGCCGGGGCTACATCGCCACTTGATGCTGGCGCTGGGCCTGGAAGAAATCGGCCCACGAGGTCACTTCCGGATGTTGCTTCAACAGGGCGCGACGCTGCCGTTCCGTCATGCCGCCCCACACACCGAACTCGACGCGATTGTCCAGCGCGTCGGCACCACACTGCATGAGCACTGGACAGTGCCTGCAGATCGTCGCCGCTTTGCGCTGCGCCGCGCCGCGGACGAACAACTGATCGGGGTCCACTTCCTTGCATCGGGCCTGGGCTACCCAGGCGATCCTTGCTTCGGCCTGCTCCACGTCCAATCGAGCGATGGGGGTTGTCATGTGCATTTGGTGTGCCCCTTTGCAGTCCGAACACCGGGTCAACGGCGCTCCAGAATCGCGTTGTCACCGCGCAGCACCCAAACCCCGCTGCGAAGTGCACCACATTCCACTTTGAGTGTTAGCTCTATCACACTGGGTTCTCAATCTAGGTAAAGGTATGGCGCTTGCGCAAGACCACCTCGAGATTTTTTGGTACGTCCGTCCCTGCAAAGCCCTGCGCGCACTGGACGGGCAGGCAGATTGCGTTCGCGCCCTCCCGCGACACGCCGCGCACGATCACGCGACACGCCCATTCCGGTTCGTGAACAACCAGTTCCGCGCTCCGGACAAATGCCGCCAAGAACGCCGGAATGGCAACCCGTAGTCTTGATTCGTGCCGATCACACATACGCTCGCGCGGCTGGCCGGTAGCTGCGTGCTGGCCTCCGTGCTCGTCGCCGGGTTGTTGTTCCCGCTCGCCGGCGGCTTCGGGTTCGTCTCCAACCGTGCCGCCGACGCTGTCGACAACGTCTCCTCGGAGCTGGTCGAGGGAACGGTGCCCGCGGTCTCGACCATGGTCGACGCGGCGGGCAATCCGATCGCCTGGCTGTATGAGCAGCGCCGCTTCGAGGTGCCCAGCGACCGGATCTCCAACGACATGAAACTGGCGATCGTGTCCATCGAGGACCGCCGCTTCGCCGAGCACGAGGGCGTCGACTGGCAGGGCACGCTACGCGCGTTCCTCACCAACTCCGCCAGTGGCGAGGTCCAGCAGGGCGCCTCGACGCTGGACCAGCAGTATGTGAAGAACTTCCAGCTGCTGGTGGTCGCCAAGACCGACGCCGAGCGCCGCGCCGCCATCGAGACCACTCCGGCCCGCAAGATCCGGGAGATCCGGATGGCGCTGACGCTGGACCGTCAGCTGACCAAGGACGAGATCCTCACCAGGTACCTCAACCTCGTCCCGTTCGGGAACTCGTCCTACGGCATCCAGGACGCGGCGAAGACCTACTTCGGCGTGGACGCGGCCGAACTGAACGTCTCCCAGGCCGCGATGCTCGCCGGCATGGTGCAGAGTTCGTCCAAACTGAACCCCTACACCAACCCGGACGGCGTGCTGGCCAGGCGCAACACGGTGCTGGACACCATGATCCAGAACATTCCCAGCCGCGCCGAGGAGTTCCGCGAGGCGAAGACCAAGCCGCTGGGCGTGCTGCCCGAACCCAAGGGCCTGCCGCGCGGCTGCATCGCGGCCAACGACCGCGGCTTCTTCTGCGACTACGCGCTGGAGTACCTGGCCAACGCCGGGATCAGCCGCGAACAGATCGAGAAGGGCGGCTACCTGATCAAGACCACCCTCGATCCGGCCGTGCAGGACTCGGTGAAACGAGCGGTGACCGACGCGGCGAACCCGAACCTGGACAACATCGCGGAAGTCATGTCGGTGGTCGGCCCCGGGCACGACACGCACCCCGTGATCGCGATGGCCAGCAGCCGCACCTACGGCCTGAACCGAGACGCGAACGAGACCGTGCAGCCGCAGCCGTACTCGATGGTCGGCGACGGCGCGGGCTCGATCTTCAAGATCTTCACCACCGCCGCGGCCATGGAGAAGGGTCTCGGCATCGACGCCCAGCTCGACGTGCCAGGGCGGTTCGAGGCCAAGGGGATGGGTAACGGCGGCGCGCGCGGGTGCCCGGCCGCCACCTACTGCGTCGAGAACGCGGGCAAGTACAAGTCGCCCATGTCGGTGACCGAAGCGCTGGCGACGTCGCCGAACACCGCGTTCGTCAAGCTGATCCAGGCCGTGGGCGTCACCCCGACCGTCGACATGGCGGTCCGGCTCGGCATGCGCTCGTTCACCGAAGCGGGCACCTCCGGCCACGGCAACCAGAGCCTGGCCGACATGATCAAGGAACAGAACCTCGGCTCGTTCACCCTGGGACCGGTCGCGATCAATCCGCTGGAGCTGTCCAACGTCGCCGCGACGCTGGGGTCCGGCGGCCGCTGGTGCCCGCCGAACCCGATCAAGGAGGTCGTCGACCGTCAGGGCAAGCAGGTACCGCTGACCCAGCAGGCCTGTGAGCAGGTCGTCGAGCCGGGCCTGGCCAACACCTTGGCCAACGCCATGAGCAAGGACGACATCTCCGGCACGGCGGCGGGCGCGGCCCAGTCGGTGGGCTGGAACTTCCCGATGTCGGGCAAGACCGGTACCACCGAAAGCCACCGTTCCTCGGCCTTCCTCGGCTTCACGAACGCTCTGGCCGCCGCGGTCTACGCCTACGGTGACAGCCCGACCCCGGGTGAGATCTGCTCGTTCCCGCTGCGCAACTGCGGCGACGGCAACCTGTTCGGCGGTAACGAACCCGCGCGCACCTGGTTCAACGCCATCAAGCCGGTGATACCGCTGTTCCCGCCGCCCGGGTTGCCCCCGTTGGACAACAAGTACGTGCGTGGCGCGAACAACGCGCAGGTACCCGATGTCGTCGGCATGACCCAGGGCGAGGCCACCTCGGCGCTGGTCGCCGCGGGCTTCCAGGTGTCGCCGGTGACCGGGGCGGGCGATCGGCCCAAGGGCACCGTCATGGGCACCGCGCCCAACGGGTCGGCGATCCCCGGCTCGGTGATCACGCTGTACATCAGCGACGGCACCGTCCGGGCGGCGCCGCCGCCGGGGCCGCCCGCACCGCCGCCGGGCATCCCCGGGCTGCCCGTGCCGCGGCTGCCACCGATCCCCATCCCGATCCCGATCCCGCGCTGAGCAAGCGAAAGGGGCCGCGAACCTCACGGTTCGCGGCCCCTTTCGCGTCGCCGTCCTACAGCCGCGCTTTCACCGCGGCCGAGATGCGCGAGCCGTCGGCCTTGCCCGCGGCGAGCCCGGTGGCGATTTTCATGACCTGCCCCATCTGCCGCATGCCGGGACGCTCCCCGATCTCCTCGGCGACCTGCGCGATCGCGGTGTCGGCGAGATCGGCGACCTCGGCCTCGGTCAACTGGGTCGGCAGGTACTCCTCGATGATCTGCGCCTCGGCGCGCTCGTTCGCCGCCAGTTCGCCGCGCCCGGCCTGCGTGTAGACCTCGGCGGATTCGTTGCGCTTCTTCGACTCCTTCTGCAGCACGGAGACGACCTCGGCGTCGGTGAGTTCACGGGCCGCCGAGCCGGCGACCTCGGCGTTCTGAATCGCCGACAGCAGCATCCGCAACGTGGAAAGGCGCAGCGTGTCCTTGGCTTTCATCGCGGCGGTGAGATCCGTCCGCAGCTGCGATTTGAGTTCCGACATGCCGCTCACGGTAGCCGCTGGGACGCGGCGGTCCCACTACATTTGCCGCGCGGCCCGATTTCCCGCCGGAAAAACGGGCGCCTGTGCGGAAACACACTCGGCGCTCCTGAGCGAGGTCACCTATGCTGGGCAAATGCCCGTGATCTCGACCTCTGCTGTACGCACGACCGCGCTGGGAGCCGCCGGGGCCGCGGTGGCCGGAATCGGCTACGCCTCGCTGGTCGAACGCAACGCCTTCGTCCTACGGGAGGCGACCATGCCCGTGCTGGCGCCGGGGTCGTCGTCGCTGCGGGTGCTCCACCTCAGTGACCTGCACATGATGCCGGGACAGAAGCTCAAGCAGCAGTGGCTACGGGAGCTGGATCGGCTGGAGCCCGACCTGGTGATCAACACCGGCGACAACCTCTCGCATCAGAAGTCGGTGCCCGCGGTAGTTCAGGCCCTCGGCGGATTGCTTTCCCGCCCGGGCCTTTTCGTTTTCGGCAGCAACGACTACTTCGCGCCGGTGGCGAAGAACCCGCTGAAGTACTTCAAGAAGGACCACCGCCGCACCTACGGCGCTCCGTTGCCGTGGAAAGACCTGCGTGCGGCTTTCACCGAGCGCGGTTGGCTCGATCTGACGCACGTGCGCCGCGATCTCGAAGTGGCAGGCATCCGCATCGCCACCGCCGGTGTGGACGACCCGCACTTGCAGCGCGACCGGTACGACACTGTCGCGGGGGCCCCGAATCCCTTGGCCGACCTGCGGCTCGGCCTCACCCACTCCCCTGAGCCCCGAGTGCTGGACCGTTTCGCCGAGGACGGGTACGACCTGGTGCTCGCCGGGCACACCCATGGCGGCCAGTTGTGCCTGCCCGGCTACGGCGCCCTGGTCACCAACTGCGGGATCGACCGGTCCCGGGTGAAGGGTCCGTCGAAGTGGGGGGAGCACACCCAGTTGCACGTCTCCGCGGGTGTCGGCACCTCACCGTGGGCGCCGTACCGGTTCTGCTGCCGCCCGGAGGCGACCCTGTTGACGCTGGTGGCCGCGCCGCCGAAGCGGCCGGGCGCCGACACGGGCCAGGGAGTGTCGGCATCGGAGGCCGTCGCCCGCTAATGTCCCCTGCCGAGACGTGTGGCAGGTAGGGGACAACTGTGAGTGGATTCGACGACCGGCGCGACCCGACGACTCCGGGACGGCCCGCCGGGCCGCCGACTCCTCGGCAACAGCCCTACCCCCCATTACGTTCCGTTCCCGCCTCGGCGGACGGTAGCGACGCTCGACCGCCGCACAGCGGAGCACATCCCGGCGGAACCGACGACTCTGGACGCCCCGCCGGCACGCCTTGGCAGCGCGGCGCTCGGTCGTCCGGCCTGATCCCGGGGCAGCCGCATTCGGGCCCAGCCGAGAACGGCGCGACGCCTCAGTGGTGGCAGCCCGACCCGGCCGCGCAGTGGCAGCCGTACCAAGAGCCCGCACCCACACTCCAGTGGCAGCCGGGCGGGCAGAGCGATCCCGCACCGGCTCGGCCGCAGGGCACGCAGGACGACCCGACCTTGCTCGCTCCGTCGTCGGGTGGCCCCGCGCAACCCGGACCGTCGGGCCACAACGATCCCACCATGCAGGCCCCGTCGCTCGGGCAGACGCCCTCCGGGCAGTGGCCGCCACAGGGCGGTCCCGGCCCCGGTACAGGCGGGCGCAACGATCCGACCATGCTCGGCCAACCGCTCGGCGCGCTCGACCCCTTCGGCCGCGGGGGGCCGGGTCCCGCGCCGGGCTCCAGCGATTCGGCACCGACCTTGCTCGGCTATCCGAGCGCCGATCGATTCGGCCAACCGGCACCGGCCCCACAGTGGCAACCGGGCGGCGGGCCCGGGCAATACGGCACGGCACCGGATGGCCGATATCACCCGGGCTATGGTCCACAGGCCGGAGGGCCGCCACCGAACCGTCCGAGCGGGAGCGGCCGAGGGAAGGTCCTTCTGTCGGTTGGCCTGGCGGTGCTGCTGGTAGCCGGTCTCGTTGCCGGTGCAGTGGCCCTCACCCGCATGAAGACGAACGATCCCGCCGAGGGCGCCGCGCCATCGATGGTGAACGCGCTCAACACCACCACAGCGAGCGCGCCCGCCCGGACCACGACCAGATCGGCCCCGACGACGACCGCGCGAGGTTCCGGCGACAAGACTCCGGTCGTCCCCGGCTATCAGGTGGTCCGAGCACCCGACAGCGGCGCCGCCTACGACGTGCCCGCCGACTGGACGGTGGCGCCGCAGGGCACCATCGGCGGCTTCGGCGAGCCACCGAACGCCGTCGCGGGGAAGGGCTTGGCCAGCGAGGGCAAGGGCTACTGCCCGGGCTCGACCCGGACCGTAGCTTTCCTGACCGGCTCGAACACCTCAGACCCCGGGAAGGCGGCCACCGAACTCGGCACCAGGACCGCCACGCTCGCCTACACCGGGACCCAGGGCGGCACACCCGGCCTGCCCATGCCGCTGGCGTCGCTGGACGGATCACAGCACGGCATGTTCGTGGAGACCAAGGGCACCGTCTCCGACGCCAAGCCCGGCTGCGCGAAGGCGTACTCCGTCTACACCGCCGCGTTCCCCAACGATCAGGGCAACTTCGTCATGGTGATCGCCGCCGACACGGGCGTCCCGCACGCGCTCGACGCCGAGACCGCCAAGAAGATCTTCACCAGCATCCGCCCCCTCGCAGGGTGACTGACCTGCCGGTTTAACGTCTCGGGCACCCCTGTTGTAAGCTACTCCAGGTTCGCTTCACGGGGTGTGGCGCAGCTTGGTAGCGCGCTTCGTTCGGGACGAAGAGGTCGCAGGTTCAAATCCTGTCACCCCGACTCGTGGTTGAGACGACGGGAAGGCCCCTGACCGGTTCACGGTCGGGGGCCTTCTCCGTTGTGCGGCCCTTTGTAGGTTGGTCCGCTCGCATGCGGGAATATCATCGCTGAAACCGAATTCCCGCAATCGACGAAAGGTCGGCAGATGAGCAAGCCCGTCGACAGCGTGCCCGCGGACAGACCGCTGTCCGGGAAGACCGCCCTGGTCACGGCGGCCTACACCGGAATCGGCAGGTCGATCGCGAAAACTCTTGCCGCGCAAGGCGCTCAGGTCGTGGTGCAGCATCCGCACTTCCCCGAGCCCGCCGCGGACGTCGTCAAGGAGATCACCGAGGCGGGCGGCGCGGCGCTGGCACTCGCGGCGGATATCGCCGATCGCGACGAATACGAGGAGCTGGTGCAGGCGCTGCTCGAGGATTGCGGCGGCTGGCACGTGCTGGTCAACACCGCGGCGGTGCCGGAATCCGAGCCGTTCCCGAAGCTCAGCTCGGAGGCGTTCGACAGCAATTTCGCGGCCACGGTGAAGGGCGTCTTCCACGGCCTGCAACTGGCGTTGCAGCACTTGGCCGACGAAGGCCGGGTCATCACCGTCTGCGATCCCGCCGACCCGGGCGGCGCGGTGCACGAAGCGGTGCGCGGCGCGGTCGAGCAGCTCGGCCAGGCGGTGGCCCCGGACTTCGGGTCCCGGCGGATCACCGTCAATACGGTCAGCTACGGCGCCGGGACGACCGACAACGCGGAACTCGAGACCGCCCTCGCCGCGATGCGGCCGACCGAGCCGGGCGCGGTGGTCGCCTATCTGGCCGGTAACGCGGCGAGCACGGTGAACGCACAGATCATCCGGCTCGACGGCACGGGCGGCCGGTAGCAGGCGCGGTTGCGGCCGACGCGCCTGCGGTCAGCGAGCGCGCCGGCCGGACGCTCAGGCGGTGACCGTACCGCCGTAGGAACTGAATCCCCGGCCCAGTGCCTGGCAGGTGAAGCTGCCGTGGAAGCCGACCTGGCACGACGCTCCGGCGTGCTCGATGATCGGACCCCACTGGCCCGAGCCGGTTTTCACGTCGTTGATGCTGGGGTTGCCACCCGGCAGCGTGTACGGCGTGGCCGGGTCGAAGGTGGGATGCGCGGGCAGCCAGGCCTGGTCGATCACGATCTCGTTCACCGTCACCGGTACCGGGATGTAGGTGCCGCCGACGTAGTAGCTCATGTGCTGGGGATAGCCGAAATCACATCCGACGGAGCCGTCCGCGAAGATCGCGCAGTTCGTGCTGCCCGCCGAGAAGTAGACCGTGCCCGGATCGGCTTGGGCGTTGCCGGCCGCCACAAGGGTCGCCATCGCCGCGGCGGCGAGGGCTCCGGCGATCTTCGTGCTGCGCTTCATACCTTCTCCTTGATGCTTCGCTGTTGGACAACCGACTCGATGAGACTGTCGGGGCTGCCCGGGATTTCGTTTCGCTCCGAGTACCCCGGACGGCGGCCGAACATTGCTCCGACCGGCGCGGTGAGCAGACGCTAACGCGGCGATAACTTACGGTCACTCCATCGAAACGCGAGGTCAATAGCGTATACAGCCATGTCGACACGGATAGCGACACTGGCCGACGCGGCGGGCAAACCCCTGCGCGACGTGGTGTACGAGAAGCTGCGCAGCGAACTCATGAACGGGGACATCAAGTTCGGCGAACGTCTCACCGAGCCGAAACTCTCCACCCGCTTCGGCATCTCGCGCACGCCGATCCGCGAAGCGCTGACCGTCCTGTGCTCGGACGGACTACTCCAACGCGAAGAATACGGATTCAGTCCGGTCCGGCCGAGCATCCCGCTGATCCGCGACCTGTACGAGCTGCGAATCACGCTGGAGCTGGGCGGTCTCCAGCGCGCGATGACCAATCCCGCGGTCACGCACGATCGGGCGCTGCTGGAGGCCGAGCGCGCCGCCTGGCTGGAACTGCGCGCCGACCCTCCGGCCCAGGAGCCCGGCTTCGTGGTGCGTGACGAGGAATTCCACGTCACGCTGCTGACCGCCGCGGGCAACACCGAGATGGTGCGCGCGCTCAAAGCGGTGAATTCCCGCATCCGGCACGTACGCATGTACGACTTCATGGTCAACAACCGGATCGAGACCACCATCGCTGAGCACCTCGGAATCCTGGATGCCGTTCTGGCGGAGGACCTTTCGCTCGCGTATCGGCTGCTGCACACGCACATCGGTGAATCGCTGGACGTCGTGCTCGAGCGGGTCACCCGCGCGATCGCGGCGATGTCGCTGGCTACGGAATAGCAGGGAGCGGTAGTGAGTCTGGAATTCGATACGGTACTCGTCGCCAATCGCGGCGAGATCGCATGCCGCATCATGCGCACAGCCCGGGAACTCGGGCTGAAGACGGTGGCCGTGTACTCCGATGCCGATGTCGGCGCCGCGCACGTCGAAATGGCCGATGTCGCCGTGCACCTGGGTCCGGGACCGGCCGCGCAGTCCTACCTGCGTGCCGATTCGGTGGTCGAGGCGGCACTGGCGACCGGAGCGGGGGCCATTCATCCCGGCTACGGATTTCTCTCGGAAAATGCCGATTTCGCCGCCGAGGTGGAGAAAGCGGGCATCGCGTTCGTCGGACCGACCCCACAGCAACTGCGCGTCTTCGGTGACAAGCACACCGCACGCACCGCCGCACGCGCGGTGGGCGTGCCGCTCATCCCGGGCAGCGACCTGCTCGAATCGGCCGAACACGCGGTGGCGGAAGCGGAGCGGATCGGTTTCCCCGTGATGCTGAAGGCGGTCGGCGGCGGTGGCGGCATCGGTATGCAGGCTTGCTTCGGCCCGGACAAGGTGCGCGCGGCCTACGAGCGGGTGCAGCGCATCGCCGCGGCGAACTTCGGTTCGGCGGGCGTCTTCCTGGAGCGTTTCGTCGCGCGCGCCAGGCACGTCGAGGTGCAGCTGTTCGGCGACGGCAGCGGCCGCGTTGTCAGCCTCGGCACCAGGGACTGCTCGCTACAACGCCGCAACCAGAAGGTGATCGAGGAGGCGCCCGCGCCGGGACTCACCGCGGAATTGTCCGAGCACCTGCTCGCCGCGTCGCGGGAACTGGCCCGCTCGGTCGGGTACCGCTCGGCCGGGACGGTGGAGTTCGTCTACGACACCGACAGCGGCGCCGCGTCGTTCCTGGAGATGAACACTCGCCTTCAGGTCGAACACCCGGTCACCGAGGCGGTCACCGGCGTCGACTTGGTCGAGTGGATGCTGCGCCTGGCCGGCGGCGACACCGCGATGGTGGACGAGCAGCCCGAGAGCGGACCGGCGATCACCGGCCATGCGGTGGAGGCGCGGGTCTACGCGGAAGATCCCGGCCACGATTACCGTCCGAGCGCGGGCCTGGTCACGGCCGCGCACTTCCCGGACGACGTCCGGGTCGACACGTGGGTCGGCACCGGTTCGGAGGTCAGTTCGTATTACGACCCGCTGCTGGCCAAGGTGATCAGCGCGGGCGAGAGCCGAGCCGACGCCTTCGCCGCGCTGCGCACCGCGCTCGGCGCGACCCGCGTCTACGGTGTGCAGACGAATCTGCCGCAACTGCGCCAGGCCGCGGCCGACGGCCGGGTCCTGCGCACCGAGCACACCACGACCACGCTGGCCGAGATCCGCCCGGTCGGCCGCCGCATCGACGTGCTGCGCGGCGGAACGATGACCACGGTGCAGGACCATCCGGGCCGGATCGGCTTGTGGGAGGTCGGCATTCCGCCGTCCGGTCCGATGGACGACCTCTCCTTCACCCTCGCCAACACAGCGGTCGGCAACCCGGTCGGCGTCCCCGCGCTCGAATGCACCTTGCAGGGACCGCAATTGCGCTTCTCCGACACCACGGTCGTGTGCGTGACCGGTGCGCAGGCTCCGGTGACGGTGGACGGCCGCCCGGTGGCCATGTGGGAGCCGGTCACCGTGGCCGCGGGCGCGGTGCTGGACATCGGCGCACCGGCCGACACCGGCCTGCGCACCTATCTGGCGGTACGCGGCGGCATCGACGCGCCGCTCTATCATGGCAGCGCGTCCACCTTCACCCTCGGCGGATTCGGAGGTGTGACCGGTAAGGCGGTGGCCACCGGCGACGTGCTCGGAATCGCCCCGGCGCCCGCCGACACGCTCGGCGCGCCGGCCGCGGTACCGCCGGGTGACCGGCCCGAGTTCACCCACGAGTGGCAGCTCGCGGTCGGTGTCGGTCCGCAGACATCGCCCGCGTACTTCACCGACGCCGACATGACCCAGTTCTGCACGCACCCATGGCGGGTCGGCAGCCACGCCAACCGCACCGGCATCCGGCTGGAGGGCCCGAAACCGGCCTGGTCGCGCACCGACGGCGGTGAGGCCGGGCTGCACCCGTCCAATCTGCACGACAACCCCTACAGCGTGGGCGCGTTGAACGTCTCCGGCGACACGCCCATCCTGCTCGGTCCCGACGGCCCGAGCCTCGGCGGCTTCGCCTGTCCGCTCACCGTGGTGTCCGCGCATCGCTGGCGGATGGGCCAGTTGCGTCCCGGCGACTCGGTGCGGTTCGTGCCGGTCGACGACGACAAGGCGGCCGCGTTGCGCGCGTCCAACGGCAGCCGCGTGCCGGATCTGGTCACCGATACCCGCGCCGCCCTGCGTGATCGCGGCGTACTCGGCAGTGTCGAGGCGTCGCAGGACCGCCCGCGCGTGCGCTATCTGCGCGGCGGGGACGACAACGTGTTGGTCGAATACGGGGAGATGGTCCTCGATCTGGGGCTGCGCATGCGGGTGCACGCACTGGCCGAAGCTCTCGCGGCCGTGCGGCTGCCCGGCATTCTCGACGTGACTCCGGGCGTCCGGTCGCTGCACGTCCACTTCGACCCGGAGGTGCTGCCGCAGCATCGGTTGCTCGGGACGTTGGCCGAACTCGAACTCGACCTGCCCGCCACGACCGACCTGGTGGTGCCGAGCCGCACCATCCGGCTGCCGCTGTCGTTCGACGATCCCTCCATCGCCGAAGCGATCGACCGCTACCGCAGCGGCGTGCGCGACGCCGCGCCCTGGCTGCCGTCGAACATCGAGTTCATCCGCCGCATCAACGGGCTCGACAGCGTGGACGATGTGCGCGCCACCGTCTTCGACGCCGAGTATCTGGTGCTCGGCCTCGGAGACGTGTATCTCGGTGCGCCGCTGGCGGTTCCGCTCGATCCGCGGCACCGCCTGGTCACCACCAAGTACAACCCGGCGCGCACCTGGACTCCCTCCGACGCGGTCGGCATCGGCGGCAAGTACCTGTGCGTCTACGGCATGGCATCACCGGGCGGTTACCAGCTGATCGGCCGCACCGTGCCGATCTGGTCCAGCTACCGGCAGTCCGCGCCGTTCGAACCGGGCACGCCCTGGCTGTTCCGGTTCTTCGATCGCATCGTCTGGGAACCCGTCGGCGCGGAGCAGTTGCTCGAACACCGTGCCGCGGCCGAGGCGGGCAGATTCGACGCCGAGGTCAGTGAGGGCAGTTTCGCGCTCGCCGACCATCTGCGGCTGCTGCGCACGGAGGCCGATTCGATCGCCGAGTTCGAGACCAGGCAGGCCGCCGCGTTCGAGGCGGAGAAGGAAGCCTGGCGGGCGGCGGGTGAGTTCGAACGCGGCACCGTCGCGCCCGTCGCCGCGCCGATCGAAGACCCGTTGGCCGGGCTGCCCGCCGACGCGACGGTGGTGTCCGCGCCGATGATCGGCAATGTGTGGCGCGTGGAAGTCCAGCCGGGGCAGCGCGTCACGGCCGATGCGCCGGTTGCCGTCCTGGAGGCGATGAAGCTCGAACTACCTGTGCACAGCCCGAGCGCGGGCACCGTGCTGAAGGTATTGACCGCGCCCGGCGCCAAGGTGGAGCCGGGCACGCCCCTAGTAGTGATCGGAGTCGACTGAATGCCCGTTCCAGGCAACACGGCAGCCGACCCCGTCGAACGCGTCGCGGCCGCCTATCGGCGGATCGTCGAGGTCGATCGGCCGGAGGTGTGGATCACCCTGCGACCGGAGCGCGAGGTCGCCGCCGAAGCGGCCGCCCTTGCGCGACGGCTCGCCGCCGGAGAGATCTTGCCGCTGGCGGGAGTCCTGGTGGCGGTGAAGGACAACATCGATGTGGCGGGGCTGCCGACCACCGCGGCCTGCCCCGAGTTCGCCTACCAGCCGGAGGTGACCGCGGCGGCGATCGAGCGGTTGCTCGCGGCCGGGGCGCTGGTGCTGGGCAAGACGAATCTGGACCAGTTCGCCACCGGGCTGGTCGGGACGCGCAGCCCGTACGGCGCGGTGCGCAACGCTTTCGATCCGGAGTTGGTGTCGGGCGGGTCGAGTTCCGGTTCCGCGGTGGCGGTCGCGCTCGGCATCGCGGATATCGGAATCGGCACCGACACCGCCGGATCCGGCCGCGTGCCCGCCGCACTGCACGGGATCGTCGGCATCAAAGCCACGCTGGGCGTGATCCCGGCGCACGGGACCGTGCCTGCCTGCGCGGACTACGACGCCGTGACGGTCTTCGCCGCCGACCTCGCCTCGGCGGTGGCCGCGGCGGCGGTGATGGCGGGCCCGGAGCCGCGTGACTCGCGCAGCCGAAGCTGGCCCGCCGACGTCCGGTTGGCCGCCCCGCTCGCGCCGCGCATCGCCGTGCCGCGCCCCGAGGACCTGGCCGCGCTCAGCGAGCCATATCGGGAAGCGTTCGCGCGCACCGTCGCCGCTGTCGGCGAAACCGGTGCGAAGACCGAGGAGATCGACATCTCCGCCCTGCTCGACGCCGCGCTGTTGCTCTACGACGGCGCGCTCGTCGCCGAACGCTATGCCGCGGTGGGCGCGTTCCTGGACACCGCCCCCGCGGGCGCCGATCCCACGGTCGCCGCCATCATCGGCGCGGCGCGGCACAAGACCGGTTCCGCGTTCGCCGCCGACCTCGACACCCTCGCCCGCGCCAAGGCGGCGGCCGCCGAACTCCTGCACGGCTTCGACGCACTGCTGTTGCCGACGACCACCGAGCACCCGAGCATCGCGGCGGTGCGGGCCGATCCGATCGGCATCAATCGGCGAATGGGCACGTACACCAACTTCTGCAACCTGCTGGACATGGCCGCCGTCGCCGTCCCCGGCGCCCCTACCGCCGAGGGCGCGCCGTTCGGCGTCATGCTGGTCACTCCCGCCTTCGCCGATCAGGTGGCCGTCGATCTCGCCGCCCGTCTGGTCGGTCTCGACAGCGCGCCGCTGTTCGTCGATCGCGGTGTCGACCTGGCCGTCTTCGGCGCGCACCTGCGCGGGCAGCCGCTGCACTGGCAGCTCGAGCAACTGGGCGCCCGCTTCCTCGGCGACATCCGGACCACCGACGCCTACCGCCTGACCGCACTGGACACCACGCCGCCCAAGCCGGGCTTGGTGCGACACGGACCGGGCCGCGGCGCTCCGATCGAAGGGGAATTGTTCCGCGTCTCCCCGGCGGGGCTGGGTGGCTTCCTCGCCGATTTGCCGGCTCCCATGGCGCTGACCAGCATCGAACTCGCCGATGGCCGCGACGTCGTCGGGTTCGCCTGTACCTACGACGCCGCGAGCGCCGCAACCGACATCACCCACCACGCGAGCTGGCGCGGATACCTCCGACACCGCGCCTAGCTCCTGCGATCCACCAGTGGCCCATGGCCGCGAGAACTCCTCGCCGCCATGGGCCTTTCTCATTCGGGGCCGTTTAGACATTTGTACTAGACATTCGTGCAAGTGCTGTGTTAGACATATGTCTAAGACATTTGGACAAACCCCATGGGAGTCGAGGAAAGTCATGAGCGCCAAGTCCGTAAGCAGCCAGCTCCGCGTGCTCGTCGCCGGCGGCGGCATCGGCGGCAATGCCGTCGCGCTGCAACTGCTCCGGTCCGGCATCCGGGCCACCGTGGTGGAGCGCGCCGCGGCGCCGCGACCGGGCGGGCAGGCCGTCGACCTGCGCGGACCCAGCCGCGAGGTGGCCGAGCGGATGGGCATGATGCCCGGCATCCGCGATTATCAGCTCGACGAGCGCGGCATGAAGTACGTCGACGACGCGGGCCGCGAAATCCTCCGCATGCCCGCCGAACTCTTCGACGGCAAGGGCGCCGTCGCCGAAATCGAGATCACCCGCGGGGACCTCAACCAGGTGCTGCTCGACCTGCTCGACGCCGAAGGCGGCGTCGACTACCGCTACGGCGAGTGGATCACCGACATCCGGCAGGACGACGCGGGCGTCGACGTGACCTTCGCTTCCGGCGCGGCCGGGCGATTCGACATCGTGATCGGCGCGGATGGGCTGCACTCCGCTACCCGCGGAATGGTGTTCGGCCCCGAGGAGCAGTTCGCGACGTACCTGGGCGGATACATGTCGTTCTTCACGCTGCCGCGACCGGAAGACCTGGAACCGCACTGGTTCACGATGCATTCGATGGTCGGAGCCACCGGCTTGGGCATGCGCCCCGACGCCGACCCGGCCACCTGCAAAGCGCTCGTCGTGATCCGCGCGGCGGCGGATCCCGCGCTGCGCCGGGACGTCCCGGCACAGCAGCAGTTCATCCGCGAGCGCCTGGCCGGCGGCGGCTGGGAGTCCGCTCGCATCGCGGCGGCGATGACCGATGCGCCGGACTTCTACTTCGACGAGCTGGCCCGCATCGACATGCCGAGCTGGGTCCAGGGCCGGGTGGTCCTGCTCGGCGACGCCGGGTACTGCGGTTCCCCGCTCACCGGGCAGGGCACCGCGATGGCACTGGTGGGCGCGTACGTGCTCGCCGGTGAACTCGCCGCGCACGCCGACAACCCCGGACAGGGCCTGGCCCGCTACGAGAAGGTCCTGCGCCCCTTCGTGAAGACGGCCCAGCAGTTGCAGCCGGGCGGCTTGAACGCGATGACGCCCAAGTCGCGCTTCGGTATCCGCGCGGGCCACACCCTCAGCAAACTGATGCTGTCGAAGGCGATGCGACCGGTCATGATGCGGATGCTGAGCAAGACCGAGACCTACGACCTGCCCGACTACTCGGCAGCGACCGTCTGAACCCGTGTCCCGCGCTTCGACCGGAGTCCCGTAGGGCTCCGGTCGACGACCGGCGTCAGTTGATCACGGTCCGGTCGTCGAGCAGGAACGGCAGCACGAAGGTGCGCAACATCGCCCGTTCCTCGTCTTCTCCCGCGCCGGGCAGCGTCAGCAACGACACCATCGCGCGCACCACCCACCGGCCGACGCGCTCGGCCGCGAGCGGGGGCAACCCAGGACGGAATCCGGCGACGAAATCCGTGGCGAGCGCGTCGACCACACCCGGCGAATTGGCCAGCTGGGCCACGATTCCCGCGTTGGACGGTTCGAACCAGACCGCCAGATGCGGCGTCTTGCGCACCTCGGCCAACAGTGCGGTCAACGTGTCGAGCAGTTGCTCCCCCGGCTCCGCGCTCGCCGACTCCGCCCGGTCCCGCCAGACCCGCTCGACCAGCTGCCGCGCCTCCCGGCCCGCGAACGCCACGTAGAGCGCCTGCCGATTCTCGAAATAGCGATACAGCGTCGCCCTGGAACAGCCCGCGGCGTCGGCGACTTCGGCCATGCCGACCCCGCTGACGCCCTTGTCGATGAACAGCGCGCGCACCGCGTCGAGAATGCGCTCACCGGCCAGTTCGGCGCGACCGTCGGCCAGCCAATCGCCACTCATGCCGTGTCCCTTCCGGCGCGAACGAGGTCTTCCGTGGTCACGCCCCGCACCGGAACGGCACAGTAGTCGGCCTGCGGACGTACGGACCGCTCGCGTACTCGACCGCGTCGACGTCGACGGCGTACTCCGGGAAGCGATCGAGCAACTCTTCGAGCGCGACACGGGCTTGCATCCGCGCGGCCGCCGCGCCGAGACAGTGATGCGGCCCGTGCCCGAAGGTGAGGATGCGCTGCGGATTCCGGTCGATATCCAGCTCGGCGGCGTCGGCGCCGAACGCCCGCTCGTCCCGGTTGGCCGACCCGAACACCAGTAACACCTTCCGCCCCGCGGGCACCGTCTTCCCGGCCAGTTCCACATCGCGCGTCGCGGTCCGCGCCAACCCTTGCACCGGTGCGGTGAGCCGGGCGAACTCCTCCACCGCGACGCGAATGCGATCGGGTTCCGCGGCGAGCGCCGCGCGCTGGTCCGGGTGCTGTTGCAGTAGTTGCACGGCGCCGCCGAGCAGGCCCGTGGTGGTGTCGTTGCCGCCCGCGACCATGGTCCAGGTGTAGGCGAGGATCTGGATCAACCCGCGCACGTCCGTGTCGTCGGCCGCCCTTCCCGCCTGGACCAGCAGGGACACGGTGTCGTCGCCGGGGTCGGTGCGCCTGCGTTCGATCAGCTCGGCGAAGTAGCCCATCATCTCCGCCGATGCCGCCTGCGCCTTGGTGTTCGTCCGGTCGATGCTGCCCGCGACGACGGCATCGGTCCAGCCGTCGAACCTCGCCCGGTCCTGTTCCGGCACCCCGAGGTAATACGCCACCACCATGCTCGGCAGCGGCTTGAACAATTGCTCGACGATGTCCCCGCCGCCCTGGGCCGCGATGGCATCGAGCCGGTCGCGCACGAAGCGGCGGACCACCGGCTCCACCTCCTCGACCTGGCGTGGGGTGAATCCGCGAGCGACCAGTTTGCGGAAGTCGGTGTGCTGCGGCGGGTCCTGCATCACCAGCGGAGGGTTGTCGGTCAGGCCGAGTTCGTCGAGTTCGCCGTATTCCACCGTCAGCCCGTCGCGGGAGGAGAACGTGTCGCTGTCCCGCGCCGCCGCGTAGACGTGCTCGTGCCGGGTGAGCACCCAGTAGTCGTTCTCCGGTCGCGCGGCCGGTACGACGTGCTGCACCGGATCGTGCTCACGCAGTGCCGCGTACATCTCCCACGGCGAGGCCCAAGTAGGACCGGAACGAAGTTCGAAAACCGGAGCCGTCCGATACGCAACATCCGCCATGTATCGACCGTAAGACAAATTAAGCAACCTGTCTAGAACTGGTTTCAGGTCGACCGGCCGGTCACCATTCACGACCAGCCCAGCCGCGCCTGCCTCGCGTCGGGCCCGGCGCCGCACACTCGTGGGTTACCTTCGGCAGCGGCAACACCGTCTCGTTGCCGGTCAGCTCCAGGAAGAGCCAGCGCGAGCGACCGCTCCGCGTCCCGCGTCCGCCGGGCCGGCCACCCCTCGTAGACCGGCCCGGCGGACACCACCCCCGAGTCCCGACCTGTCACCCCTCGAGACAGGTCGTTCCTCGGTTCGCACCTGCGGTGCTGGGTATGTCCCTCCCGCGAGACAAAGAATGCAGGGGCGGGCTTGGCGCGCACTTAAGAACACCTTGCAAGATCGAAATCGCAGATGAGCGGGTTGACCGAGCGGTGACCCCGCTAGCGCCTATCGCCCGGCCCCGGATCGCGGGATGATGGTCATAAGTGCGCCAAGAAGATTGGGAGCGACGATGGAAACCGTGGTGGTCTGGATTCTGGCGACCCTGCTCTACTGGTGGGGCCTGCTGTAGCTGACCGGAGCCTGGCCGCCCGATCCGGCCAGGTCTACTACAAGTCGTCGTAATCTTCGTCCTCCGGACGCCACCGAGTTCGTCCTCGACGAGCCGAGGTGCCGCCACGGTCCCCGTCCCCGGCCTCGCTATCGGCGTCCGCTTCGGCCGACACACCCGGCGAGTGTCACCGGAGCCGGTCTACGGCCACCTTCGTCACTTCCGCCAGCAGGTCGTTGTTCACCTCGGCGTCCTCGGCCGGTTTGCGGCTCATGATCGCGATCACGATCGGCGCCCGCCCGCCTTCGGGCCAGACGATCGCGACGTCGTTGGCGGAACCGTAGGAGCCGGTGCCCGTCTTGTCGCCGGTGACCCACTCGGCGGGCAACCCCGCCCGGATGCGCTTGCCACCCGTCGTGTTCGCCTTCAGCCAGACGGCCAACTGGTCGCGTTCCCGGGCGCCGAGCGCGTCGCCCAACGCCAAGACGCGGTAGTCCGCGGCCAGTGCGGCCGGAGTGGTGGTGTCGCGCTCGTCACCGGGGATCGCGGTGTTGAGTTCGGTCTCCCAGCGGTCGAGCCTGCTGGTCGGATCACCGAGCGTGCGAAGAAACGCCGTGAGCCCCGCCGGGCCGCCGATCTCACGCAGCAACAGGTTGCCCGCGGTGTTGTCGCTGCGGGTGATCGCGGCCTCGGCCACGCGCGCCAGCGTCATCCCGTCGGCCAGTTCGGCGCTGGTCACCGGCGAGTTGTCGACCAGATCAGCCTCGTGGAAGCGGATCACTTGATCGAAGTATCCCGTGTCGAGCGGATGCGCTCGCAGCACCGCGGCCGCCGCGAGCGTCTTGAAGGTGGACAGGAACGGGAAACGCTCGTCGGCGCGGTGGGTCACCGTCCTGCCGGTGCCGGTGTCTACCGCGAACAGCCCGATCTGCGCCCCGTACCGAGCCTCCAGATCCGCCACGCGCGCGTTCGCGGCGGGACCGGCCTCGACGCTCGTCGTGATCGGCTGCGTCGCATCGGTTTCGGCACCGCAACCGGCCAGCAGCGCCAATGCGGCGGCCAGCGCCACCCGGTAGTCGCGTGTCAGCCGAGACATGTCTTCACTCTGACATCCGAGCACCCACCGGGCAAACAGGATCGGCCGGACACGCCGAAGGCAGGTGCGCGACGCCACACACCTGCCTTCGATGCGGATTTCTCAGCTCTGCGAGCCGTCGAGCCCCGCGCGCACGCCCTCTTCGACACGCTTGCCGAGATCGGCGTCCACGTTCTTCCAGTACTGGAAGACCCGGCTCAGCACCGGCTCCCGGACACCGCCGAGTACGTGGCCGACGATGTTGTCCACCAACCGCTTCCGCTGCGCGTCATCGAGTACCTCGCGCACGAGAATGCCCGCCTGGGTGAAATCGCCGTCCTCGGCATGCTGGAGGTAACCGGCTCGCACGATGGCCGGATCGAAGTCCCAGATGCCGTCGTCCTGAGACCTTTCCGGGTCGGCGTGCGGTCCACCGAACGAATTCGGTGCGTACACCGGCACATTCGGTTCGTTGTAGTAGTACCGCATGGCGCCCTCCTTGGAATAGGAGTTCACCTCCGCCGCCCTTGCCTGGTTCGGCGGCAGCTGCGCGTAGTTCGTGCCGATGCGGTAGCGGTGCGCGTCCGCGTAGGCGAAGACGCGGCCGAGCAGCATCTTGTCCGGCGAGAAGCCGATGCCGGGAACGACATTCGAGGGCTCGAACGCGGCCTGCTCGATGTCGACGAAGTAGTTGCGCGGGTTGCGGTTCAGCGTCCACTTGCCGACCTCGATCAGGGGGTAGTCCTTGTGCGACCACACCTTGGTCAGGTCGAACGGGTTGAACCGGTAGCCCGCGGCCTCCGCCACCGGCATGACCTGCACGTAGACCGTCCAGCTCGGGTAGTCGCCGCGCTCGATCGCCTCCCACAGGTCCTTGCGGTGGTAATCGGCGTCCTCCCCCGCGATCCGGTCGGCGTCGGCCTGGGTCAGGAACTCGATGCCTTGGTCGGTCTTGAAGTGGTATTTGACCCAGAAACGCTCGCCCGCGGCGTTGATCCACTGGTAGGTGTGCGAACCGTAGCCGTTCATGTGCCGATAGCTCTTCGGGATGCCGCGATCGCCCATCAACCAGGTCACCTGGTGCGCGGTCTCCGGACGCAGGGTCCAGAAATCCCACTGCATATTGTGGTCGCGAAGCCCGTTACCGGGCAGGCGCTTCTGCGAGCGGATGAAGTCGGGGAACTTGATCGGGTCCTTGATGAAGAAGATCGGCGTGTTATTGCCGACGAGGTCGTAGTTGCCGTCCTCGGTGTAGAACTTCACCGCGAATCCGCGCGGATCACGCCAGGTGTCCGGGCTGCCCTGCTCACCGGCCACAGTGGAGAACCGCGCGAGCGACTCGGTGCGCGCACCGGGCTGGAACAGCTTCGCCTTGGTGTATCGGCTGACGTCGTTGGTCACGACCAGCTCACCGTATGCGCCCGAGCCCTTCGCGTGCACGATGCGTTCCGGCACCCGTTCGCGGTTGAACTGGGCCAGCTTCTCGATGAGGTAGTGGTCGTGCAGCAGGATCGGGCCCTGCGCGCCCGCGGTGAGCGATTCGTCGTCGCTTTGGACCGGGATGCCGGTGTTCGTGGTTGTCGGTTCGGTCACAGGAGACTCCTCGGCTGGTGAACATCGTTTCCCGGGATGGGACCGACCCGGGTGTATGGACCGCTACTCGGAACGGCAGGACGGGCACCGTCCCCAGAAGACGACCTCGGCTTCATCGACCACGAATCCGTGCGCGTCCGAAGGGGCCAGGCATGGGGCTCGGCCCACGGCGCAGTCGACATCCACGACCGCACCGCAGCTGCGGCACACCAGATGGTGGTGGTTGTCGCCGATGCGGGTCTCGTACAGCGCGGACGAACCCGCGGGCTCGATCCGCCGCAGGATTCCGGCGCGCACGCAAGCGTGCAACACGTCGTAGACAGCCTGAGTGGATACCGAGCCGAGCTTTTGCCGGACGGTGGCGGCTACCGCGTCGGCATCCGAATGCGGGCGTGCCGCGACCGCGTCCAGTACCGCGAGCCGCGGGGCGGTGACCCGCAAACCCGCTGCTCGCAACCACTCGCGGGGAGCAGTGCCGTTGGTGTGCATACTTCGATTCTGGCCACTTTCTGGAATCAGTCAAGAAAAGCGATTGGAATCACTCCAGGAAATTCCTCCACAACGGGTCGCACCGCGCGGCACACCACATCGACGCATCGAGTGGCGAGCGTCACAAAATTCTCCCGGAATAGCTTCCGCGAGTGCGTGGTTGAACCCCCTGTCGGCGTCCGGACAGCCCCGGGCCGCACCCTTTGTCGCTTCGAGCGACCACCCGCCGAGAGGCGCTTGTGGGGCGTCGACACCCACCGTCGGCGTCCGGACAGCCCCGGGCCGCACCCTTTGTCGCTACGAGCGACCACCCGCCGAGAGGCGCTTGTGGGGCGTCGACGGTTACAGACACCAGCACGGTGTCCCAGCCCACAGCGCCGCCAGGTCATTCCGACCTGGCGGCGCTGTCGCTTCCAGCGGTCTCCACCCCACGAGTGGGACCTGGTTGTGCGGGCTTCTCGCGTTCTGCCGCGACCATGTGCCACTCGCAGCGTCGCGCTGCGAGGGCGGGGGTGGTGGGGGAGGATGCGGTGATGGCGTCGCGAGATGGGGTTTTGCGTCGACGGCTCGGGCTCGCCGATTCGGTGGTCATCGGGCTGGGGGCGATGGTGGGTGCGGGGATATTCGCGGCGCTCGCGCCTGCGGCCGCGTCGGCTGGGAGTTGGTTGCTGGTGGCGCTCGCGGTGGCGGCGGTGCTGGCGTATTGCAACGCGACGTCGTCCGCGCGGCTGGCGGCGCGATACCCCGTTTCCGGCGGCACCTATGTGTATGGGCGGGAGCGGCTCGGACCGTTCTGGGGATATCTCGCGGGGTGGGGGTTCGTCGTAGGGAAGACGGCCTCTTGTGCGGCGATGGCGCTGACGGTCGGTAGCTATGCCTGGCCCGAGCGGGCGCACGCCGTGGCGGTGGGCGCGGTGGTGGCGATCACCGCGATCAATTACACGGGCGTGCAGAAGTCGGCGTTCGCGACTCGGGTGCTCGTCGCGGTAGTGCTCGCGGTGCTCGCCGTGGTGGTCGTGATCGGGCTGTTCGGAACGCATTCGGCGGCAACTGCCTTGCCCGGCCGGGTCGGTCCGCGCGACGTGCTCACGGCGGCGGGACTGCTGTTCTTCGCGTTCGCTGGGTACGCACGCATCGCCACGCTCGGTGAGGAGGTGCGCGAACCGCAACGCACCATCCCCCGCGCCATCATGATCGCGCTCGCACTCGCGCTCGCGGTCTACACGCTGGTCGCGGTCGCGACGCTGAGCGTGCTCGGCTCCGCCGGACTAGCCGAGGCGGCCGACCCGCTGGCGCGAATGGTCAGCGCGGCGGGCGTTCCCGCTGCCGCGCCGGTGGTGCGAATCGGCGCGGTGCTCGCGGCGGCCGGATCGCTGCTCGCCCTGATCCTCGGCGTATCCCGCACGATGCTGGCCATGGCGCGGGACCGCTATCTGCCGGGGGCGCTCGCCGCCGTGCATCCGCGGTTCGGGGTGCCGCACCGCGCCGAACTGGTGGTCGGCGCGATCGTCGCCGTGGTCGCCGCGCTCTTCGATGTACGCGCGGCCATCGGGTTCTCCTCGTTCACGGTGCTCTTCTACTACTTGATCGCCAACCTCTCCGCCGCCACACTGACCGTCGAGGAGAATCGGCCGCCCCGGTGGATTCCCGTGGTCGGCGCGGTGGGGTGCGTCGTCGTCGGATTCGCGCTGCCCCTCGGCTCCGTTCTCTCCGGGCTCGGCGCGCTCCTCGTCGGCGCGGCGCTGTATGTGTCGGGCAAGCGCTACCGCTGAAGATCGGGCCGTCCACCGAGCCGCTCGACTGGCCCACCGACCTCCCTTGGCCTTGCGCTGTAGACATCGGGTGAGCACCACCGCCGAAACGGCCGCACAGCGGGCCGTCGTCGCCCAACCATGGCGAATGGCGCGATATGCCAGTCCCCTACCGATAGCTTGCCGACCGGAGAGACGCGACGCAGTCGACCGAGCCATCCGACCGACAACGGCTCCTCGCGCCCGGCTCGGCAGGCTCCGCTTGTGCCGCGCCCCATCTGTCCGGCACCGACCCGGCAAACGCCCCTGTCCCGTCAGCGTCTCGTTGCGAAGATCAGATGTCCAGTTCCCCGCCTGTTTACCGCGTGAACAGGCCAAAGGGCGCTAGCCTTTTGCACATGGGGCGTTTCGGTGGATTCCTGGCGGGAATCGCGGCGGTTTCGCTGGTGGCGGGCAACGTCTTCGCCGGAGGCGCGGCCGCCGCGACCGGCGACGAGGTGCGGTGCGCGGTCACCTCGGGGCGCGATCTGGAGCGGGCGGCACCCGAACAAGTCGGTTTGGATTCCGCGAAACTGCGGGATGCGCTGACCTTCGCGAACGGCCGAAACCGCTTCAATGTGCAGGTGTTCCGGCACAACTGCCTCATCGGCGAGGGACCGACGAACGACCAGACCGGCAACGTGGCGTGGAATATCTGGAGTGCGACCAAGAGCGTCGTCTCGCTGCTCGCCGGAATCGGGTGGGACCAAGGAAAACTCGATCTCCACGCGCCCATCGACCGCTATCTGCCCGCCGGGCTCGGTGATGCGGAGCACCGGTCGATCACCGTCGAGAATCTGCTCACCGAGACCTCGGGCATGCGGGTCGGCGTGCTGACCGAGGGCGTCACCGGCGTGATCCCGGTCGACCCGGACAGCGCGGTGCAGGCGCTGGGCGTGCCGCTGGACAACCCGCCGGGCACCGTCTTCACCTACAGCCAGCGCAATGTCGATCTCTTGGCCTACGTGCTGGAGCTGGCCGTCGGCGAACCCCTGCAAGATTTCGCGCAGCGCGAACTGTTCGATCCGCTCGGAATTCCTCGCGGGGACTATTACTGGGCCCAGGACCGATCCGGGCACACCTACGGCTACGCGCACTTGATGATCCCGCCGAACGATTTCGCGAAGCTCGGACTCCTGGTGAGCAACGACGGGCACTGGGGAGCGCAGCAGATCGTCTCCCGCGACTACCTGCGCAAGGCGCGCACGCCCTCACCCACGAACGCGTGCTACGGCTACCTGTTCTGGCTCGGTGGCGGTTGCGCCGAAATCGCCGACTTCCTGCCCCACGACGTGTACGCGATGGCCGGCCTCGGCATGCAGAACGTCTTCGTCATACCCAGCCTCGACCTCACCGTGGTGTGGACCGGCGTCTTCGGGAACGTCAGCAGCCAGGGCGTGTCCGGAGTCGTGCAGAACACCCAGGAATTGCCCTACGAGTTCTTCCGCAAAGTGTTCGACGCGTTCTACGACCGGCCGGTACCCGACCCGGGACCGTACGTTGAGCCGCCGCTGCGGCTGGACCCACGCCGTTTCGTCGACACGGACATCCTGATCGCGGTATTCGGCCTCGGTCCCGCCGCCTATCCGGGCTGCAACGTCTTCGCTTGCCTGAGCCACCCGCTGGATCCGCCGTTCGCGGACGTCCCGCCGGGCTGCGCCATCCTGGTCTGCCTGGGACCCGACCCGCGCACCCCTGCCATCCGCTGAACGAGCCGCTACCTGGTCGCGGACAGATCCGTGACCCAGCCGTGCACGTCGTCGGTGCGCAATGCCGCATGGTGGCGTTTGCGCAGCGCCTGGGAGATCGGGCCGGGGACGCCCTCGGCGACCAGGCGGCCGTCCACCTCGACGACCGGCGCGGCACCGGATGATGTGCCGGTGACGAACACTTCTTCGGCGATGTACAACTCGGTGAGATCCACGGTGCGTTCCACCACCGGGATGCCGTCCTCCGCCGCCAAGGTGAGAACGGTCCTGCGGTTGATGCCGTCGAGGATGTCGCAGGAGACGTCGGGCGTGATCAACGTGCCGTTGCGGACCAGGAAGATGTTCGCCGCGCTGAGTTCGCAGACGTGCCCGTTGCCGTCGAGGAAGACACAGTCGTCGTAGCCGCTGTCGATCGCGTCCTGCTTGGCCAGCACCGAGTTCACGTACGCGCCGTTGACTTTCGCGCGGGAGGGAATCGCGTTGTCCGGAATGCGCCGCCACGGACTGGATTTCAGGCGCATACCGTCCTGCGGCACGATGGGCACCGCGTCGTAGACGAAGATGCTGACCCGAATGGCGCAGCCCCGCACCCGCGTGCCCGGAATGGACTCGACCACGTGCACCGTCGCACGCACGAAAACGTCCTCACGCGGAGCATTCGCGGCGATCAACTCCACGACGGCCGCACGGAAACGCGCGTAATCCCACTCCTGCGCGAATCGATCGATCCCGATGATCTTGCAGGACTCCTCGAGCCGACGGAAATGGTCGTCCAAACGAAACGCCGTACGCGCTGCCCCATCGACGTGCACCGGGAACACGGTGTAGACGCTGAGTCCGTACAACACCGCCGACGATGCGACGCCCACCGTGGCCGCTTCGGCCGCGACGATCCGGTCGCCGAGATACACGTGAGGATGTGGATTCGCCATCGGCGCAGGCTAACAGCCCCGCCCCGCGCCGGGCGAGGCCATTTTCAGTCCGCGGCCAGGCGGGCGAAGCGGGCGGTGTCCATGTAGTCGCGGAAGAGCACCACTTGGCCGTCGCGGACCCGGACGACGTTGACGGAGGTGCGCCTTCGGGCGCGGCCGGATCCAGGGATGGTCATGTCGACCTCGTTCTCCACGAGCAGCACTTCGGGATCGGTGGTCTCGTAGACCTGCGGGTGGATCGCGTGCACTTCGATTCCGGACAGGCCCGACCATCGTTGCGCCAGGTGCTCGCGGATCGCTTCGCGGCCCTCCAAGTGGGTCGGGTGGCCGGGGATCGCGAACGGGATTTCGAACACCGCGTCGGGCGCGAGCAGCGCGACGAACGCATCGGGGTCACGGGCCGGTAGCTCACCGAACAACCGCTCGACCAATTCGCGCGGGCTTCGCACGGACGAATCAGCAGCCATCACAAACCTCCAGATAAGCGGAACGCAGGACCCGCTTATTTTTCGGAACGAGCGCCCCGTTTGTCAACAGTAGACTCGGTCCTCGTGACCGAACCCGAGCGCCGACCGCTGCGCGCCGACGCTCGCCGTAACCGCGAGCGGGTCCTGGCAGCCGCGCAGGAAGCGTTCGCGGCGGAAGGACTCTCGGTGCCGCTGGACGAGATCGCGCGGCGGGCCGGCGTAGGCGCGGGCACCGTCTACCGACACTTCCCCACCAAGGAAGCGCTGTTCGAGGCGGCGATCGTGGATCGGGTCGACCGGATCATCGCGCTGGCAAGGGAATCGGCCGACGCCGCGGAACCGGTGACCGCGTTCTTCGACTTCTTGGCCCAGCTCGTGGCGGAGGGCAGCGTCAAGCGTGATCTCGCCGATGCCGTAGGCGGGCAGGACGCCCCGGAATATCTCCGGCCGGTGCACGAACTGAATTCGGCCATCGGCACGCTGCTCACCCGCGCGCAGGAGGCGGGCGGCGTGCGCACCGACATCGAGGTCGAGGACCTGATGCGCCTCATCAAGGGCGCCTTCCTCGCCACCCACGGCACCGCCGCTACTCCAGCGCAGCGCGAACGCACCTTCGCCGTCGTCTTCGACGGACTGCGGGCCCGCTGATCCATCGCCGAAGCGCCTCCCGGCGGCAGGCCGCCCGATCGGCGACCAGGACAGCGCGGATACCAGCGACATGAAGCCGCCAACAGCACCGGCGGCATCATCCACGCTGGGCGCGCTCGCGCGAATGCGGGAAACGACGAACGGGCCGCGGAAAGTCCACGGCCCGTTCGATCGAGAAACGTCTCAGCGGTCGCTGAGGAGTACCTCGGCAATCTGAATGGTGTTGAGCGCAGCGCCCTTTCGCAGGTTGTCGCCGGAGATGAACAGCGCGAGCCCGCGACCGTCCGGCACGCCCGGGTCCTGGCGGATGCGGCCGACGAGCGAATCGTCGACGCCCGCCGCGGCGAGCGGGGTAGGCACGTCGACCAGCTTCACGCCGGGAGCCTTGGCAAGGATCTCCTTGGCGTGCTCGACCGAGAGCGGCTCGGCGAATTCGGCGTTCACCGAGAGCGAGTGGCCGGTGAAGACCGGCACGCGCACGCAGGTGCCGCTCACCGCGAGATCCGGGATGCCGAGGATCTTGCGGCTCTCGTTGCGCAGCTTCTGGTCCTCGTCGGTCTCGCCAGAGCCGTCGTCGACCAGCGAACCGGCCAGCGGAAGCACGTTGAACGCGATCGGCGCGACGTACTTGTTCGGCGCGGGAAAGTCGACGGCGCGGCCGTCGTGGGTCAGCTTCTCGGCGTCATCGATCACCGCGCGGGCCTGGCTCGCCAACTCTTCGACACCGGCCAGCCCGCTGCCGGAGACCGCCTGGTAGCTGGAGACGATCAAGCGGCGCAGACCGGCGATGTCGTGCAGCGGCTTGAGCACCGGCATGGCGGCCATCGTGGTGCAGTTCGGGTTGGCGATGATGCCCTTGACCAGGTTGCGCGCCTGCTCCGGGTTGACCTCGCTGACCACCAGCGGGACCTCGGGATCCTTGCGCCACGCCGAGGAGTTGTCGATCACCGTGACTCCCGCGGCGGCGAAGCGCGGCGCCTGCACGCGGGACATGGTGGCGCCCGCGGAGAACAAGGCGATGTCCAAGCCGGACGGATCGGCGGTCTCGGTGTCCTCGACGACGATCTCGCGGCCGCGCCAGGGCAGCGTCTTGCCCGCCGAACGAGCCGAGGCGAAGAACCGCACCTCGTCGGCCGGGAAGTTGCGCTCCTCCAGCAGTTTCCGCATCACGGCGCCGACCTGCCCGGTCGCGCCGACGACTCCTACGCGAATACCCATGACCTATCGCCCCGTTCCCGCGTGGACCACCGCGACCTCGTCGCCGCCCAGGTCGAACGCCCTGTGCAGCACCTTGACCGCCTCGTCCAGCTCGGTGTCCTTGACCAGCACGGAGATCCGGATCTCGGAGGTGGAGATGAGATCGATGTTGACGCCCGCCTTGGCCAGCGCCTCACAGAACGTGGCGGTGACGCCGGGATGGCTCTTCATGCCCGCGCCGACCAGCGAGACCTTGCCGATGTGGTCGTCGTAGAGCACCTGGGAGAAACCGATCTCGGACTGGCGCTTGGTCAGCATCTCGACCGCGCGGGCGCCCTCGGTCTTCGGCAGCGTGAAAGTGATGTCGGTCTTGCCCGTCTCGACCTTCGAGATGTTCTGCAGGACCATGTCGATGTTGATCTCCGCGTCGGCCACGGCGCGGAACACCTTGGCGGCGTAGCCCGGTTCGTCCGGCAGGCCGACCACGGTCACCTTGGCCTCGCTGCGGTCGTGCGCGACGCCAGTGAGGATTGCTTGCTCCAAGGGGATGTCCTCCATCGATCCGTAAACGTAGGTGCCCTGCTTGTCGGTGTAGGACGAGCGCACATGCACGGGCACGTTGTAGCGGCGGGCGTATTCGACGCAGCGCAGCATCAGCACCTTGGCCCCGCAGGCCGCCAGTTCCAGCATCTCCTCGTAGGAGACCTGCTCGAGCCGCTGCGCGTCGGGCACGATCCGCGGGTCGGCGGTGAAGACGCCGTCCACGTCGGTGTAGATCTCGCAGACGTCCGCGTCCAGCGCGGCGGCCAGCGCGACCGCTGTAGTGTCGGAGCCACCGCGGCCCAGCGTGGTGACGTCCCTGCTGTCCTGGCTCACGCCCTGGAAGCCTGCGACCAGCACCACGAGGCCCTCGTCCAGTGCGTCGCGGACGCGGCCGGGGGTCACGTCGATGATCTTCGCGTTGCCGTGCGCGCCCGTCGTGATCACGCCCGCCTGCGAGCCGGTGAACGAGCGGGCCTCCGCGCCGAGGGAGTGGATGGCCATGGCCACCAGCGCGTTGGAGATGCGCTCACCCGAGGTGAGCAGCATGTCCATCTCGCGGGCAGGCGGCGACGGCGCCACCTGCTGAGCGAGATCGAGCAGCTCGTCGGTGGTGTCACCCATGGCGGAGCAGACCACCACCACGTCGTGGCCTTGCTTCTTGGTCTCCACGATCCGTTCAGCGACGCGCCGGATCCGCTCGGCGGTCGCTACCGAGGATCCTCCGTACTTCTGAACCACGAGAGCCACGACAGGGTCCTCCAAGATCGACAACAAACTGGTAACAGTCATCCAGGGTACCGGCCGGGGCCAGCGGTTTTGCCGCTACCTACCCGGCTTGTGGAAAAGCACACAGCCGCATCCGATCCCGATCGCGCCGCGCGGGCCGCCGCGGATGGGGGACGATGGGCGCATGAAGAGCACGCTGCTCGAGGTGAGAACGGGCCACAGTGAAGTGGTACAGGACATCACGCCGCAGTGCGCGACATTCGCGCGAGAAGCGGGCGGTGACGGGCTGCTGCACGTCTTCGTGCCGCATGCCACGGCCGGAATCGCGATCATGGAACTCGGCGCGCGCAGCGACGACGATCTGCTGGCCGCGCTGCGTGATCTCCTGCCCGCCGACGACCGGTGGCGGCACGCGCACGGCTCGCGCGGACACGGGCGTTCGCACGTGATGCCCGCCCTCATCCCGCCCTACGCGACCGTTCCGGTACTCGGCGGAAAGCTCGCCCTGGGTACTTGGCAGTCGATCGCGCTGGTCGATCTCAATGTCGACAACCCGGACCGGCAGGTGCGGCTGTCGTTCCTCACCGACGCGAGCTGACCGGGCCCCTCCGGCCGAGGCGACGAATGTCCGGGGCAGACCGCGGCCCGGACAAGCCCAACACCGGCGTGATGACCCGGCCCGACTCCGCCGGGCCGACGTGTGGCCGCGCGGGCGTGGGCAGCGTCCCGGGGGACTCGGATGGAAATTCGGGCCCGCGTGAGCCGGGCGACCTGCGCGCCGTTGCCGAACTCTTCGCGCCGCACCGGGAAAAAACAAGCGCTGTGCTCCCGCCGCAGCGCTTGACACGTAGTACTACAAGCGGAGTTCTTTCAACTGCCGAGCGGTCCGCCGTGGTCACCACGGAGCGGAGCCGGGCACTGATCGAAGCCGCGGTCGACCGTGTGATGAGCGCGGATGACCGTGATCGGATCCCGTGCGCCTTCGCTGAGTGGTTGTGACGCGCAGCACTCCGTTCGATAATGGGGCGATGATCGCACATGTAGGAGATCGACTCTGCGTGCACGGACACGTGGTGGGAGAAGTGGATCACCTGGCCGAGATCATCGAGGTCCGCGGGCCGGACGGGACGCCGCCCTACGTGGTGCGCTTCTCCGACGGTCACGAGTCACTGGTGTATCCAGGGCCCGACGCGATCGTCGAGCCCGCCACGTCGGAATGACCGCCGCGCCGGACCGAGCGCTGGGCGGCCTCGCCCGCGCCCGGCCCGGCGCTCACCGACGGGGAACTGCGCCCGTCTCGCTCAGGCGCTTCGTTTGGCGCGCCGGGCCAGCGCGAAAGCCAGGATGGCCGCGATCAGCACCTTGCCCGCCGTCTCGATGATCGCGTTGACGTCGACGGCCGGATGCCAGGTCAGCCGTCCATCGCGCAGCACGTAAGCGCCGACCGGCTTGGCGCCCACACCGAACGCCACGCCTTCGCCGGAGCCGTCCCCGTCGACGCTGTTCCCGGTACCGCCGCCGCCACTACCGCCACCCCCGACCGAGGCGGCGGGAATGACTATCGCGCCGCCGGATTCGTAGGGGTCGCCGTAAACCCGGCGCACCGTGATCGCGTCGCGCGCCTGCGCCAGCAGTTCGGCGTATTTCATGACATCCTCCCGCCCGTACCGAAGGCGCCGGATACCGGCGCCCATTCGGATCCGATCGTAGGCGCGCGAACCTCGGCCGAGCCCGTCCTTCCGGACGGAAGTTGTTCCGGCGGTTGCCCGATCGCCGATCTCGAGCAGATAACGGCACGTTATCCCGGTAACCGAGATGTGGTCTGGCACAGTCAGGTTGACGAACCGGACAAATCACGGAGACAATCGGCCGGACTTGTCCATCCGGGTGTCGGAGGTATGCCATGCGCACCAAAACGGATATCCGATTCTTCGTCGACACCGATCCCGGACAGGTCATGGACGCCCTGACCGACGTCGAAGCGCTTCCGGAATGGTCGTCGTCCTACAGCGACGTCCGGGTCGCGACCCGCGACGCCCGACGCAGACCCCGGCGGGTCTTCCTCAAGGCGGAGCTGCTCGGCAGCTCGGATTTGCAAGTGCTGGAATATGATTGGACCGACGACCGGTCCTCCTGGATCGTCGCCGACAGCACCAGGGGCGTGCGGGGCGGCGGTTTTTTCGAGGTGACCGACAGCGTCGACGGCACGCACGTCTGGTACCACGTCGAGCTCTATCTGCCCCTCCCGGTTCCCGGATTTCTGCTCAAACGCACTTTCCGCAAGGCCAACGAGGTGGTCGTGGAGTGCTTCATAGATTTCGCCGAGCGGTTCCCCGAAACGGAGACCTATCAACCCGTATAGCGCGGACGGCTGCGCTCTGCGCGAAATCGGCCGCCGGGCGAAGCAGCGGACCGGCGCGGAATCGGCCGGGGTGCGACGATGAGCGCATGATCGGTTCCAAACGGGTGCGGTTCCAGCCGATGGCCGAAGGCGCGTCGGTGACCCAGCTCGAGTTGTTCTTCGACCTGGTGCTCGTCTTCGCGTTCACCATGGTCACCGGCTTGGTCGCGGAGGAGACCAGCGCGAAGAACATGCTGCGCGGGCTGCTGGTGCTCGCGGTGATGTGGTGGCTGTGGATCGCCTATTCCTGGCTCGGCAACGTCGTCCGCGCCGACGAGGGCATCGCGCGGGTCGCGATGTTCGCCGCGATGGGCGGCGCCTTCCTCGCCGCGCTCACCATCCCGGAGGCGTTCCGAGATCTGGCCGGAGGATGGTTCGGTCCGCTGGTCTTCGCCGTCGCGTACCTGATCGTGCGGTTGGTGCATTTCGGGATGTTCTGGCTGGCCAGTTCCGAGGATGCGCAATTGCGCGGCCAGCTGCTGCGCTGGGCGCTCGGGTCGATCACCCTCGGCACCACATTGCTCGTCGTCGCCGCCATGACCACCGGTCGCGTGCAGATCGCGCTGTGGATAGCCGCGATCGCGGGCGACTACCTCTGGACACTGTTCGCGGGCACCGATTGGCGGTTGAATTCGGCCACCCATTTCGTCGAGCGATACGGGCTGATCATCATCGTCGCGCTCGGTGAATCGATCGTCTCGATCGGTATCGGGGTGGCCGGCCTGCCGATCTCCTGGCCGATCGCGCTCGGCTCGCTGCTCGGCCTCGCCATTTCCGGTCTGCTGTGGTGGGCGTATTTCGACGTCGCGGCCCTGGCGGTGGAGCACGAACTGGTCCACGCCGAGGGCAAGCGGCAGATCAAGATCGCGCAGGCGTCCTACACCTTCTGGCATTTCCCGATGATCGTCGGGATCATCGCGCTGTCGCTGGGGCTGAAGAAGGTCCTGTACTACGTCGGGGATTCCGCACACCACACTTTGAAGGACGCGCTGTACGGAATTCCGCTCTACGCCCTCTACGGCGGCGTCGTGCTGTATCTGATCGCGCTGGTGGGTTTCAAGCACTACGCCACGCGCACCGTCACGGCGCCGCGCGTGGTCGCCATCGTGGTGCTGCTGGCGCTCATCCCGTTGGCCTGCGCCTTGCCCGCGCTGGCTTCGCTGGCCCTGCTGTGCGGCGTCATGGTCGCGCTGATCGCTTGGGAGACCGTGCGTTTGGCACAGCCGCGGGACGCGATCAGGCACGCGGTACCTGATTGAGCCGATGCCGCACGCAGTCCTCGTCGGGCGTGGGCCCGTACGCGGACGGCGGCACCCGCACACCGTCGCGAACCGCGTCGCGGATCTGATCGATGTTCTCCCGCAGCACGTCCGCGACGAGTTCGTCGGTGCGCGGATCCTCCAGCACCTGGAACACGATGCGGAACGTGGTGTCGGCGATCAGCCGGATGATCTCGTCGTGGAACGGGATGTAGCGCACCCGTCCCGCCTGCGGGTCCTTCTTGATCAACTCCACGATCATCTCGTCCAGCTCGGCGCGGTTCTCCTCCAGGGCGGCCGCGATGTTGCGGGTGTAGTGGCCGGTGCGCAGCACCTCGGCCACCTCGTCCATCACCGCGATCGTCATCGGACGGCGGATGGTGTCGACGATGGTCGCCACGAACCGGTTCACCACCGCGGCGGTCACTCGGTCGCCGAACACCCGGTCGGCCACCCGGGCCAGCCGGACGCCGATCACCACGACCCGCAACAATCGGAAGCCGCGGAAGAACGGGCTGGTCACCGGGATCATGCCGACGACCTCGTACCAATAGATGAACGGGAAGGTCCACGGCCAGCCCGCGCGGCGCCAGCGCCACAGGAACTCGATCGCGAACACCCCGCACAACGTCCAGTCGACGACCACGACCACGTGGTAGGTGTGCCCGGAGACCGGGAAGAAGGTGATCCAGGCGACCAGCGCCACGGACACGATGGCCAGCGCCAGCATCAGGAAATCGGTCCAGAGCATGGGCGGCTTGCGCGGATAGTCCTGCGGCTCCGGCGCGTCCCGCAGACCGTATCGCTCGACGGAGGAGCTCTCGATACCCGAGCTGGGAGCGGACACTGCGGTTCCCTTCGACGCCGAACGGTGCCGCCGACATTAGTACGCGGAAAGCACGCTCGGCACGGTTGGCGATACCCCCGGGAAAGACGCCGGGCGAACGCTTCGCCCGGCGCAGGCGGATTTCAGCGACCGGTGCGAACGATCGCCTCGATATTGCGTTCGGCCAGCGCGGCGATGGTCAGCGACGGGTTGACCGTTCCGGTGCTGCCGGGTATCGCGGCGCCGTCCATCACGTAGAGGCCGGGGTGACCGTGCACCCGGCCGTAGCCGTCGGTGGCGCGCCCGAGCACCGCCCCACCGAGTGGATGCGCGGTGAACAGCGCGTTCGCGTCGTAGCCGAGGGCGCTGTACTCGACGAGGGCGTCCGCGCGTTCGGCGATCCGGTGGTCGACCGCGCGGGCCAGCGCGACCGTCTCGTCCCGGTTCTTGACCGACCAGCTCAGCCCGACTCGGTTCGTGGCCCGGTCGTAGCCGAACCGGGTGCGGGTCGAGTCGAGCACCATGCCGAGCGAGGCGAGCGCGCCGGTCTCGAACGGGATGCCGGGGATGTACCAGCTCTCCAGGGTCAGCGGCACGGCGGACTCGTCGAAGATCCGGCTCGCGCTCGGCACGCCTTGACCCTGACCGGCCAGCGCGCTGGCCCCGCGAGCCAGGACCACGTCACCGTTGGTGCCCCACCCGTCGCCGACGTGTTCGTTCAGGTTCGGTAGCGCGCCGGTGGCCTGCGCACGGACCAGCAGTTCGGAGGTACCGATCGACCCGGCGCCGAGGAAGAGCCGATCACAGGTGAGGGTGCGGGTGGACAACACGTCACCGGTCGGCGACAGCTTCGCCACGGTGACCGCGTAGCGGCCGCCGGATTCCTGCGCGATGGCGTCGACTCGGTGGCCGGGGAAGACTCCGCACCGGCCGGTGCCCTGTGCGTATGCCAGGTAGTTCTGATTCAGGTCGAACTTGGCGCCGTTGGAGTTGCCCAGATTGCTCCTGGCCGCCGTCGCGGAAGCCCTTGACGCTCCGGCCAATTCGGCGCGCAGGATGTCCCAGTTGAAAATCGAGTCGTTGGCCTGGGGTTGATAGCCTGCCTTGCGCACCTGGTCGTCCCAGGCGCGGGAGTGCGCGAACGGCGAGGAGTTGTAGATGTCCGCGGGCATCGGGCTCAGCCGCAACATCTGGCGCACGCGCGGGTAGTAGACGCGCTCCATCTCGCCGTAGTCGACGCCGCCACCGAAGACGTGGTCGAAGAAGCGGCGCTCCGGGGCGATCATGGCGCCGCTGAAGATCACCGAACCGCCGCCGACGGCAGCCGCGCGCCAGACGTCGATGCCCGGATACTCGGTGCAGTCCAGCACGCCGCCGAAACTGGCGAAATGCATCGGCACCTTGGTGACGCCGGTGAAGTTGGTGCGGTGCCAGAAGCCGCGACCGTCGGGGAGGTCGTCGCCGGTGAAGATCTCCCGCCACGGGTCGTTCGGCCAGCGCGAACCGCGCTCCAGCACGGTGGTGGCCACCCCGGCCTCGGCCAGGCGCAACGCGGACACCGCGGCGCCGAAGCCCGAGCCGACGACGATCGCGGGCGAGTGCTCCGGCGGGTCGGGAATCGGGGCGAAGATCTCCGGAACCCAAGCGTGGAACAGGGCCTCCCACATCGGATCCGCGGACGCCGCACCGGTCCCCGTCATCGATCCCACAGCACCGAGCAGGGCGGCCGTGCCAGCCGCCTTGAACAAGGCACGTCTACGCACCGGTCACCTTCCATCATCAGGCTTAGCGTGCGCAGATTACCGGTATTCCCGATTTGTGAACAGATATCCGTTTTCGCTATCGCTCGAACGGCAGCTCGTCCGCGCGACAGGTCGCTCCCGGGGCGGGCAGTTGCAAGTCGACGAGATAGCGCTCGCGCAGTTTGCGTGTGCATTCGCCGAGCACAGCGTGCCCGTAGCCGCCTTCGACGACGACCAACCGTGCGTTCACCAGTTCCCGCTGCGCGCGCCGCGCGGCGCTGAGCGGGGTGACCGGGTCGAATCGGTTGTTCACCAGCACGGCTGGGGTGTCCGATCGCAGGATCCACGGCCCGGCGTATCGCTGGGCATACCCCTCGGGCGGCGACGGCCAAGAGGCGCAGGCCTGGTGCAGCCACAGCCAGAGCGGGCCGTAAGTAGAGCTGACACGCGCCAGATCCTTTGCAAGCGAAGGCCATTGGGCCGAGTCACGGGGAAAGTTGTTGTCCGCACAGGAGATCGCCGTGAACGAGTCGAGGAAGTCATACGGTTGCGTTGTGGCCGAGAGGATCCGGCCGACCGTGTCGGGATCGCCCGAGGGGCCGCGCTCCAGTTCGGCGAGCAGTTGAGCCAGGGCGGGCCAACCCTCGTCCGGGTCGTACAGCAACAGCGCATGCGACGACAGCGCCTCGGCGTAGGTGACCGTGCGCGCTCGCTCCCCGGCCCCCACCACCAGCGGCGCGTCGCGAAGACGTTGCAGCACAGCGTCATTGCGAGCGCGAAGGTCAGTGGAGCGGCCGGGATCACCCGCGCCGCCGTCCGGCGCCGCGAAGGCACAGCGCTCCCGGCCCGCGTCCGCGCACAACCGCAGGAATTCATCGAGCACTTCCTCGGTCCCGGCCGCGGTGGTCTCGATGGCGCTGCGCGTGTCGTTGGTGTAGGCGTCCGGGTCGATCATCGACGCCAGGTGCAGGGCGCGCACCCGATCGCCGAACAGCGCGCCGTACATCTGGCCCAGGTAGCTCGCGTAGGAACCGCCTTCATAGGTCAGCTGGGGGTCGCCGACGGCCCGGCGCAGCAGGTCCAGGTCGCGCGCCGCGTCGACGGTGGTCAGGTGCCCGAGCAACGCGCCGCCGTGCGCCGCGCAACCGGCGGCCAGTTCGCGGCTCGCCGCGTCGGCCGCGCGCTCCTGCTCCGGACGCACGGGCGGCAGCGGGGCGCCGGACCAGAACCGCCGCTGCTGCTCGGCGTCCGCGAAACACCGCACCTGCCCGCTGCGGCCGACGCCGCGCTGGTCGAAGGTGACCACGTCGAAGCGGCGCGCGAGTTCGCCGCCTAACAGTTCTCCCTTCGCCGCCCAGCGCAGCCCCGAGCCTCCGGGACCGCCGACGGCGGAGAACAGCGTGCCGATCCGCCGCTGCGGGTCGGCGGCCTGCTGACGCACCACCGCCAGCCCGAGGGTCGGGCCGTCGGGGTGCGCGTAGTCCACCGGAACTTGCGCGGTCGCGCACTGGAACCGGCTCAGCTCCGGCTCCGCGCACCCCGCCCACTCCAGCCGGGGCGTCGGCGCGGCGTCGGCCTGGGCGACCAGGTCCGCGACCGCCGACTCGTGTCGGCTCGGCGGGCCGCCGCAGCCGCTCACCACGGGCAGCAGCGCGGCGAGCGCGGCGACGATGACGATTCTCCAGCTAGGCACGGCATTCATCCTGGGCTCCGTGCCCGGCGGCCGTCGTCACCCTGAGGATTGACATCCGGCTCTAGGACGTCACCAAACGGATCACCGCGATCAGTCCGACCACGACGATGACCGCCCGCAGCAAGGTCGGCGGCATCCGCCTGCCCAACCGCGCGCCGAGTTGCCCGCCGATGATCGAGCCGAGCGCGATCAGCACCACCGCGCGCCAGTCCACGTCCGCAACGACGATGAAGATCAGCGCGGAGACCGCGTTCACGATCAGGGCGAGCACGTTCTTCGCCCCGTTGAGGCGCTGGATGTCGTCGTGCACGAAAACGCCGAGCAACCCGATCAGCAGCACGCCTTGCGCGGCCCCGAAGTACCCGCCGTAGACACCGGCGGCGTAAACCGCGGCGAGCAGGATGGGCCCCCCGTGCTCCGGCACCGGGGCGCCGTCGTTCTCCCGGCGGCGCTTGACCCAGCTCGCCAGCCGTGGCTGCACGACGACCAGCACCAATGCCACCATGATGAGAATGGGCACGATCGCCTTGAACGCTTGGGCGGGCAGCACCAGCAGCAGCACCGCACCGGTGATGCCGCCGAGCAGCGAGGCGGTGCCCAAGCGCAGCAGCCGCTCGCGCTGCCCCGCCAGTTCGCGGCGGTATCCGTGCACGCCACTGATCGAGCCGGGGACCAGACCGATGGTGTTGGACACATTCGCGGTCACCGGCGGCAGGCCGAACGCGAGCAGAACGGGAAAGGTGATCAGCGTGCCGGAGCCGACGATCGTATTGATGCCGCCCGCCGCGATGCCCGCACCGAAGACGGCCAGTTGCTCCAGCCAGGTCATTGCCAATCCTTCGACGTCCCGTCGGACCCTGGGCCCGTACAAGCGTGGTTCACTGCCGGACCGAACGGTAGCGGGGTCGTCGGATCACCCGACGACGGGACCACCCTTCCCGGCAGTATCTCCGCACGGTAAACTCGCGGACATCATGCAGCGGGCACTTCTTCTCGACCGCCGCGACGGGGTCTGATCGGACCGGCTCCCGTCGCGGGGTTTTGCCGCGCCGGTCGACCAGCCCCATTGGGAAAAACGACATCCTCGGGAGAACCGCCCATGTCCCCTGCTGACGCATTTGTGTCCGGCGCGCGCACCATCACCGCGCCTAGCAGACCAGCCCCCGCCGACCAGCCCGGCTGGAACAAACAGAAGAACTCCTCGATGCCGACGTTCCGTTACCGGCCCTTCGCCGAGGAGGTCGAGCCGATCACGCTGCCCGACCGCACCTGGCCGGACAAGGTCATCGACCGGGCGCCCGGCTGGTGCGCGGTCGACCTGCGCGACGGCAACCAAGCGTTGATCGACCCGATGAGCCCGGCCCGCAAGCGCCGCATGTTCGACCTGCTGGTGCGGATGGGTTACAAGGAGATCGAGGTCGGCTTCCCCTCGGCCAGCCAGACCGATTTCGACTTCGTCCGCGAGATCATCGAGGACGGCGCGATCCCCGACGACGTCACCATTCAGGTGCTCACCCAGTGCCGCCCGGAGCTGATCGAGCGCACGTTCGAAGCCTGCGCGGGCGCGCAGAACGTCATCGTGCACTTCTACAACTCCACCTCGATCCTGCAGCGCAAGGTGGTCTTCCGCGCCGACCGCGACGCGGTCAAGAAGATCGCCACCGACGCCGCCGCGTTGTGCCTGGAGATCGAGCAGCGCTACCCGGACACCAATTGGCGTTACGAGTACAGCCCGGAGTCCTACACCGGCACGGAGCTGGAGTACGCCAAGGACGTCTGCGACGCGGTCTCGGCGATCATCGCCCCGACGCCGGAGAAGCCGCTGATCATCAACCTGCCCGCCACCGTGGAGATGGCGACTCCGAACGTCTACGCCGACTCGATCGAGTGGATGAGCCGCAACTTGGCCCGCCGCGAGGCGATCGTGCTGTCGCTGCACCCGCACAACGACCGCGGCACCGCCGTGGCCGCCGCCGAGCTGGGCTACCAGGCCGGCGCCGACCGGATCGAGGGCTGCCTGTTCGGCAACGGCGAGCGCACCGGCAACGTGTGCCTGGTCACGCTGGGGATGAACCTGTTCTCCCGCGGCGTCGATCCGCAGATCAACTTCTCCGACATCGATGAGGTCCGCCGCACCGTCGAGTACTGCAACCAGTTGCCGGTGCACGAGCGGCACCCGTACGGCGGCGACCTGGTCTACACCGCGTTCTCCGGCAGCCACCAGGACGCCATCAACAAGGGTCTGGACGCGATGAAGACCGCGGCCGACGCCGCCGAGGCGGACGTCGACGACATCGTCTGGGAGGTGCCCTACCTGCCGATCGACCCGAAGGACGTGGGTCGCACCTACGAGGCGGTCATCCGGGTCAACTCGCAGTCCGGCAAGGGCGGCGTCGCCTACATCATGAAGACCGACCACGGGCTGGCGTTGCCGAGGCGGCTGCAGATCGAGTTCTCCCAGGCGATCCAGAAGATCACCGACGGCGAGGGCGGCGAGGTGACGCCCAAGGAGATGTGGGACGTCTTCCACGAGGAGTACCTGAGCCCGATCCGGCCGCTGGAGCGGATGCGCCAGAAGGTCACCGCGTCGGAGACCGACGGCGGGGTCGACTCGATCGTGGCCGTGGTGAAGGTCGACGGCGTCGAGCAGGAGATCACCGGCAAGGGCAACGGACCGCTCGCGGCGTTCGTCGACGCGATCGCCGCCGTCGGTTTCGACGTCGAGGTGCTGGACTACTCCGAGCACGCCATGTCCGCGGGTGACGACGCGCAGGCCGCCGCCTACGTGGAGTGCGCGATCGGCGACAAGGTGGTGTGGGGCGTCGGCATCGCCACCTCGATCACGACCGCGTCGCTGCGCGCGGTGGTGTCGGCGGTGAACCGGGCGCACTGACAGCGCATCTCGGCAAGTACGCGGACGGGCGCCGCGCGGGTTCCACCGCGCGGCGCCCGATCTCGCTGGGACAGACCATTTGTCGCGGGCATTCGGCTCCCCAAGCCCGGCATGCCTACCGCGACACGGGGTAGCGAACCCCGTGCTAGCGTTGGATTCGCACTCCAAGCGCCGAGCTCTCTGCTCGAACTCCCGAGCAGATGGGGGAACCGTGACAGCAAACGACCACAATCCGACCTCTCCACCCTGGCTGCAGAGTCATTCCGTGGATACGGCCGAAGTCAGCGACGTGGAGTCATCGGCCAAGGACCCGTCGGCCGAGCCTGCCGGCGGCACGGAAGCGAAGGAAACCGACGTGTCGGCCGGGTCGGCCCAGCCGGACGCCCAACCCGAACAGCCCGAGCCGCACGGCTCGACGGAGCAGACCACGGCCTACCCGCAAGCCGCCCCGGTGGCGCAGGCATGGGCTCCCCCGCAGGCCGGACCGGCCGAGCCCTACGGCTCGTACGCCCCGCCGAACGCGGGCGCGTATCCCCCTCCGTCGCCCTTTCCAGGAGAGCCGTTCACTACCGGCACCTTTCAGCCACCGTCGGGCCATAGCGGTAGCCACCCGATAGCCCCGCCTCCGGACGGACCTCATCCCGGTTACGGGGAGTACCGCCAGGAGATCGGCGGCGACGGCCTGACCCGGCATGTGCCCATGGATTCCGCGCAGCCCGAATCTCCTGCGCCGCAACTCGATCAGCCCAGCGGCCCGATCTACAGCTGGGCGCCGCCGCCTCCGCCGGTGACGCACCAGCCTCCGCCGCCCGCCTATCAACCGCCGCCTCCGCCGCCGCTCGGGCAACCGCAGGGGCCGGGCTGGCAAGGCGGGCCGGGTCCGCACCAGTCGGTACCGCCGTTCCAACCGCAGCATGTGCCGCAGCCCGGCCAGCCGGGACATTCGGTGAACGACCTGAATCTGCTCCGGCGCGCCCGCAGGGCGCCGCGCAGCGGCTGGCGTCGTGCGGTGCACAAGGTGTCCGGCGGCATGATCAATCCGGGCGAGTCGGCGGCCGACATCGTCTACCAGGACCTCGCCGACCGGGTGAACCAGCCGGTGCGCGGTGACTACCGGATCGCGATCCTTTCGCTCAAGGGCGGTGTCGGGAAGACCACCACCACGGTCGGTCTCGGCTCCACCTTCGCTTCGCAGCGTGGCGACCGGGTCATCGCGATCGACGCCAACCCCGACCTGGGCACGCTCGCGCACCGGGTGCCGCGCCAGACCCGCTCCACCGTGCGCAACCTGCTCGAGGATCAGCACATCACCAGGTACTCCGACGTGCGGGCGCACACCTCGCAGGCGCCGAGCCGCTTGGAAGTGCTCGCCAGTGAACAGGATCCGGCGGTCTCCGAGGCGTTCAGCGAAGCGGACTACCGCAAGGCGATCAGCATTCTGCAGTCGTTCTACAACATCATCCTGACCGACTGCGGCACCGGCTTGATGCACTCGGCGATGGCGGGCGTGCTGGACATGGCGAGCTCGCTGGTGCTGGTCACCTCGCCCGCCATCGACGGCGCGCGCAGCGCGTCGGCCACGCTGGACTGGCTCGACCACCACGGCTACGGCAAGCTGGTGGAACGAACCGTCGTGGTGGTGAACGCTTCCCGGCGCGGCGCGTCCACCGTCGACCTCGACCAGCTGCGCAAGCTGTTCCTCGATCGCACCCGCGCGGTGCAGGTCGTGCCGTTCGACGATCACCTCGCCGAGGGCGCGGAAATCGATCTGGAACTGGTGAGCAAGCCGACCCGGCGGGCGCTGCTGGAGCTGGCGGCGATGGTCGCCGACGACTTCGGCTACGTCAGCTCGCAGGCCCAGCATCCCTACCGGCACCAGCCACCGCACGGATTCTGATCGTCGCGCGGAATCATGCTCCTGCGGCGGAACCCTTTCCGTGCGCGGAGTCGGCCGTCGCGAGTGCGGCGGCCGACTCGAACGCCGCGAGCACGGCCGCGATCGCCGGACGGGCCTCGGCCCGGGGCCGGGTGGCCAGTTCGTATATCCGAGCGGCGCGCACGCCGGACAGCCGTAGCACCGCCAGATCAGGGTGGCCGACCGCGTAGCGAGGCATGAGCGCGACACCGTAGCCGGTGGCGACCAGCGTCTCGATGACGCGGAAATCGTTGAGGCGCTGCGCTATACGCGGCTGTACGCCGGTCACGGTGGCGATCGAGCGCAGTACGTCGTCGACGGGAAAACCGCCCCGCACGCTGAGCCAGGTCTCGTCGGCCAGTTCCTCCGGCGCGACGGCCGAACGGCCAGCGAGCCGATGCGTCGGCGCCGCGACCACATCGATCGGCTCGCGCATGAGCACCCGGGTCGCGACGCGTGGGTCGGCGATAGGTGCGGCGCGCTCGTCGCGATGGGTCAGCACCACGTCGTAATCGGCGAGCAGTCGCGCCACTTCCGAGGGCGGCACGTCTTCGTCGCGCGCGATCACCTCGACTCCGCTGTCCACCATGCCGGGCAGCACATGCGGCAGCAGCAACGCACCGCCCGAGGGAAACACCGCGACGCGGACCCGTCCGCGCGGCGAGCCGCGATAGTGCGCCATCTCGGCGACCGCGCGATCCATTGCGGCGAGCACTTCGTCGGCGCGCACCACCAGTGCACGACCCGCGTCGGTGAGCCGCACGCGTCTGCCGTCCGGTTCGAGCAGGGCCACGCCCGCCTCCCGCGCGAGCACCTTGAGCTGCTGGGAAACGGCGGAGGGCGTCATGGACAGTGCTGCCGCCACGGCGGCCACCGTGCCGCGATCGGCCAGCTCACGCAGCACACGCAACCTCTCCAGCGCCATGGGCGGGCCGGCCACGACCGGTGCGGAACCGAAATTCATTAAGTGAAGCTACATCATTGATCCATAATTATTCGATTGTTCTGATCTTTAGCAGACCGCACGATGAAGGCGTGACCAACCGCGACCGCCTGCTCGGCCTGACCGTCGTCCTGCTCTGGGGATTGAATTTCCTCGCCATCCGGGTCGGGCTCGACCACTTCCCCCCGTTCTTCTTCGCGGCGCTGCGCTTCGCCGTGCTCGCGGTGCCCGCGCTGCTTTTCATCCCGCGCCCTCCGGTGCGGATGCGGTGGATCCTTCTGTACGGCACCGGTTTCGGCATCCTGCAGTTCGCGTTCCTGTTCACCGCGATGCGGGTGGGCATGCCGACCGGCCTGGCCTCGCTGGTACTGCAATCCTCGGCGCCGTTCACCGTGCTGCTCGGCACGCTGCTGCTGGGCGAGCGGATCCGCCCGGTGCAGATCGCGGGCATCGCCGTCGCGGTGGCGGGCATGGCGGTGATCGGCTGGGACCGGCTCGCCCACGCCACCCTGCTTCCGGTTCTGCTGACCTTGGCGGGTGGGTTGGGCTGGGCGTTCGGCAATATCGGCGCACGACTGGCCGGTACCGAGACCCCCGGCGTCAACCCGCTGCACCTGATGCTGTGGACCACCGCCATCCCGCCGGTGCCGCTGTTCGCGCTGTCGGCGTTCGCCGAGGGGCCGACCACGGGAGCGCGGGCTTTGGCCGAAGCGTTCACACCGGCGGGCCTGCCCGCTCTGCTGGCGCTCGCCTATATCGCCGTCCTCGCCACTGTGGTCGGCACGGGGTTGTGGACCTATCTGCTCGGTCGCTATCCGGCCGGCCTGGTCGCGCCGTTCTCCCTGCTCGTTCCCATCGTCGGCATCGCCGCGGCGTGGACTTTCCTGGGCGAGACTCCGACCACGTTGTCGCTGATCGGCGGGGTGGTGGTGCTGGCGGGAGCGTTCGCCGCCACGTCGAGCAGGCCACGCGCGACTACGGTGAACGCCCGCATCGAGCCATCGGGAACACCCGCGATGGCAGGTACCGGTCGCCCGGCCTAGCGGGCCGTACCCACGTTCGGTGTGCATTCCGTCACGAAATTCGCATTCCGCACCGGCCGCTGTACGGGGTCGGTGCGAATCGATCGGCTTGCCGCTTTACAGTAGTGCCCGGCGTGGAAGTTGGTCCCTAGGCTAGGCAGCAGAGCGGCGCATGGCAGACAATCAGTGGACCGTATCGCGAAGAGCACTGCTTCGTAACACGGTCGCGGCGGGGGTGGCTACGGCGGGGGCACTGACGGCGGGTGCGCTGAAACCCACGCCTGCCGCAGCGAATCCCGGCGGCAAAAGGGTCGCGGTACTCGGCGGCGGTGTCGCGGGCCTGACCGCGGCACACGAGCTGGCGGAACGCGGTTTCCAGGTCACCATCTACGAGAAACGGGCGTGGGGCGGCAAAGCCCGCAGCGTCGGCGTGCCCGGCACCGGAACGGGTGGACGGCCGGATCTGCCCGGCGAACACGGCTTCCGTTTCTTCCCCGGCTTCTATCAGCACGTGCCGGACACGATGCGCCGAATCCCGTTCCCCGGCAACGCGAACGGCGTGTGGGACAACCTGGTCGCGGTGCCGGAAGCACGATTCGCCCGGCACGGCGGCGACGACTTCCGCGTCCCGCTCGGTCCGCGCGCCCGTGCCGAGTTCTCCCCGGACAGTTTCCGCGAAACGCTCGGCGCGGCGCTGTCGACCGCACTCAAGATGCCTTCCAACGAGGGCGTCTACTTCGCCGAACGCCTGCTGGTCTTCAACACCAGCTGCGACGCCCGCCGCCTCGGCCAATGGGAGCGCACCTCCTGGCACGATTTCGTCGGCGGCCACGCGCGCTCGCACGAGTTCCGCGCGCTGCTGTCGCGCACGCTGACCAGCATCATGGTCGCCGCGAAAGAGAACATCGCGAGCGTGCGCACCATCGGCACGATGGGCGAGCAGTTCCTCGGCAATCCCTTGGGGATCGGCAACGACGGCAGCCTGGACCGGGTACTGAACGGTCCGACCAACGCGGTCTGGATCGAGCCGTGGACTCGGCGGATCCGCGAACTCGGAGCGGATTTCGTGCTCGGCGCCGAGGTGCGCGAGCTGGAGGTGCGCGACCGCAGGATCGTCGCGGCCCGGGTCGTGGACGAGACCGGCGCGCAACGCACGGTCGAGGCCGACTACTTCGTCGTGGCGTTGCCCGCCGAACGCGCGCGAACGCTGTGGTCGCCGCAAGTACTCGAGGTCAGGCCCGATTTGGCCGGGATGGACAACCTGTTCACCGACTGGATGAACGGCATCCAGTTCTATCTGCGCCGACCGGCCGACATCTCGCGCGGTCACACCGCCTACATCGACGCGCCGTGGTCGCTCACCTCGATCAGCCAGAACCAGCTGTGGCGCCGCAAGCTGACCGAATTCGGCGACGGCGGCGCGCAGGACTGCCTTTCGGTGGACATCTCCGACTGGAACACCCCCGGCATCGTGTTCGGCAAACCCGCCAAGGAGTGCACCCACGAGGAGATCGCTCGGGAGGCGTGGGCCCAGATCAAGGCCCATTTGGACGATCGCGGCGAGGTGCTGCGCGACGCCGACCTGCACTCCTGGTTCCTCGATCCCGGCATCACCTGGCAGGAGGGCGAGCGGCGCAACGCCAACGCCGACCCGCTGCTCATCAACACCGCCGGGTCGTGGGAGTACCGTCCGCAACCGCACGGCGCACTGGAAAACCTCTTCCTGGCAGGCGATTACGTGCGCACCAACGTCGACCTGGCCACCATGGAGGGCGCCAACGAGTCCGCGCGCGCCGCGGTGAACGCCCTGCTGGACGTGGCCGGTTCGAACGCGGAGCGCTGCCGGATGTACACCCTCTACCGCGCCACCGAACTGGAACCGCTGCGCCGCATCGACGCCGACCGCTACGCGGCCGGCCAGCCGAACATGTTCGACGTCCCCGCGTGAATCGCGATCGATCCGCGCGGCAGGGTGATAGGTCTGGCGTCAGGGGCGAATTCTGTTCTCCGAGTCATTGTGCTGACCGAATCGAAAGGATAGTCTCTGACCATGCATGGGGAAGAGGGGGAACTCAAAACGCGGGGAAAATTTGGCGCTGGAACAGCAAGCGCGCGACTGGGATCGTTGAGTCGCTCACCGGAGATCACATCTGGTTCGGATTGGACTCGTTACGTGGGAGGAATTTCGATGACATCTCGATAGGAGACGTTGTCGAGGTCGAGTACGAATTCGCCCAACAAGACTCCCACACCCTGCGCGCAGTAAGAATTGACTGGTTGTAGATCACGCTTTCAACTGGGGGGATAATGAAGTTTTCTTTTGCGGCGGCCCTCGCCACTGCCACGGTTCTATGCATGCCGTGCTTCGCTGCCGCTGAACCCGATCCGGCAGACCTCGAATTCACGGCGAATTCCGCATATCGAGAGTTTCAGAACAATATCGCAAAGTTCACCGGACAGGTGAACTACAGTTCGAACAATTTGCATGGTCGCTGAAGCTACTGCCCGCGACTCAAAGCGTCGTGTACGGCAGCATGAGTTGCCATACAACTATAGGTGGGATTTCCGGGTACTCCGACGATCATCAAGACATTCCGCGCGACTACCTCCTCCATTCGAGCGTGAAAATTGATCGAGGAAGATGGTACAAGCTGCGTAGTCGATGCGATTTCAAGGTGCTGACCGACACTGGAATGCAGCCGGGAAATGTGGAAACGGCTGTCGACTTCATCGCCAGGTGATCGACTCCTGACCTCGTGAGGAATCTCCGAGCCGGACCGGCGCAAGAGTGCGTGCATACGAACGCACCCACAGCTGAAGGCCACGCTGTGGAATCCGCGCGCCGGATTCGACGCCGACCGCTACGCGGCCGGCCACCGAACATGTTCGACGTCCCCGTCTGAGCGGATGTGAGCGATCTCCCTTCGCCGGAGCCGAATTCGATCGCCATCCCCCAGGCCGCGGTGCTTGAATCGAACTATGCGTGAGAGCACCGCCTCCGACGAGATCACCGACCCGGCAGACCTGCGGGCATTGCTCGGCGAGGTGGTGCCGCGCGCGGCCACCAAGGAGCGCCCTGTCCTGCACGCCAGGGACCGGGAGTGGATCGCGCTCTCCCCGTTCCTGGTGATGAGTACGAGCGACGCGGACGGCAACTGCGACGCCTCGCCGAAAGGCGATCCGGCGGGGTTCGTGCGGGTGCTCGACGACACCACCCTCGCCATCCCGGAGCGCCCCGGTAACCGCCGCGCCGACGGCTACCTCAACATCCTGGCCAACCCGCACGTCGGCCTACTGTTCGTGATCCCGGGACGCCGCGAGACGCTGCGGATCAACGGCCGCGCCCGGCTGGTGCGCGACGCGCCGTATTTCGACGACATGGTGGTGCGCGGGCACCGCCCGATCCTCGCTGTCGAGGTAGAGATCGACCAGATCTTCTTCCACTGCGCCAAGGCGTTCATGCGCAGCCATCTCTGGGAGCCGGAGCAGTGGCCGGAGGACACCCTGCCGAGTCCCGCCTGCCTGGTCAAAGAGGTGCAGACGAACGTCGCGGAGACGGTGGAGGAGCTGGAGCGCTACTACTCACCGGAGAACTACGCGGCCAAGCTCTACCGCGACTGACCCGCGTGGCCCACGCCACCCGACCGCGGCGCGCCCGGATCGCGCGTCGAACATAGACTCGCGACGTGGCAGAACTATCGGTGCGCGGACGGCTCGCGCTGGCGGCGGCGGCCGCGGCGTCCTGGGCCTCGCAGAAGGCGGGTCGTGGCAAAGGGTCGATGATCGGCGGACTGATCGCGTTGAAGATCGATCCGACCGTCATGGACCAGCTCGGGCAGCGGCGGCGCACCGTGCTGGTGACCGGCACGAACGGCAAGTCGACCACCACGCGGATGACCACCGCCGCGCTCAGCACCCTCGGCGCGGTCGCGACCCAGGCCGACGGCGCGAACATGGACGCGGGCATCGTCGCCGCGCTGAACGCGCACCGGCGCGCGCCGCTGGCCGCCATCGAGGTCGACGAACTGCACCTGCCGCACGTCACCGATTCGCTGAACCCCTCGGCGGTGGTGCTGCTGAACCTCAGCCGCGACCAGCTCGACCGGGTCGGCGAGATCAACATGATCGAGCGCAAGCTGCGCGCGGGCCTGGCGAAGCACCCGGCCACCGTGGTGGTCGCCAACTGCGACGACGTGCTGGTCACCTCCATCGCCTACGACCATCCCAACGTGGTGTGGGTCGCTGCGGGCAGCGGCTGGGCGATGGACGCGACCAGCTGCCCGCGCAGCGGCGAGCCGATCGTCTGGGAGGGCGCGCACTGGCGCAGTACCGGAGCGGATTTCCAGCGTCCCGAACCGGATTGGTGGCTCGACGGGGACGATCTGGTCGGGCGGGAGGGCAAGCGTTTCCCGCTGCGGCTCGCACTGCCGGGCCGGGCCAACCGCGGCAACGCCGCACAGGCGGTGGCCGCCGCGGTCGCGCTGGGCGCCGACCCGGAGCAGGCCGTCGCGGCCGCGGGCACGGTCCGCGAGATCGCGGGCCGCTACCGCACCGTGCAGGTCGGCGAGCACGACGCGCGTCTGCTGCTGGCCAAGAACCCGGCCGGCTGGCAGGAGGCGCTGTCGATGATCGAGCCGACCTCGGCGGGCCTGGTGATCGCGGTGAACGGACAGGTACCCGACGGCGAGGACCTGTCCTGGCTGTGGGACGTGCGCTTCGAGCACTTCGAAGGCGTGCAGGTGGTGGCGGCGGGCGAACGCGCCACCGACCTGGCGGTGCGACTGACCTACGCGGGCGTGGAGCACACCCTGGTGCCCGATCCGGTCCGCGCCATCGCGTCGTGCCCCGCGGGCCATGTGGAAGTGCTGGCCAACTACACCGCCTTCCGTGATCTCAACCGTGACCTCGAGGAGCGGGCTTCATGACCGAGTCGACCTTCCGCATCGGCCTGGTGCTGCCGGACGTGATGGGCACCTACGGCGACGGCGGCAACGCGCTCGTGCTGCGGCAACGACTGCGCATGCGCGGCTACGACGCCGAGATCGTCGAGATCACGCTGTCGGAGCCGGTGCCCGATTCCCTGGACGTCTACACCCTGGGCGGCGCGGAGGATTCCGCCCAGCGTCTGGCCACCCGGCACCTGCAGCGCTACCCCGGCTTGCAGCGCGCCGCCGGGCGAGGCGCTCCGGTGCTGTCGATCTGCGCGGCCATCCAAGTCCTCGGCCAGTGGTACGAGACCTCGGCGGGCGAGCGAGTCGACGGCGTCGGCCTGCTCGACGTCACCACCTCGCCGCAGCACAAACGCGCCATCGGCGAGGTGACCACCACTCCACTGCTCGACGGGCTCACCGCACCACTCACCGGCTTCGAGAATCACCGGGGCGGAACGAAACTCGGCGGCGACGCGCAGGGTCTGGCCCGTGTCACCCGCGGCGTCGGCAACGGCGTCGGCGACGGGCTGGAGGGCGTCGTCCAGGGTTCGGTGATCGGCACCTACATGCACGGCCCGGCGCTGGCCCGTAACCCCGAACTCGCCGACCTGCTGCTGATGCGCGCCCTCGGCGTCACCGAACTGGCGCCCCTCGACCTGCCCGAGGTCGACCAGCTCCGCCGGGAGCGCCTGCGCGCCTGAGCCTGTTCCCGCCGGTCAGGTCGCCGGAGTAGCTGAATTCGCGGCAATCCGGATCGAAGCGATGAGTTCGGGCGTGTTCGCCGGTACATACCGGTGCACAGCCACACCATCGAAAGGAATCCGGTCATGAGGCGCATGCCCTCGATGAGGGCGTGCTGCTGCTGGGCCGACGCACCTGGGAGTTGTTCGCCACCATCTGGCCCGGACGCGACGATCCCTTCGCCACGCGCATGAACAAGGCCGCGAAACTGGTTGTCTCGCACACGCTGGCGGACACGTCGAGCTGGACGAATTCCACGCTTGTCGAAGGCGACCTCCATACGGCGGTGGAGAACGCACCCGGCGACGTCATCGTCACCGGCAGCCTGACCATCGTTCGCGCATTGCGGGAAAAGGATCTTGTCGACGAGTACCGACTGCTGATCTTCCCCACGGTCCTCGGTAGCGGTGACCGTTTGTTCGCCGATGGCGAGCCGCCCGCGGACCTCGAGTTGCTGTCGGTCGACACGGTCGGCGCAGCCGTGCTGACCCGCTACGTCCGAGCCGGGCGCTGACGACCGACGTCCGGCCGGATCGCGGACGGCGTCAACCGGACGGTCCGACCATCCGTCACCCCGCGCCACGGGCCCGAGCCGATTTGCCTGGGTTGTTCGCCTCGCCGCCGTGCCAGTCGGCGCGGTGGGCGCTCGACCTCGTCGGCGATCCGGGACCATGCCTTCACCGGCCGTATTCGCGAGCCGCGGGTAGATGGCCTGGTACACCCACCTCGGTGACGTCGACGGAGACGGTGATCGTGCTGTCCTTCGCGTCGGTGTAGATGATGCCGCGCAGCGGAGGGACGTCGGCGTAGTCGCGGCCCCAGGCGGCGGTGATGTAGCGCTCGTCGCCGAGTTGGTCGTTGGTGGGGTCGAGGTCGATCCACCGGCCCGAGCGGTCGGGTCCGTCGGCGCCGGGCACCCATACCGCCGCCCAGGCGTGCGTGGCGTCGGCGCCGACCATGCGCTCCTTCCCTGGTGGTGGATCGGTGGCCAGGTAGCCGGACACGTACCGGGCGGCGAGGCCGTGCGACCGCAAGCAGGCGACCGCGAGGCGCGCGAAGTCCTGGCAGACGCCCGCGCGGGCCGCGAACACGTCGGCCACCCGGGTGGACACCGTCGTGGCGCCGGACCGGTAGGCGAAGTCGGTGTAGATCCTGGTGTTCAACTCGACCACCGCATCCAGCAGCGGCCTGCCCGGCCGGAGGGATTCGGCCGCGTACGCGACGATCTCCGACGTGATCTCCTGCGGGTGCAGGTCGAGAGCGAACTCCACGGCGAACGGCCCGTTGGCCCCCGTCGGGCGCGCGCGTTCCCACGGCTCGGCGGCCGAGCCCGCGTCGTCGCGGGCGGGCGCGTCGACTTCGACCAGCGATTCGCCGACGACCGTCAGAGCACGATGCTCGGTGGTGACGTGGAAGTAGGACGTGATGTTGCCCCACACATCCGCGCCGACCGACCGGTCCGAGGGGGCGGGGTCGATCCGGATCTCGTGCGCGAGCAGACGCTGACCGGGGAGATCGCGCGGCGTCAAGTACGCGCGCCCATAGGAGTTGATGACTTCGCCGGAGTACGAGTACTTGGTGCGATGCTCGATCCGGTAGCGCCGGACCGCACGGCCGGTCATCCGACGACCTGCGCGCTGCCCCACAGCGGCTGGATGTCGACCGGGAGCGACAGCGTCGTGGTCTCGAAGGACTCGGATACCTTGCGCAGGCGCACGTGCACTCCCTCCAGCAACTCCGCCAGTTCGGTGCGCCGTTCGTTCGCGTCGGTGACCTCGAGATCGTCGGGATCGAGGCGGCGTAGCATGCGCCGCGCGTCCGCGAGCAGCCGCTGCGGACGCGACGAGCCGGACGCACCGGGCAGCGCCTGGAAATCAGCGTGCAGGCGGCCCAGCTGATAGGCCAGCGATCGCGGATTGGCGGTGTCGAACAGCAGGAGCTCGGCGACGTTCGCGATCCGCACCGAATCCTGGTGGCGCCGACGGTAACTCACCGAAGACTCGGTGGCGCGCAGCACCCATTCGGTGACCTCGCGTTCGATCTCCTCCGGATACCGTTGGGTCAGCGCGGCCGACAGCAACGCGGTCAGGGCGAGACCGCGCTCGATCCGCTTACCGATGTCCCTGACGTGCCACCCGGTGTCGCGGATCAGCGACTCGCCGTCGATCCCGGACAGCGCGAGCAGCCCGGCCAGGGTTCGCGAATGCACATCCGACAACTCCGCCTCTTGGTCGTCCACCGCGGCGGGGTAGCACGCCAGCGCGCGCTCGACCGAGCCGAGGATCATCCACGTGTCCACCGACAACTGGTCGCGCACGGCGCGCGCGGCGCTGCCGTACCGGTCGATCGCGAAGGCCAGCGACCCGGGCAGCTCGCGGTCTATCGTCAGTGCGACGAGGTAGTCGTGGCCCGCGCGGGACGCGCCCGGCACCCGGTGTACCGCCGGAGCGCTGTCCTGCGCCGCACCGGTGGCCACGCCGTCGTCCGCCCCTTCGGCGACGGCCTCCACACCATCCGTAACCTGTTGTCGCGCTCCGGCTCCGGCCATCGCTTCGTTCCGGGCCACGGCATCGTGGTGCTCAATGTGCTTCGAACCAGTTTCTCCCCCAGCGTCTTCCGGCATTCCCGATCCGGATGGCGCGGCAGCCGAGGATTTTTCGTCTGTCTCGTGGCCGGAAGATCGTGACCGGACCGGCACCGAAGTCCCCTGCGCGCACTCGCCCGCACCGGGCGATGCCGGAGCATCACCAGAATCCGGAAACGATCCGGCCGCAGCGTGCGACCGCTCGTCGCCGTACTGCGCCACACCTTCGTCGACGCCGGCACCCGACGGAGCGAGCAGGCCGCGATCGACCGAACTCTGCTGCGGCGCAAAGGCTCGCACCTCGGGACCGAACAGCCCGTCGGTCGGAGCCGCGGTGGCGGTGGTCCGTCCGAGGGCGGCCAAGAGGATCGGTAACGCGCCCGCGCCTTCCAGCCAGGGGCGATACCGGAACTCTTGGTAACGCTCGTGGGTGGCGATCAAGAGACGGGCGGTGTCCTCCGCGCGCTCGCCGTAGCGGCCGATCCAGAACAGGTCGTTGAGCACGCGGGGGGAGCTGATCCCCGCCACGACCGGAGCGGTGCGCCGCGGCTCGCGCGACGGCTCGGTGCTGATCGCGGCGGCGGCCGTCGGCGCGGCCCGCACCCAGATGTCCTTGGCGGCGACTTTCCGCGCGGCGCGATCGGTCGTGCGCTGACGTAGCTGGCCGAGACCGCCGGACATCACGGTGTAGCCGCGCCGATGGGCGAGCGAGAACAATCGCATGCCGACCGGAGCCGCGGCGAGTCCGTCGTGCTCGCGGATGGCGGGCGCGACGGAGAACTGCGCCGGTTCCTGGCCAACCCATTGCCATCCGTGCGCATCGATCCGCGCCTTCATCTCGTCGCGCTGCCGCCGACTCAGTTCAGGGCCGAACAGCGTGGCGCCGTCGACCGCCGAGCGAACGATCAGCTTGTCCAGATTCGCGATCAGATGTCCGCGCTCCCGTTCATGACCACCCCAGTACGACGGCGCGTTCTCCAGCAACAGGTCCGCACCGAGCAGTGCGCGCGACAGGGCGGGCAGGAATCCGGCCAGCGCGGGATTCTCCAGCAGCCCGCTGCCGAGCGTGTTCACCACCGTCACCGCGCCGCGGCGCAGCACCTCGACCAGTCCCACCACGCCCAGCCGCGAATCCGGCCGCAGGTCCAGCGGATCGGAGAATTCGGCGCCCACCCGGCGCAGCACCACGTCCACCCGCTTCAGCGTGCCGAGCGACCGCATCCACAGCGCGCCGTCGCGCACCACCAGATCGGCGCTCTCAACCAGCGGAAAGCCGAGTGTGGAGGCGAGATAGGCCTGATCGAACGCGGTCTCGGAATGCACGCCTGGACTGAGCACGACGACCACCGGTTCGTCGTCGTCGGTCTGCGCGGATTCGATCAGCATCAATCGCATCGCCCTGGCGAAGGGTGTCAGCGGACGCGGATTCGCGTGCTCGAATGCCTCCGGGATCGCGGTCGACACGACCCTGCGGTCGGCCAGCGCGTATCCGGCGCCGGTCGGCGCCTGCGCCCAGTCGGCGAGCACCCGGAACCGGCCGTCGCCCCAGCGACTGAGATCGCAGGCGTGCAGGAAGAGTTGGTGCCGCCCCGGCACGGTGATGCCGTGCGCGGCTCGTACGTAGCCGCGATTACCGAACACGACTTCCGGTGGGAGCAGTCCCGAGGCGAGCGTCCTGCGTGGACCGTAGATGTCGGTGAGCACCTCGTCGAACACGCGGGAGCGCTGTTCCAGCCCGGCCTCCAGCCGGGTCCAATCGTCCGCGGCGACCGGCAAGGGAATCGGATCGAGGCGCCACGGCGCAGGCGTGTTCTCGGCCGACGCGCCGGCCTCGAGGTAGGTGATGCCGTCGTCGTCGATCAGCCTGCGCACCCGGCTGTCCAGCTTGCCCAAACCGTCCCCGCCGAGTTCGGCGAAGTCGGCGGACAGTTGCGACCACACCCGGCGCACCTTGCCGTCGGCGTCGACCAATTCGTCGTAGTAGCCCGCGACCGGCGCGCCGCACTCGTCGTAGGCGGCGGTGGCAGAAGCATCTTCGCGGTAGCGCGCGACCTGTTCCCGCACGGTGGTCGCGGTATCTCGCCGCTCATCGCGCAACGTCACCGCCGACCTCACTTCCGCCATCCATGCCCAACGGTCGCCGAATGCTTCCGGTGCGGTCCGGAAACCTTGTGCCGGACACCCGCATTAGTGGTCTTTGCGGCCATTTTCGCATGTAGCAGGGGTCATAACGGGTAAAACGCTGTGCGGCGACAACTATTTGCTAAATATTTGCTCAGCATCGGGCGCGGCGACACACGGTCCCGGGTCCCACCGTGGCGCCCGCACCGGTGGTATCACCGAACGACGACAACGATCTCGTCAGGAGGTCATTATGCGTAGATCAGACTGTTCGTCTTGCGAATCCGCGTTCGACCACTGCCACGGAACCCTGATCGTGCACGTGAGCCGGATCGCCGAATGCACCGACGAACACTGCCTGGAGCTCAGCCACGCCAGGCACGCCTTCGTCCTCGATTGCCGAAACCTCGCGGGCGGCTGCCGGTGTGGCGACGGCGAGACGGCCCGGCGCCGCGCCTGAGCGGTTCCGTACCCTGGCCCGGTGAGCTATGACCACGTGTTGCTGCCGTCCGGTGTCGCATCGTCGATCGCGGAGGTCGACGCCTACCTGAGCACCCAGCAGGGCGTCCCCGAGTCGGGGGCGGTCGCGCAGATCGCGGCCGAACTGAACAGACGCAACGCGGAACTGCCCGAGGAGGACAACTTCCTCAGCACCGTGCCGGTCGGCGGCGCGGCCACCGGTGCGGCACTGCACGTGCCGTGCCCCTACGACGCGGTCGGCTTCGTCCGCCACTTGCTGTTCGAACTCGCCACACCGCTGAACTATGCCGTCTACGACCCGCAACTGGCCTGGCTGATCGATCCCGCCGAGCACGTCGAGGCCATCGTCACGCACGGCGGCGCGGGCGAGTTCCCGTACCTGACCGAAGCGCTGGTCCAGCAGTGGATTCCGGAGCTGGCCCCGCCCAACCCGTACCTCGTCGTCGAACGCGGCGAGCAGTTCTACATCCAGACCTACCGGGAGAACTCCGGCGCCTACACCGTGGAATACCGGGACGGCTCCCCCGACAAGCATTTCGGCACAACCATCTCCGATCCCGCCACCGTAGCCGCCCTCATCTGGGGCTGGGCCAACGACGACCGCAGCCGGTTCCCCGGCCTGCCCTGGTCGCGCGTCGACCTCTGAACCCGGTCACTGGTTCTGGGTGGCCAACCGGCCCGCCAGCGCGAGGAACGACGCGCCGAAGACCCGGCGCATCCAGGTGACCACGACGGGACGGGAAATGACCTGGTCGCGGACGGCGGCGGCACACGCGCCGTACACCGCGAACACCACCAGGGTGGCGAGCATGAAGATGCCGCTCAGTTCGAGCATGCGCGCCAGTGCGTTCGGCGCGCCGCCGGGCACGAACTGCGGCAGGAACGCGAAGAAGAAGATGGTCAGCTTGGGGTTGAGGAGGTTCAGCAGCACCGCCGAGGTGATCACCTTCCGCGCCGAGGGTGCGGTGCGCCCGGTCTGTTCCGGCACGGCGAGCGCGCCCTTGTCCCGGAACGTGGTCCAGGCCATGTACACCAGATAGCCGACGCCGAGGTACTTCAGCGTCTGGAACGCGACCGCGCTGGCGTTGAGCAGCGCGGCCAGACCCGTGATCGCCGCGATCATGTGCGGAACGATGCCGAGCGTGCAGCCGAAGGCCGCGATCACCGCGGCTCGCACACCGCGAGACAGCCCCGCCGCCAACGTGAACAGCACACCGGTGCCGGGGGTGGCGACGATGACGAGCGTCGTCAGCACGAATTCGATGCTCATCCCCGACACGGTAACGCACGCCCGGCGCGGCGCAATCCCCGTCGCGGGAGGCGTTTTCGCAAGCTATAGCGCGCGGCGGCCGGAGAGCGCGCGCCCGAGGGTGAGCTCGTCGGCGAATTCGAGGTCGCCGCCCATCGGCAGGCCCGAGGCCAGCCTGGTCACGCTCAGACCCGGAAAGTCGCGCAGCATCCGGACCAGGTAGGTGGCGGTGGCCTCGCCCTCGGTGTTCGGGTCCGTCGCGATGATCACCTCGCTGACGTCGACGCCGTCCTCCTGGTTTCCGATACGCGCCAGGAGTTCCCGGATCCGCAGCTGGTCGGGGCCGACACCGCTGAGCGGATCGAGCGCGCCGCCGAGCACGTGGTAGCGACCGCGGAACTCCCTGGTGCGCTCGATCGCCTGCACGTCCTTGGGTTCCTCGACCACGCAGATCATGGTCCGGTCCCGGCGCGGGTCGGCGCAGATGCGGCACAGCTCGCCGTCGGACACCGTTCCGCATGTCACGCAGAACTGCACCCCGTCACGCACCTTCTGCAGCGCGGCCTGCAGCCGATCGATCTCCGGCGGCTCCACCTGGAGCAGATGAAAGGCGATGCGCTGCGCGCTCTTCGGACCGACGCCGGGCAGCTTGCCCAATTCGTCGATCAGATCCTGGACCGGACCCTCGTACAACTGCTGCCTCGGCTCAGAAACCGGGCAGCGAACCGCCGCCGCCGAAGCCACCGGACAGGGGTCCGAGCCGTTCGGCGGCGATGCGCTGCGCGTTGGCCATCGCGTCGTTGACCGCACCGATGACCAAATCCTGCAATGTCTCGACATCGTCGGGATCCACGGCCTTCGGGTCGATGGTCAGCGACACTACCTCACCGCTCGCCTTCAGCCTGACCTGCACCAAGCCACCGCCGGCAGCGCCGTCCACCTCGGTCGCCGCGATCTCGGCCTGGGCTTCCATCACCGCCTGCTGCATCTGCTGCGCCTGGGCGAGCAACTGTTGCATATCGAACTGGCCACCTGGCTGCACGGGAGCGTCCTCTCTGAAGAAGGTGTCACGGGCCAGCCTAGTCCTGCCGCGGCCGGTCCCCGGCGCGGCCCGACGGTCCCAGGTCCGCGGCGCAGGACGGATAACAGCGCGCATGGCGGATAACAGGTTGGGTAGTTCCGATCGGAACCGACCATGCGCGCCTTACCATCGACACCGAGTCGGAAAGCGGTGTGCAAATCTGGAGCCAATGATGATCGCAGTTCGTGCACGTTTCCTGAGCACCCTGGTGCTCACGCTCGGTGTTCCCAGCATCTTTCTCGGCGCAGCGGCGTCCGCGGATACGGAGATCACCGACACGCCCGGAGTGATCGACGCGCAAGGGGCAGACGAGCCCCAGACGACCCCGGCGGCCGCCGACTACGGGGGCGGCTGCGTCCTCTACCCGGACGACAAGGCCGCGACGCTCGATTCGCTGCGTTCCCGGTGCTCGCCGGAGCAGCAGGACGCGATCTTCCGCGCCGCACCGCTCGGCGCCGTTCCGGTCGGCGTGAAATCGGGCTGGGTCACTCGCCCGCCGGTCATGCAGGCCATCGCGCCCCCGCTGTGGATCGGCAAGACCTTCTACACCGGCCCGGACGGCGGCTTCCTGATGAACCGCCTCACCGGTGCGGGCTTCGAGGCCTGGGGCGCCGACGTCTACGTCGCGCCCGCCCTGACCGATGGGCAGCCGACCTGGGCACTGAACTACGCGCCCTCGCCGACGCCGCAGGTCTACGACGAGATCCGGGAAGTCACTCCCGGTGTGTGGTTCGGCTACTCGTGGTGGCGCGGCATGTTCCAGACCACCCTGCTGCTGACCTTCGCGCTCGCCTGAACAGCGGGTGTCGTTTGACCCTCCCGTCACTGGAGGGTGTTGGCTGGTGCCATGACGGCCACCGTCCCCATCGGGGAATTCTCCAGGCTGAGCAATCTCAGCGTGAAGACGTTGCGCTACTACCACGAGATCGGTCTGCTCGCTCCGGCCGGCATAGACGCGAGTTCGGGCTATCGGCGGTACGCGACGGCGCAGGTGACGCAGGCACAGTTGATCCGGCGGCTGCGCGAGCTGGACATGCCGGTTCCGGAGATCCGCGCCGTGCTGGCCGCGCCGGACGAGAACACCCGTGACGCCACGCTGCGGGCGCATCTGGAGCGCATGGAAGCCGAGCTGACCCGCACCCGCGCGGTCGTGGCCTCGTTGCGCGCGCTGCTGACGCCATCGGCTCCGATCGCCGTGGAGTATCGCGTGGTCGGGGCGTTCCCGGCGGCGGCGATCGGCGCGACGGTGGCGCGCGAACACATCGGCGAGTGGTGCGCTTCGACGTTCCAGGCGTTGTACGAGTCGCTGGCCGCCGCGAGCATCGCGCCTGCGGGCGTCGCCGGCGCCACCTACAGCACCGACTTCTTCGAGCAGGACGAAGGCGAGGTAGTCGCGTTCGTCCCAGTCGCCGACACGGATGTGGTGCTGCCGGCAATGCTTTCACTCATCGAGCTACCCGCGCGCCGTTTCGCCGTCGCCGTGCACGAGGGCCCGTTCGATGATTTCGACCGGACCTACGGCGCACTGGGCAGTCACGTCGCCGAACACGCTGTCGCGCTGCCCGAGCCGATCCGCGAGATGTACCTGCTCGGACCGGACACGTCCGATGAACCGGCCGGCTACCGGACCGAAGTGTGCTGGCCCGTCGCCCAACCATAAAAGGAGATATCCATGACGATCTCGATCGCCCACGTCACCATCGATTGTGCGAACGCGGGCGCGCTCGCCGAATTCTGGTCACAGTTGCTGGAGACGCCCGTCGATCCCGACCCCACCCCGGAGTTCGCCACCGTCGGCCGGACCGCGGACGCCGCGACCCCGCTGATGTTCATCCGCGTGCCCGACAAGAACCCCGGCAAGAACGTCATCCACCTCGACCTGCTCGCTTCCGGCCGGGACGAGGTCGCGCGCGCGATCGATCTCGGCGCGAAGCACGTCGCCGACTTCGACGAGTGGGGCATGAAGTGGACGACGCTGGCCGATCCCGAGGGGAACCTCTTCGACATCGCGGCCGAATAGACCGAGCAGACCGCGACGACGGCCATGGCCGTCGTCGCGGCCGTACGATCAGGCCAGTTCGCGCTGGAGGTTGCCGAGCACCTCGGCCTGGATCTTCTTCAGGCCGAGCGGCGCGAAGATGCCCTCGAAGATGCCCGCGACGCCGCCCGCGCCCTTCCACGTGGTGCGCAGCGTGACTCGCGCGCCCGCGCCCTCCGGGGTGACGGTCCAGGTGTTCACCAAGGTCGAATTCGAGTCGCGCTCGGTGACAATGGAATCGGACACCGAGACGACCGCGTGCACGTTGCGCGAGCGCTTCTCGGTGGCCTGCAACGTCCATTCCGCGACGGTGCCCGCGCCCTTGCCCCCTTCGACCACCTTGTAGTCGCGGTAGTGCGACGAGAGGATGCGCGGACGCACCGTGTCGTAGTCGGCGATGGCCTCCAGCGCGCGCTGCGGATCCGCCGCCACGTCGATCGAACTACTGGCGCTGACCTGTCCCACAATGAGCTCCTTGTCCGGATGCGGTGTCTCGACGGATCTCCATCCTGCCCTGTCGGCCCCGGATGATAACGGCGAGGGCGGAGCGTGTGGCGAACTTCTCCGGACGATTCGGTATTCCATTTCGCAACATATGCGTGACATTTCTCCACGACCGAGACCTCGCGGTGGCCCCGCCGTATGGTCCGTACTAGCGTCGAGGGGTGGCAGTGAGTCTGTTGGGGAAGGCCGGACACGCACCGGCCGCACGCGAATCAGGATTTGCCGCGCATCGAGCCGGCGTGGATCGCCTTCTGGCGAGTTACCGCGCCATACCCGAGCACGCCAACGTCCGTTTGGCCAAGAAGACCTCGAACCTTTTCCGCGCCAGGGCCAAGAACACCGCGCCCGGCCTCGATGTCTCGGGGCTGACCAGGGTGATCGCGGTCGACCCCGTGGCGAGGACCGCCGACGTCGCTGGCATGACCACCTACGAGGAGCTGGTCGCCGCCACCCTCCCGTACGGGCTCGCGCCGCTGGTCGTTCCCCAGCTCAAGACCATCACGCTGGGCGGAGCGGTCACCGGCCTCGGCATCGAGTCCACCTCCTTCCGCAGCGGTTTGCCGCACGAGTCGGTGCTGGAGATGGACGTGCTGACCGGCGCGGGCGAGATCCTCACCGCCACGCCGGACAACGAGCACGCCGATCTGTTCCGCGGCTTCCCGAATTCCTACGGGACGCTGGGTTACACGGTCCGGCTGAAGATCGAGCTGGAAGAAGTACAACCGTACGTCGCGCTGCGGCACGTTCGCTTCCGGGACCTGCGCGAACTGGAGGCCGCCCTCGCGACGATCGTCACGGATCGGGTCTATGCGGACGAGCCCGTGGACTACCTCGACGGCGTCGTCTTCTCCGCCGAGGAGAGCTATCTGACGCTGGGCCGCCGCACCGACGAGCCGGGCCCGGTCAGCGACTACACCGGGATGGACATCTACTACCGGTCCATCCAGCACGAGGGCGAAACGCCCAAACGCGACCGCCTGACCATCCACGACTACCTGTGGCGCTGGGACACCGACTGGTTCTGGTGCTCCCGCGCCTTCGGCACGCAGAATCCGAGGATCCGCCGGTTCTGGCCGAAGCGCTATCGGCGCAGCAGCTTCTATTGGAAGCTGGTTGCGCTCGATCACAAGTACGACATCGGCGACAAGCTGGAGGTTCGCAAGGGCAACCCCCCGCGTGAGCGGGTCGTGCAGGACATCGAGGTGCCGGTGGACCGCACCGCCGACTTCGTGGAGTGGTTCCTGCGCGAGATTCCGATCGAGCCGATCTGGCTGTGCCCGCTGCGTTTGCGCGAGACCGGCCGCACGCAGCGGCCCGGCGAACGCGCTTGGCCGCTGTATCCCCTGGAGCCGGACCGGACCTACGTGAACGTCGGATTCTGGTCGGCCGTGCCCACCGCTCCCGGGCAGCAGGAGGGCGCGGCCAACCGCGCGATCGAGCACAAAGTGACCGAATTCGACGGTCATAAGTCGCTGTACTCGGATTCCTTCTACGACAAGGATGAGTTCGCGGCGCTCTACGGCGGAACCACCTACACCGAACTGAAAAAACGCTACGACCCGAACCAGCGCCTGCTGGATTTGTATTCGAAGGCGGTGCAACGCAAATGACGACATTCAAGGACCGTTCCGATGTCTTCGCCGATCTCGGAACCAAACTCAGCATTGCCGAGATCTTCGAGACCCTCGTCGAGGGTGAAGTCCCGATCCGGTTGACGGCCTACGACGGCAGCGCCACCGGACCGGAGGACTCGGAGTTCGCGCTGGACATCCGGACTCCGCGTGGCATCAACTACCTGGCCACGGCCCCCGGCGACCTGGGCATGGCGCGCGCCTACATCGCAGGCGACATGACCGCCAGCGGGGTGCACCCGGGTGATCCGTACGCGATCCTGAAGGCGATGGACAGCTTGAAGTTCCGCCGTCCGTCCGCGCTGGCCCTGGTGACCATCGCGCGCTCGCTGGGCTGGGAGCGGCTCAAGCCGGTCGCCCCGCCGCCGCAGGAGACGCTGCCGCGCTGGCGGCGGATCGCCTTCGAGGGACTGCGCCACTCCAAGACGCGCGATGCCGAAGCCATCCACCACCACTACGACGTCTCGAACGCCTTCTACGAGCACGTGCTCGGCCCGTCGATGACCTACACCTGTGCGACCTACGGCGACGAGAGCTGGACGCTCGAGCAAGCGCAGGAGAACAAGTACCGCCTGGTGTTCGAGAAGCTGCGCTTGAAGGAGGGTGACCGGCTGCTCGACATCGGCTGCGGCTGGGGCGGCATGGTGCGCTACGCCGCCAAGCGCGGCGTCAAGGTCATCGGCGCGACGCTCTCGGCCGAGCAGGCGGATTGGGCGCAGAAGAAGATCGCCGAGGAGGGCCTGGCCGAGCTGGCCGAAGTGCGGCACTCCGACTATCGCGACGTGCCGGAGGGCGAGTTCGACGCGGTGTCCTCGATCGGGCTCACCGAGCACATCGGGGTGCACAACTACCCGTACTACTTCGACTACATCAAGAACAAGCTGCGCGACGGCGGCCTGTTCCTGAACCACTGCATCACCCGCCCGGACAACACCCGCACCACAAAGGCGGGCGATTTCATCGACCGCTACGTGTTCCCGGACGGCGAGCTGATCGGCTCCGGCCGGATCATCTCCGAGATCCAGAACATCGGGCTCGAGGTGCTGCACGAGGAGAACCTGCGCGAGCACTACGCCCTGACGCTGCACGAATGGTGCAAGAACCTGGTCGCCAACTGGGACGCCTGCGTCGCGGAGGTCGGCGAGGGCACCGCGAAGGTGTGGGGCTTGTATATGGCGGGCTGCCGACTGGGCTTCCAGCGCAACGTGGTGCAGCTGCACCAGGTGCTCGGCGTCAAGTTGCCCGCCGACGGCGACTGGACCGTACCGCTGCGCCCGTGGTGGCAGCCGTAGACCGGGACGTTCAGAAGGCGTTGCTGCCCGCCTCGTTCAGGAGTTCATCCAGGAACGGGGCGGGCAGTTCGACGTCGCCGACCTGGGCGGAGGCGGGCAGGTCGGCGCGCAGCACGCGCAGGATGCCGACCACGCCGGGGCCCGCGTCCAGCAGCGGCCTGGTCCAGCCGAGGTCGGCGCAGGTCGCGACGGCGGGCAGCAGCAGGTTGGTGGCCTCACCGACCCAGCCCGCGGTGGCCAGACATTCCGCGAGGAGCAGCGCGGCATCCAATTGAGCGCGCGGACGGTGCTTCTGGCGGGTGTGGTCGGACAGCGCGCGGGCGCGGCGCACCGCCCGGTCGTCGGAGCCGAGCCGGCGTTCGGCGAGCAGTGCGCGGATGGCGGCGAGTTCCTCGGCTTCGGCGGTGAGCAGGGCGGCGCCGGTCAGCCGATGCGCCGCCTGGAGCGGCGTGGATTCACTGAGGTCGGTGTAGCGGCGATCCGCGGACTCCAGCGCCATGCCCAGACGCAGCCGTTCGGCCCGGATATGGGCGGCCAGCCGGGGCAGTCGGTTGTCGGCGGCGATGCGCGCGCCCTCGTCCAACCGCGTTGCCGCGGTGAACAGATCTCCCCCGACCGCCTTGACCCGGGCGCCGACGACGAAGGTGGAGATCAGGAAGTCCACCGGACCGACCCGGGTGACCAGCTCGTGACTTTCGTCGAGCAGCCGGTCGGCGGTCGCCAGATCGCCCCTGCGGTAGCTCATCTCGCCCAGCAGCGCCGCGGCGACCCGCACCGCGTGCGAGCGCGGTCCCGAGCGTTCCCGCGCGAAGTCCCAGGCCTGCTGGAAACAGCGCGTGGCGGTGTCCACGTCGAGTTGCTCGTAGGCGGCGGCGCCCTGGCCGCAGCGACCGAACACCAGGCCGAGCGAATCCTTCGAGCGTTCGTGGTACTCCTCGGCCCACTCCTGGATGTTCCTCGCGCCCTCGAAGTCGAACTCGCACAGGCGCACGAAGGATGTCAGGTTGGCCGCCGTCGAGACCGTCCACACGGGTAGATCGTCCGGCTCCCGCAGACAGTCGGCGACTCGATCCAGCACGCCATCGGTGTGGTCGCGCGCGATCTGGTCGGAGGCCGCGAGCACGGCCGCCTGGCAGCGCTGCACCCGCACATCGGCGTCGCCGGTGGACCCGCGGGCCAAGATGTTGGACAGCCTGCCCAGGGCGTTGCGCGCCGCGCCGGACTGCTGCAGGTTGACGTTCGCCCTGGCCACCGCCATCAGCAACTTCGAGCGCGACGCCACCTGCTGCATCGGCAGCTTCGACACGCTGCCCAGCAGCGTGGCGAGCCGGGAACCGTCGATCAGGTCCATCCCGCCACCCTCGAGCAGGTCCAGCGCCATCTTCAGATCGGTCGCGGCCAGCGCGTGGTCGACCGACTTGCGCAGCAGCTGGTGTTCGGCGTACCAGCGCGAAGCCTTGCGGTGCAGCGACTTCAGCTTCCCCGGGTGGACGCGGTCGAGCCGGGTCCGCAGGTGCTCTGCGAACAGCGGCTGCATCCGGAACCACTCGGGGTCGTGCTCGATGCGCCGCAGGAACAGCTCACGCTGCTCGGCCTGCTCGAGCAGCTGCTCGGCATCCGGCTCCCCGGACAACGCCGCGGCGAGCGAACCGCACACCCGCTCGGTCACCGCGATCGACATCAGGAACTCGAGCATCTTCGGTTCCAAAGTGTCCAAGACGTTTTCGGCGAGGTATTCGCGAATGCCGTGGTTGCCTTCGGAGAGGGTGGCGATCAGCTGAGCTGGGTCGGCGTTGCCGCGCAAGGACAGGCCCACCAATTGGATGGCCGCGGGCCAGCCGTCGGTGGCGGTGTGGATTTCGGTGACCTGTTCCGGCGTCAGGTCGAAGCCGTTGCGCTCCACCAGGATCTGCCTGGTCTCCGCCTCGTTGAGGCGCAGCGCGGCCGAACCGATCTCGACCAGTTCGTCGTGCACTCGCATGCGGCTGGTCGGCAGGCCGGACTGTTCCCGGCTGGTCACGACGAAACGCAGGTGGTGGCAGCAGTTGTCCAGCAGAGCTTCCATCGCGCGATGCGCGCCCGCGTCGGTGATCCGCTGCCAGTCCTCGACGATCACCACGACCGTCCTGCCCGCCGCGTGGATCTCGTCGATGAGCGTGGGAATCACGAAAGCGGCCGCGTCGGCGGGCCGTTCCTCCAGTACCTGGTCCAGACCGGCGCCGACGTCCGGATGCACCCGGCGGATGGCCTGGATCAGATGGGCGAGCAGCCAGATCTCGTTGTCGTCGTCCCGGTCGATGCCGATCCAGGCGACCGCGGTGTCACCTTCGCTGAGCTCGGCGCGCCACTGCGCAGCCAGCGTGCTCTTGCCGAAGCCCGCGGGCGCGTGGATCACTGCCAACCTGCGCCGCCCGCCCGCGCGCAGGATGTCCAGCAGACGCGGCCGTGGAATCGGCTCTCGCGTGGGCGTGGGCGGCCAGAACTTGGTCACGGCCGTCGGCGGCGTCGCCGGCACGACCGCCGGATGCTGGGAGACGGCGGGCCGTAGCGTCAACGGCCAGCTGCGCCGCGCGGTGACCGCGGGACGGGAGGCGGTCCACACCGCGGTCGGTTCGCCCACGGCGGCCGGGGTGGTCGTTTCGGGCTCCGGCGTGGTCTCCAGCAGCGCCATCTCGTCCGGCAACTGATCGTGGCCGCGCTGCACCGCGCGCAGCATTTCGCCGAACTCGTAGGCGCTGGCCGGGCGATCCCGCGGATTCGGGGACATGGCCTGTTCGATGACGCCGGCGACATCCGGCGGAATGTCCTGTTCACGCAGATCGGGCACCGGCTGGGTGGTGATCCGCAGGAACTGCGCGACCACCCGCTCGCCCGCCTGCCGCTCGAAGGCCGCGTGCCCGGTGAGCAAGGCGAACAATGTCGAGCCGAGGCCGTATACGTCGGAGCGGATGGTCGGCTCGTCACCTTTGAGGACCTCCGGCGCGGTGAACGCGGGCGAGCCGGTGATCATGCTGCTGGACGTGCGGAACCCGCCCGGGATGCGGGCGATGCCGAAATCCGTCAGCTGCGGCTCGCCGTAACCACTGAGCAGCACATTCGCCGGTTTCACGTCGCGGTGCAGGATTCGGGCGCGGTGCGCGCTCTCGATGGCTCCTGCCAGCTTGACGCCTGCTCGTAGCGAGTCCGCCCAGGTCAATGGGCCTTGATCGCGAATCAGCTTTTCCAGTGACCCGTGGGTGCAGTAGGGCATGACGATGAGCGGCATTCCGGTTGCCGTCACGTCCACCTGGAGTATGTCGACGATGTTCGGGTGGCCGGAGAGCCTGCCCATGGCCTGTTCCTCGCGCAGGAACCGCTCTCTGCTCTCCTGGTCGATCTCCGAGGGGAGCACCTTCACCGCGACCACCCGGTCCAGCGCGGTCTGGATGCAGCGATACACCACCCCGAATCCGCCGCGGCCGATCTCCACCGCACCGGACAGGCCCATCGCCTCCAGTTCGTCGGCGATGTCGACGGGCGGCTGCCGCTGCGTCTTCGCCTCGGCCGCAGGGGATTCGGGGCGCACCCGGCCCGAACGCGTCTGTGGATTCATGTGATCACCTCGAACACTCACATCGAATCGGCGACATCGGCGACCAACTCCGCGCCGACCGCCGGACGCCGTGTCCGATATGCCTGCGCATACTCCAACGTAGCGCGGTGCGGTATCACGCGGGTGACGTTTCCGAACAGGTCGGGTGTGTTCCGAATCCGCGTGTTTCGCGCCGCTGAGCGGTTTCGGCGCCGATGCCGCCTCGGTTGTGACCACCGCCACTTCAGGTCCACATGAGCGGATACCCCGAGGCGATTCGACCAACCACCTCGGCTACGGGAACCCGGTCGGCGCGGTGGTGACCTGCCGTGATATTTTACTTCTTCAGAGATCTTTCTTCTTTGTAGAACTATCTTTATACGAGCAGACATTAGGTGCGGAGGAATACCCGTGTCGACACCTGAACCCGACCGCGAGGCCACGGCGCCCGGACTCCGCGCCGACGCCCGCGAAATCTACCGGCGCTACCTGAGCGCGGTCATGCTGCACGGACAAGCGGGGGCGCGGGCGGTCGATCTGGGCGCCACCGATCTGTACGCGCTCAACATCCTCGAACTGGCCGGGCCGATGACGCCGGGCGAACTCGGCGCGCGCAGCGGTCTGACCACCGGCCCGACCACCCGGCTGATCGACCGCCTGGAGGACGCGGGCTACGTGCGCCGCGCGCCGGTCCCCGGCGACCGCCGGAAGGTGATCGTCGAATTGATCGGCAAGCCAGCCGATCTCGACGAGGTGCTCGCTCCCGCACGGCAGCGCATCGGCGAGATCATCGGCGGCTACGCACCCGAACAGCGCGAGGTGCTGTTCGACTACTTCACCAGGGCGGCTGCCGCGTACCAGGCCGCCGCCGAGGAGCTGCGTGGCACGGACTAGGCCACGGCGAGGGCGATGATCTGGGTGATCTGGCGGCTGTCGAAATTGTCGTCGCTGACCAGAACCAAGGTGCGCTCACCGGAGGGCAGACGCGGCCCCCAGGTCATGCCCTCCACGTTGTCGACGGCGGCGAGCCCGACGTCGTCGAGATCCACCAGCAGCCGCTTGGCCACCGGGCGGGCAGCGCCGATCGAGCCGTCGAGTATGTTGGTCGCGGCGCTCAGATCGGCCTCGTAGACGCGGATCTTGTTGGGCGTGCCCGGCGAGAAGGACCGTTCCAGCACAAGAAGTTTCGTGGGGTCCAGCGGATCGGCGGCGAGGATCGAAGCGATCCCGTTCGCGCCGCGGCCGGGCTGCGGCCGCGACTCGGCGAAGACAGGATCCAGCGGATACGCGTACTGGGCGAGCAATGGCCCGGATCGCGCCTGGACGGTGATCCGCGTAAGTGCCCCGCTCGTCGTGGTCGCCGCCGGCCCGTCCTGCAGCAGCGGCCCTTCCGTGGCGGTGGCGAACAACGTGCCGCCCGCGAGGAAGGTCGCGGCCTCCAGTGCCTGGTTCTGTTGCGGCCCGGAGTCGGGGCGCATCCGCTCGTTCTCCGGGATCGGCAGGTCACCGACATAGGAGCCGTCCGGGTGCGCGATCCGCACCGACGGATCTTGCAGCAGGGCGCTGTCCCGCTCGCCTTCTTGCGTCCAGAAGTAATCGCCGGTCCACGGGTCCACCCGGATCTCCTCCGGGTCGACCGACATCGGCGCGTAGGGCGCGCCCGCCGCGGTCAGCAGGGGGTGCGTGCCGGTGAAGGTCACCGGTCCGACTCCGCGCTCGCCGACCTCGAAGCGCGCGGTGTAGTACCGCGCGGGGTTCTTGTTCGAACGATCGTCGCTGATCAGCACGAATTCACCGGTGCGCGCGGAGTAGTCGATCCCGGACAGGCCACCCACGGTGGTGCCCGCGAAGTCCAGGCTCGACGCGACGACTTGCTCGCCCAGCAAACGCACCGATGGCGTCGTCACCGGATCGGCGGCCGCCACCGGGGCCGATGCGAGCGCGAGGGCGCAACTGGCGATCAGAACATGGCGACTACGTCTCGGCACGGCTGCCAACCTATCGCGCCGAACGGACGCGCAGGCGAACGGGCCGGAAAACGGCCGAAGCCCGCCACCGCGAAAAGCGATGGCGGGCTTCGGCGTTGCGTCGCGGCGCGCGATTACTTACGCAGCGAGGCCGGAACCTCGAAGCGCTCGCCGTAGGTCTTGGCGAGGTAGTCGGCACGCTCCACGAAGGCCTCCTGGCCACCCGGGTAACCGACGATGAACTGGTGCACACCACCGGTCCAGGCCGGGAAGCCGATGCCGAAGATCGAACCGATGTTCGCGTCGGCGGTGGAGGTGAGCACGCCCTCGTCGAAGCACTTCTGGGTCTCGATCGCCTCCGCGAACAGCATGCGGTCGATCAGATCCTGCAGCGGGACGCCGAAGCCCGCAGTGGTCTTGAAGTGCTCACGCAGGCCCGGCCACAGACCGGTGCGCTTGCCGTTCTCGTCGTACTCGTAGAAGCCCGCCTTCTCCAGGCGGCCCGGACGACCCTCGGACACCATGTAGTCGATGACGTCCTGCGCCGGGTGCCGCTTGACGCCCAGGGTGGTGTCGCCCGACTGCGCGGCTTCCAAGGTCTCCTTGGCGATCTTCTGCATGAGCTTCATGTTCAGCTCGTCCGACAGCTGCAGCGGCGCGGCCGGGTAGCCCGCCTGCAGACCGGCCTGCTCGATGGTGGCGGGCTCGATGCCTTCCTCGAGCATGGCGATCGCCTCGTTGACGAAGGTGCCGATCACGCGGGAGGTGAAGAAGCCGCGGCTGTCGTTGACGACGATCGGAGTCTTCTTGATCGCGAGGGTGTAGTCGAACACCCGGGCCAGCGCCTCGTCCGAGGTCTTCTCACCCCGGATGATCTCCACCAGCGGCATCTTGTCGACCGGCGAGAAGAAGTGGATGCCGATGAAGTCCTCCTGGCGCTTCACGCCGGTCGCCAGACCGGTGATCGGCAGGGTGGAGGTGTTCGAGCCGAGCAGCGCGTCGGGGGTGACGACGTCCTCGATCTCCTGGAACACCTTGTGCTTCAGCTCGGTGTTCTCGAAGACGGCCTCGATGACGAAGTCGACGCCGGCGAAGTCGGCCGCGTCCGCGGTCGGCTTGATCCGGTCCAGCAGCGCCTTGGACTTCTCCTCGGTGGTCTTGCCCCGGGAGAGCGCCTTGGCCTCGATCTTCTCGGAGTAGTTCTTGCCGCGCTCGGCCGCCTCGATGGAGACGTCCTTCAGCACGACCTCGTAGCCCGCCTTCGCGGAGACGTACGCGATGCCCGCGCCCATCATGCCCGCGCCGAGCACGCCGACCTTCTTGATCTCCTTCTTCGGCACGTCCTTCGGACGCGAACCGCCGTTGTTGATCGTCTGCAGGTCGAAGAAGAACGCCTGGATCATGTTCTTCGCGACCGGGCCGGTGAGCAGGTGCACGAAGTAGCGGGACTCGATCAGCGACGCGTTGTCGATGTCGACCTGCGAGCCCTCGACCGCGGCGGACATGATCGCGCGCGGCGCGGGCATGTTCGCACCCTTGATCTGCTTGCGCAGGTTCGCCGGGAACGCGGGCAGGTTGGCCGCGAAGGCCGGGGACGACGGGGTGCCGCCGGGGATCTTGAAGCCCTTCTTGTCCCAAGGCTGCACGCCGGCCTCGGGGTTGGCCTTGATCCACGCCTTGGCGGCGGGGACCAGCTCCTCGACCGAACCGACCAGCTCATCGATCAGGCCGATCTCCTTGGCCTTGGCCGGCTTGTTGCGCTGACCCTGCAGCAGCACCTGCATCAGGGCGTTCTGCAGGCCGAGCATGCGCACGGTGCGGATGACGCCGCCGCCCGCGGGCAGCAGGCCGAGGGTGGCCTCGGGCAGACCGATCTGCGAACCCGGCACGTCCGCCGCGATGCGGTGATGGGTGGCCAGCGCGATCTCCAGGCCGCCGCCGAGCGCCGCGCCGTTGATGGCGGCCACGACCGGCTTGCCCAGCTGCTCCAGGCGACGCAGGGCGCTCTTGATCTCGGTGAGCTCCTCCATCAGCGTCTGGGCGTCGTCCGGGCCGACCTTCATCATGTTCTTCAGGTCGCCGCCGGCGAAGAAGGTCTTCTTCGCGGAGGTCAGGACGACACCGGTGATGTTGTCCTTCTCCGCCTCGAGCCGGTCGACGGTGGCCGTCATCGATTTCTTGTACAGCTCGTTCATCGTGTTGGCGCCCTGGTTCGGGTCGTCCATCGTCAGTACGACGATGCCGTCCGAATCCTGCTCCCAACCGATCATGTTGGTTTCGCTCACAGCTCTGTGTCTCCTTGGTGAATTAGCGGCGTTCGCGGCCCTACGTGGATACGCAGGCTGCCGCCTCCGGGCCTGACGCTCACGCCGCCGTGAATTCTCAGCTGTCGGTTGGGGTTCAGACCCGCTCGATGATGGTGGCCACGCCCATGCCGCCGCCGATGCACAGGGTGATCAGGGCGTAGCGGCCGTTGCGGCGCTCCAGCTCGTCGACCATGGTGCCGGTGATCATCGCGCCGGTGGCGCCCAGCGGGTGGCCCATCGCGATCGCGCCGCCGTTGACGTTCAGCTTCTCGTCCGGGATGTTCAGGTCCTTCTGGAACTTCAGCACCACGGAGGCGAACGCCTCGTTGATCTCGACCAGATCGATGTCATCGAGGGTAAGACCCGCCTTGGCCAGCACCTTCTTGGCGGCCGGAGTAGGACCGGTGAGCATGATGGTGGAGTCGGCGCCACTGGTGGCGGTCGCGACGACGCGCGCGCGGGGTGTCAGGCCGGAGGCCTTGCCCGCCTCTTCCGTACCGACGAGCACGAGCGCGGCGCCGTCGACGATGCCGGAGCTGTTGCCGCCGTGGTGCACGTGGTTGATCTTCTCGACGAAGTGGAACTTCTGCAGCGCCACCGCGTCGAAGCCGCCCATCTCACCGATCACGGCGAAGGACGGCTGCAGCTTGGCCAGGTCCTCGGCGGTGGTGCCGGGACGCATGTGCTCGTCCTTGTCCAGGACGACGATGCCGTTCTGGTCCTTGACCGGCACGATCGACTTGGCGAAGTAGCCGCCGGTGGTGGCCTTGGCGGCCAGCTCCTGCGAGCGCACCGCGTAGGCGTCGACATCGTCGCGGCTGAAGCCCTCGATGGTGGCGATCAGGTCGGCGGAGACGCCCTGCGGAACGAAGTAGGTGTCGTAGTTGGTGGCCGGGTCCAGGGCCCAGGCGCCGCCGTCGGAGCCCATCGGCACGCGCGACATGGACTCGACGCCACCGGCGAGAACCAGGTCGTCGAAGCCGGAGCGAACCTTCTGGGCGGCGAGGTTGACCGCCTCGAGGCCGGAGGCGCAGAAGCGGTTGAGCTGGAAGCCGCCGACGGTGTCGGGCAGGCCTGCCACGGTGACCGCGGTACGGGCGATGTCCGCGCCCTGATCGCCGACCGGCGCGACCACGCCGAGGATCAGGTCGGAGATCCGGTCCTCGTCGAGGTTCGGGAAGCGCCCGCGCAGCTCCTGGATCAGACCGACAGTCAGGTCGATCGGCTTGACCGAGTGCAGCGAGCCGTTCTTCTTGCCACGGCCGCGCGGAGTGCGGATGGCCTCGTAAATGTAGGCCTCTGTGGTCATGGAGTGTTCCTTCCTCAATGTGCGGCGGCCGGACTTTCGTCCGTCCGAGCGCTGGTGTGCGGCGACACCGCGGGTGCGGCATGGCTGCGGCTGACCTCGCCGACCGGCCTTGCGACCGACCGTTCCTAACGCTGTACAAAACCAGGCAAGACAGGACGAACGTACGGCCAGGTCGCCCGTACGCCTGGGCATACCATAGAACGTCGGCGTACCGAAGCTCCCGGCTACCCGTCCATACTACCGTGGAGTGCGAACTCCGGTTAACTTAACGTTGCGAGAACGGTGGTTGTCAACCATCCAATCGTGTGGCACCCAGCTCACTCTTCAGCAATTCGAGGGCGACCTCGTCCGGGTCGCGACGGTCGCCGGGAGCCACCGGATCGGCCGCGGCTGCCATCATCTCCTGCTCCTCTTCCGGGGTCGAGGCGGGAATGACCCGGGCCCCGTCCCAGTCCAGGTCGGTCGACGCGTCGCCCGCGCTCGGCCCGGCGTCGTACCGCGGATAGTCCGCGGGGCCGGGGTCGTCGGGTAGGTCGGGGTAGTCGGGCGGCGGGATATCGTCGTCCGCGGGATACGGGCGCTTGTCGGCGCCGCCTGCGCCGGAACGCCCCGCGCCGCCGGCCTTGTCGGCGTTCGCGTTCTTCGCCTGACTCGGGCGGGAGAAGCGCGGCGCGGGCGCGGCCGAACCACGGGTCGCCGCGTTGCCGGATTCACGTCCAGGCTGGTTGCCCGCCTGCCCGCGGGGTCGGTTCGCGGCACCGCCCGATCGCGGCGCGGCGGCGGGCCGTGGCGCGGCGCCGCCCGCTTCCCAGCGGACCTCGTGGTCGCGGCCGAGCACCGCCCGTACTGCCGACCGGACCGCCTCCAGGTTGCGCGGATCGGACAGGCGCTTGGCCAGCGGCGCGTGCTGGTGCGCGAAGACGATGACCTCGCCCTCCACCCGGGCGACCGACGCACCGGCGAGCATCGCCTGCACGGCCGCACCGAACTCACGCACTTTGGCGCGAATGTCCGCCCAGGCGGCTTCCACTTCCCGCAACAGATCAGCGCTCGGTGTGGCAACAGGACCGGCGGCGAACTCCTGCGCGGACGAACCGGTCGCATGAGACGCCGGCGCGGCGGACCGAGCCTGATCGCCGTGCCCGACGGTCCGCTCGGCAGCCGAATCAGCCCCGCGCTCGCCCCCGGCAGCAGAACCCCGCCCGGCAGCCTGGCCGGCCGCTTGCTCCCGCCCGGCAGCAGATCCCTGCTCGGCAGCCGAATCAGCCCCGCGCCCCCGCCCCACAGCAGAACCCCGTCCGGCAGCCGCATCAGCCCCTTGCTCCCGCCCCACAGCAGAACCCCGTCCGGCAGCCGCATCTGCCCCTTGCTCCCGCCCGGCGGTAGAACCCCGTCCGGCAGCCGGATCGGTCCCTTGCTGTCGCCCGGCGGCCGGATCGACGACCGACGAGGCCGCCCGCGCATTCGTTTCCTGCTCCGACGATCCGCGCTCAGACGTCGCCGAAAGGTCGGAAGGCATTCGTGCCTCTTCGGTTTCGGACGAGAGATCGCCCGGCATCGCGCTCGCATCGCGCGCGGCGGCGGATGACGCAGACGGCGAGCCTGCCGTCCCGCGTTGCGGAGCACTCGATTCGATGGTCGCACTCGCCTCTCGCCGCGGCGTCATTCCTGCCGCACCACCGGATTCGGCGAAATCCGGTTCGTCCACCCGCACAGGGCGATCCGTACCCCCTTGCGCAGGCGAACCCGGTGCGACCGACTCGCCAACGACAGGCTCCGTCGGACGCCCGCCTCCGGCACCCGGGAATTCCGCACCGGCACTGGAGCCCGCCGTATCGGCAGACGGATTCTCGGCTCGCCCACCACCGACCGGCGTCGTGTCATCGACATTCCCCGCACCCGCGGATGCGCCTCCGGCACGCTCCCCTGCCCCGACATGCGCCGAACCACCGGTTTCCGCAGCGCTTCCCGAGCGGTCACCCCCGCGGTTCTCGCGACGAATCGCGGCCAGCGCCTCGGCACCTCGGCGACGAGGCGGGTCCGACGGCGAACCAGCCGCAGGCGACGGCGCGGGAGCCTGCGCCGACGACGCGGCGGGCGCCGGGGCGATGGAACCACCGGCCAGACCGCGCTCGAGCCGTTCCAACCGTTGCAGGGTGGCGGATTCCGCGTCGGACACCGAGGGCAGCAACATGCGCGCGCAGACGACTTCGAGCAGCAGTCGCGGCGCTGTGGCGCCGCGCATCTCCCCGAGACCTTCGTGCAGCAGCTGGGCGTAGCGGGTCAAGGTGGCCGAACCCAATCGCTCGGCCTGATCGCGCATCCGGTCGAGCACGTCGCCGGGGCCGGTGACCAGGCCGCGTTCGGTGGCGTCGGGCACCGCCCGCAGGAGGATCAAGTCGCGGAAGCGATCGAGCAGGTCGACGGCGAAACGGCGCGGATCGTGGCCCGCCTCCATCACCCGGTCGACGGTGCCGAACAAGGTTGCGCCGTCGTCGGCGGCCAGCGCTTCGACCGCGTCGTCGATCAGCGCCACGTCGGTGACACCGAGCAGCGAGACCGCGCGGGCATACGTGACGCCCTCGGGGCCTGCGCCGGCCAGCAGCTGGTCCAGCACGCTCAGGCTGTCGCGCGGTGAACCGCCGCCCGCGCGAATCACCAAGGGGTACACGGCTTCTTCGACCGGCACGTGCTCCTGCTCGCAGATCCGCCCGAGCAGTCCGCGCATGGTGGCGGGCGGCAGCAGCCGGAACGGATAGTGATGCGTGCGCGAACGGATGGTCGGCAGCACCTTGTCCGGCTCGGTGGTCGCGAAGATGAAGATCAGGTGCGCGGGTGGCTCCTCGACGATCTTGAGCAGCGCGTTGAACCCGGCGGTGGTCACCATGTGCGCCTCGTCGACGATGAACACGCGGTACCTGGACTCCGCGGGCGCGTAGAAGGCGCGGTCCCGCAATTCCCTGGTGTCGTCGACACCGCCGTGGCTCGCGGCGTCGAGTTCGATGACATCCAAGTTTCCCGGGCCGCCCGGCCCGAGCGCCACACACGACGGGCAGGTGCCGCATGGCGTCGAAGTGGGCCCTTGCGCACAGTTCAACGATCGGGCGAGGATGCGCGCGGAAGACGTCTTGCCGCAGCCGCGCGGACCGGAGAACAGATAGGCATGGCTGATCCGCCCCGTGTCGAGCGCGGTACTCAGCGGGTCGGTGACGTGCTCCTGACCCACCACCTCAGCGAATGTTGCCGGTCGGTACTTCCGGTACAGAGCCACGGCCAGAGGTTACCGGCGACCACCGACAACGCGCATGCCCGCCTACCGCCCGGATCAGCCGCACACGGTCGTCGATAAATGTGATCCAAGTCACAACATGCGCGTCGCCTTCTTCGACGGCCGACCGGGACATGCGCAACAGCAACCTCAGAGCTATCACTTATCCTGCACGTGCGAATACCGGACGCACCCGCCGCGGCATCCCGTCGCGGCCGGAAAAGATGGACTCCGACCCCGATTTACCTCCACTTTTTGGAAATAACGAAACCGTCACCATGGGTGACATCGATGCAATCGTCTGGCTAACGTGGCAGACGGCAACTTCGGTAGCCAAACCTTCATCAGGTTGGTGACCCCGGCCGGTCCCTCATCCCGACCGGGGCACAACCAACAAAGCTCCGCCAACGGGTGACCAGCGCCAATCCCCACTTCCACCGGAGGACCGTCCACGTGTCGTGTGACGACATCGCCGCCGCCTGGCTCTCCAGCACCGATTTCGCAGGCGACCGCTCCGCCGTCGCCCTCTTGAGCCGCGCCATCAGTCCCCAGGAGTTCGCGATCAAGCGCGACTCGCTGCCGGTGACCGCGGCCGCCGATCCAGCCACCGCCGCCGCCATCCTCGAACTTCTCGAACGCGGCCAGGTGCCAACCATGGCGGCGATCCGCACCCTGACCGCGCAGAACGAGATGCGCCGCGAGGCCGAGCGCATCGAACGCCTCGGCCGCCGCGCCCAGCGCAGCATCGACGACTTCGGCCGGGTGCTCGCCAAACTCGCGGACGCGCACTGGACCGCGCACGGCTACGGCCCCACCCGCCGTGACGTGCTGTGCACCGAGCAGATCATGACGCTGATCCGCACCCGCGTCGGCAATATCGCGCCGTCGGCGGTCAAACACCTCTGGCTCATCGAGCGCGCGCAGCGCGCGGGGTGGATCGCCTCCAACGCCAATCCCCGGTCCCTGTGCGCGGCGCGGCGTTTTTACGCGGCGCAGTACGGCAACCGGGTGTCGCTGCGTCCCGTGAACACCATCGGCACCGCGATCGCGACGTATCTGGCGGACTACCAGGCCGAGCACGGCCGCCCGCCGCGCTGGTCGGTGGTCGCGCAAGAACTGCGCGACGACCGGGGCCGCCGGATCTTCCACAACACCGCCGATGCCCGCGCCCAGCAGCTGTGGCTGACCACCGCGGAATGGGTGGAAATGTGCGACGACCTTCCCGTGCCCGGCCGAAGGGGCTTGCGGGCCATCCGTAAGTCCCGCGGTTGACCTCGGGCGCGTCGTGCGAGTTCGACAGCATAGGTTAACGACGTTACTCTAACGCCGTTAACCTAGCGAGCGGAGCCGCGATGCTGACCCGGATGGCCCGATTCATCACCCGATCTCCCCGTACCGTGCTGGCCGCGGCGCTCGCGGTCGCCGTGCTCTGCGGCGTCTTCGGCGCTACCGCGCCCGCGCACTTGAAATCGGGCGGTTTCACCTCCGCCAATGCCGAGTCCGCTCGCGTCGCCCAGTTGATCGCGGACAACTTCGCCGGGGCGGCGCCCAATTTCGTCCTGCTGGTCAGCTCGGACGGGGGCGCGGACGATCCGGCCACCAAGGCGGCGGGCACAGTGCTGGCCGACTCGCTCAAATCCCGCACGGACGTCCAGGGCGTCCAGTCCTACTGGACCACGCCGCAGCCGCTGGCGAACGCGTTACGCAGCACCGACGGCAAGAGCGCCTTGGTGGTTGCCTACATCGAAGGCGACGAGACCCAGGTGCAGCAGACCGCGAGCGACCTGGAACGGCAGTTCGCGGGCGTCTCCAACGGCATCACCGTGCGCCAAGGCGGCATCGCCGCGATCTATCACGACGTCACCGAGCAGACCACCCGCGACCTCGCGCTGGCCGAGGGCGTCGCGGTGCCGCTGTCGATGATCGTGCTGATCCTGGTGTTCGGCAGCCTCGTCGCCGCGTCCCTCCCGTTGGCCATCGGGGTGTTCGCCATTCTCGCGACGCTGGCGCTGCTGCGTATGTTCACGCTGTTCACCGATGTCTCCATCTACGCGCTGAACATGACGACGGCGATGGGGCTGGCGCTGGCCATCGACTCCAGCCTGTTCATCGTCAGCCGTTTCCGGGAAGAACTCGCCAACGGCTTGGATCCAGCCGCGGCCACCATCCGGTCCGTGCAGACCGCGGGGCGCACCGTGCTGTTCTCCGCGCTCACCGTCGCGCTCTCGATGGCCGTCCTGAGCGTGTTCGACCTGTACTTCCTGAAAAGCTTCGCGTACGCGGGCGTCGCGGTGGTCGCCGCCGCGGCGATCGCGTCGATCGTGGTGTTGCCCGCGGCGCTGGTGCTGCTCGGCCATCGGGTGAACTCCCTCGACCTGCGGGCTCCGCTGCGCCGCCTGTTCGGTCGCGGCGCGCCCGCACCCGGTCCGCAGGCGCCGGAAGACACCGCCTGGTACCGGCTGGCCGGCGTGGTGATGCGGCACGCCGCGCCGGTCGCGGTCGCGATCATCGCGCTGCTGCTCGCGCTGGGCGCGCCGTTCCTCTCGGTCAAGTTCGGTTATCCAGACGATCGGGTGCTGCCGGACTCCGCCGCCAGCCGTCAGGTCGGCGACGCCCTGCGGACCGAGTTCCCCCAGGCCGATCCGGTCGCCAGCACCACGATCGTGCTGGACGGCTATCGCGGCGACAGCGCGGCCCTCGGCGGATACGCCGGGCAACTGTCCAAGGTGGACGGCGTGCCCGCGGTGCTTTCGGCCGCGGGCGTCTACGTGACCGGCGCGCGAGTCGCGCCGCCGCCGCCCGGAATGATCAACGCCACCGGGACCTACTTGAGCGTCGCGACCAAACTCGACCCCTTCTCGCCCGCCGGTGACCGTCAGCTGAAAGCGATCCGGGCGGTCCCCGCACCGGGTGACGCGCTCTACGGCGGCGCCGCGGCGGCCAACGCCGACTCGCTGCAGGCATTGGCCGCCCGGCTCCCGCTCGCCGCCGCCTTGATCGCGCTGACCACGTTCGTCGTGTTGTTCCTGTTCACCGGCAGCGTCGTGCTGCCGGTCAAAGCGCTCGTGCTGAACACCTTGTCGCTGGCCGCCGCGTTCGGCGCGATGGTGTGGGTGTTCCAGGAAGGCCACCTGTCGGGCCTGCTCGGTTTCACCGCGGTCGGATACTTGGTGCCGACCATGCCGATCCTGATGTTCTGCCTGGCCTTCGGCCTGTCCATGGATTACGAGGTGTTCCTGCTGTCGCGGGTGCGCGAGGAATGGCTGGCCACGCACGACAACACCCGCGCGGTCGCGATCGGCCTGGCGCGCACGGGCCGGATCTTCACCGCCGCCGCCGTGCTGATGGCCATCGTGCTCGGTGCCCTGGTGACCGCGAAGGTGTCGTTCATGCAGCTGCTCGGGCTCGGCCTCACGCTGACCGTGCTCGCCGACGCCACGCTCATCCGCGGCTTGCTCGCGCCCGCGCTCATGCGCCTGCTCGGTCCGGCCAATTGGTGGGCGCCCGCACCCCTGGCCCGCCTGCACGCCAAGATCGGGTTGACCGAGGGCGAGGAGGACACCGCAGCACGCCCGCTGGAAACCGCGGGACGCGCATGATCGGTGGGAGGCGTCCGCGGTCGCCGCGCGGTTCCGGAGCCCAGTTGCGCGACGAGATCCTGCGGGCCACGGCCGAGCTGCTCACCAGCACCGGGCACGCCGACGCCGTCTCGATCCGGGCGGTGAGCAAGCTGGTCGGGGTGAGCGCGCCGTCGATCTACCGGCACTTCGCCGATAAGGACGAGCTCCTCGAGGCGGTCGTGGCCAAGGTCTTCGAAGACCTCGCCGACGCGATCCGGGCCGCCACCGACCCCGCGACCTCTCCGTTGACCCAGCTGCACGACCAAGGCATGGCCTACGTCCGTTTCGCCCTAGAGCATCCCGAGCAGTACCGGCTGGCGACCGCGCCCACCGAGACCGGAGGAGCGGTGGATCAGGTCCTCACCAGCGGGGCCTTCCAGCATTTCGCGGCCACCGTGCGCAAGTGCATGGACGAGGGGACGATCGCGCCGCGCGACCCGCTGCCGATCGTGCTGGAGCTGTGGTCGGTGGGTCACGGCATCGCCTCCCTCCTGCTCGCCAAACCCTTCCTACCCTGGGGTGACGCGGAAGCGACCGCCTCACGCGTGATGGGCGCGGCATGCATCGGCTACACCGTGCTCGACCTGGTCGGCGCGGACCCGCCCACGCCGGACGCGGTCGCGGCGTGGCTGCGCGGTGTCCGGAAGGATCAGCCCTCCGCCTGATCCGGGAGTCACACTTTCCCGATCTGTTGTCGGCCCGCGAGCGACCATTCGGTAACTTCCTCGCAGCGCATTCGCGCGGAAGGAGTAACCCGTGTCCCCGACCATCGACCCCGCGGCCACCGCTTGGCTGCTGATCAGCACGGCCCTCGTCTTGCTGATGACCCCCGGCCTGGCCATTTTCTACGGCGGGATGGTGCGCTCGACCGGCGTGCTCAACATGCTGATGATGAACTTCATCGCGATCCCGCTGGTGACCGTGGCCTGGCTACTTTTCGGCTACAGCCTGGCGTTCGGCGCGGACGCGGGCGGCGGCCTGATCGGCGGCCTCGATCACCTGGGCATGGCGGGCATCGATCCGGGTTCGGTGCACGGCTCGGTGCCGGAGTTGTTGTTCGTCACGTTCCAGCTCGCCTTCGCCGTCCTGACCGCAGCGCTGATCAGCGGCGCCATCGCCGACCGCGCCAAATTCTCCGCGTGGATGATCTTCGTGCCGGTGTGGGCGCTGGCGGTGTACGCGCCGATCGCCCACTGGGTGTGGGGCCCGGACGGCTGGCTCGCGCGGTTCGGCGCGCTGGACTACGCGGGTGGACTGGTGGTGGAGATCGCCTCCGGCGCGTCGGCCCTGGCCCTCGCGCTCGTGCTCGGCCCCCGCATCGGATTCCGGACCGACGCGATGCGCCCGCACAATCTGCCCTTCGTGCTGCTCGGCGTCGGCCTGCTGTGGTTCGGCTGGTTCGGCTTCAACGCCGGTTCGGCGCTGGCGGCCAACGGCCTCGCCGCGGCCGTCTTCCTGAACACGCTGGTGGCGGGCTGCCTCGGCATGCTCGGCTGGCTGGCGGTCGAGCAGATCCGCGACGGCAGGCCGACCACCTTCGGCGCCGCCTCCGGCGTGGTGGCGGGCCTGGTCGCCATCACGCCCTCGTGCGGGTCGGTCAACACCCTGGGCGCGGTGCTGGTCGGGCTGGCCGCGGGCGTGGTGTGCTCGTTCGCGGTGGGCTGGAAGTTCAAGGCCGGTTACGACGATTCACTCGACGTGGTCGGCGTGCACTTCGCCGGTGGAGTCGTCGGCACCGTGCTGATCGGCTTGCTCGCCACCGCGGTGATGACCGGCGGCGCCGATGGGCTGTTCTTCGGCGGTGGACTCGCCCAGCTCGGCAAGCAGCTGGTGGCGGTGCTGGTCGTCGCGGCCTACGCCTTCGGCGTCTCCTTCGCGCTCGGCAAGGGCATCGACCGGCTCGTCGGCTTCCGCGTCAGCAAGGAGGACGAGACCGCCGGGATCGACTTCGCCCTGCACGCCGAGACGGCATATGCGGAAGGGGTGCACGGACACGCGCCCCGCCGCCTCGGTGAGGGGCATTTCGGACGTCCACATCCCGATCGCACGCTCGACGACGATCCGAAGCTCTGATCGATGGGGCCACTCCCGGCAATCGGCACCGGCTCGGGGCGGTATCGCGGACTATCTCACCGGGGAGCGCTGCCGCCCTTCGCCCGGCCTGAGCCGGACCGGATGACCACCGCGGGGCGAGTGCCCGCTCGGCGCGTCAGCTGACCGAGCCCGCCGACGCGGTGAACGTATTGCACTGGGCCGCACGGTTCCTGTTCAGTCCGGTCTCGAACCACTGACCGCCGTTCTCGGCGGACCCGTGGTCGCGCATGTCCCCGGCTTGGTCGCCGCGCCCATAGGCGTCCTTGCGGGCCACGGTGATCTGCGGATCGGTCAGCGAGCCGCCTTTCGACGACGAGGAGAGGTACATGCCGTCGAAACAATTGGCCTGCAATTCGACTCGCCGGGACAGTTCCAATCCCTTGGCGGTGCGCGGCCCGGCGTCGGCCCGATCGCTGTTGGCCTTGCGCAGAATGCCGGACATCGCCTGCACATGGTGTCCGTACTCGTGCGCGAAGACCGAGAGGTAGACCACCCAGTTGTCCTTGAAGTAGTCCGTCTGCAACTGGCTGATCGGCATGTAGATGGTCTTGTTCGCCGGGCAGTAGAACGCCGCGAAATTGCTGGTCGAGCCGGTGCACGGCGTGGTTATGCCCGACGTGGTCGCGCTGACGTTCAGCGACGGCGGCTGGAACGGCAGATTCGCCTCGCGCAACACGGGTTTCCACGCGGACTCCAGGCACGACGCGGCGCTTTCGAAGAACTTGCGGGCGGCGTCGACCTGGGTGCCCCACGGCGAGTAGTCGCATCGCGCCGGAACGAGTGTCGTGCTCGGATCGGACAGCAACGGGTTGGTTCCGGTTTCCGACGGTCCGGTCGAGCCGTCCGGCTGGGCGTCGAACGTGAAACTCGGTCGCGGGCCGGACGCGTCGTTGTCGCCGCGTCCCACCGAGATCGCGTTGCGCACCAGCCCCGCCGCGACCAGGAACACGATGACGATCAGCAGCACCACCCATCCACCGCCACCGCGTTTGCGCCGCGGCGGGTAAGGAGGCCGTCCGGGCGGACCATAGGGCATCGGCGGAGGGACCGGAGAGCCGTAACCCGCTGGCGGTCCGTAACCGGGCTGGGCATACCCCGGCGGCGGGCCGTATCCGGGCGGCGGGCCGTATCCAGGTGGCGGACCGTAACCGGGGCGTGGTCCATAGGGCGCACCGTAGCCGGGCGGCGGAGGAACCGGACGCCCCCTGTGCGGGACCGGTCCGTGTCCGTACGGTGGTTGTGTCACGCCCCCGTACCCCCTCGTCTCAGTGATCGCCGACAGCCGCTGACGCAGAATAGCAAGCTGTCTAAAGTAGGCAGCCATGCTGACTTTTCGGGGGGCCGCCCTAGGCGCGCTGCTTCTCGCCATCGCGGCAATGTTCGCGGCGGCCCCGGTCGCCCAAGCCCAGCCCGCACCCGACGGCGTGACCATCACCGCCGATCTGAAGCTGAATCGCGAGGGTGTCCTCGAGGTCGTCGAACAGATTTCGGTGCCGACGGACGGATCGTTCCGGATGTCGCTTCCACTGCGGCTGAAGGTGAGCGACGACGCCGAGCGCGTCTTTCGGGTCACCGATGTGAACACCGAAGGCCCTGGCACCGCGACGGTCGCGAACGACCAGTTCACCATCGAGGCGCGGCCGGGCAAGTCCACCTTCCAGTACTCCGTGCAGAACACCGTCAGTGACGCGCCGGGCACCCAGGTGTTCCATTGGCTCGGCGTGCTGGGCGCCGACATCGCGTCCATCAGCGCCTCGCTGATCAGCCCGAGCTTCGAAATGGGCATCGTGGACTGCAAACTCGGCCCGCCCGGCAACACCCGCCCGTGCGCCGACGTCAAGATCGAGTCCGACGGCGTCCTCTTTCTCGAGCAAACCGACCTGCACAAGGGCGACGCGATCGACCTGACGCTGCAATTGCCGCCCGGCACCGTGCCGAGCAACGCCGACGTGCGCGGCGGCGGCGACGCGGGCCCCTTCGCGATCACCGCCCCGGTGCTCGTGGCGTTCGGTGTCCTGCTGCTCGCGCTGGCGATCCTGGTCGTCTTCGTGCTGCGCGCCCGCCGCCAGGACGCGACGGTGGGCGGCGACACGGAGACGATCGACCCGCTGCTGCGCGAAGGCGATCGAGTGCAGTTCACCTCACCCGAGGGCGCGCTGCCCGGCGAGGCCGGCCTGCTGCTGGACGGGTATGTCGATCCGGTAGACATCGCCGCCACGGTGGTGGATCTCGCGGTGCGCCGGTACATCCGGATCACGCCGCTCAGCGACAGCGACTGGCGGATCACCCGGGTGAATACGCCCGACGATCAGCTGCGCGACTACGAGAAGGCCGTCTACCAGGCACTGCTGCCCGGTGGCGCCGACGCCGTGACACTGGGTGAGCTGCGCGCGCCGGGGCGGATGACCTCCGGTCCGGTTCGCGCCGCACTGATCGCCGACGCCGTCGCCCGCGGCAACTTCCTCGATCGCCGCCGTCCCGGCATCGCGGTGTGGCTCGGTGGCGCGCTGGTGGTCGCGGGTATCGCGGTGACCGTAGCGCTCGCGCTCACCTCGGGGCACGCCTTGGTCGGTGTCGCCATCGCGCTCGGCGGTGTCGCGACTCTGCTCTCCCCGAAGTACCTGCCGGTGCGGACGACCCGGGGGCTGGAACTCGCCCGGCAGATCCGCGCGCTCCAGCGCGGCCTGGAGACCACGCGGCGCGAACATATCCCGCCGATCGACCAGGAGACCGTGTTCTCTCGCGCCCTGCCGTTCACGGTGCTCGGTGCGCGGGCCGACAATTGGATCCGGGCCTTCCGCGACCTCGATCCGTCGGCCGACGCGCAACCGGGCCTCTACTGGTTCGGCGGCTTCGAACGCGACCGCAACTTGCAACGCTTCGCAAGCCACTTCCCGTTCTTCATCACGGCGTTGGAAGGCTTGTTCGCGACCGCGGGCGACCCGCATCGGTAAACGCCCCACACGCACGAAAAGGGCGACCGGACAGCACGTCCGGTCGCCCTTCGTCGTATTGCTCAGTCGGTCAACGCGGTTCGCCGGACTGCGGCCAGCGGATCGGCGTAGAGGACGCTCAGCGAGGTCACCACGGCGGCGTATTCCTGTACCTTGCCGCCGAATCCGCTGATGCGAATATCGGTGGGCGGCAGCGTCGAACCCTGGTTGAACGCACGCGCCACATGCGCTACCGCCGGGCGATAGCCGGTGAAGGCCTGGCCACCGAGGATCACCCGATCAGGGTTGAGCATGTCGCGCACCATCGCCACGGTGTGGCCGAGGATGGTGGCCCGCTCGGCGAGCAGCTCGCGCGCGGATTCCGAACCTGCCTCCGCCGCGCGATACAGATCCGCGATGGTCGAGCCCGCGGTTCCGTTGTGCGCCGGGATGATGCCGCGACCGACGGCCCTGGAGTGCAGCGACCGATCACCGACGGTCACCTCCAAGCAGCCACGCCGTCCGCAGGTGCATTCGACGTCCGAACCGGTGGGCAGGTGCGCGATCGATCCTGGACCGTTGCTCGGCGTGTGCACGCGACCGTCCAAAGTCACCGCGATACCGGCGGTTTCACGCACGTAGAAATACAGGCTGCTGCCCCGCTCGACGCGGGCCTGGTCTTTGGGCTCACCGGTGGGCAGCAACAGCTCCGAGCCTGCCATCGCCTCGACGTGCGGCGCGACCGAGACGGGCAACTCCAGCACCTCGCCGAGCACCGAACCTACCTGCGCGCCACGCCATTCCAGCTTCGGGTGGTCGACGACGCCGGTCAGCGGGTCGACTCGGCCACCGATCGCGACACCGGCCCACAGCGCTTTGCGCCGGTGCCAGCGCTGCAGGAACGCTTTGGCGCTGCGGGCGACGGTGGTGGTGGCGAATTCCTGGCCGGTCTGCGGCGTCGCGATGGCCAAGCCGCCGAGGATGCGGCCGCGCAGATCGGCGGCGACGATCTTGGTGACCGCGGCGCCGATGTGGATGCCGATGGTCAGGTAGGCGTCGTGATCGATTTCGAAGGGGACGCGGGGGCGTCCGACCGCACCCGAGGCCGTCAGGTCGGGACGTTCCCGCAGCAGGCCGGCCGCGAGTAGTGCGGAGACCTGGCGGTTGACCGTGGCGATGCTCAAACCCGTTGTGCGCGCGGCATTGTCGCGGGAGACGGGGCCACCGGTCGCGGAGCGCAGCACCGCGGCCGCCGGATTGTCGCCGATGCGGAGTTCAGGGGCGACAACCGGGCGCTGGACGCGGGCACGGCTGCCCGCAACCCTGGAGACGGATCGTTCAAGGGTGGGAAGGGACATTGTGCAGATCCTTGCTGAAGTCCCGTAATCGAACGGGACATGCCTACATGGGCGGCGAGGCAGCAAACGAGCAGGAAAAACAGCTCAGCTGCAGCAAGAGAGGCGACACAGTTCGCGTGTCAACGGCAGCCGCAGACCCAACGCGGCGGTCACGTAAGTGACGCGCAGGAGGTTCCATCGGCCGGCAGACATGTCATTAAAATTAACACCGATTTGCCCGACGCACCAACCCTCGACGCGCCGCTGTGTGCACACGCACATTGTTTCCCCAGGTCGCGAGCACGCGAAAAAGACCCCGCTCACCCGGAAGACGGGCAGAGCGGAGTCTTTTCACGCGGAAGGATTACTTCGGTGCGATGAACGGCTGATTGATCGTCGTGAAGTACTGGATCGCGGCGCCGATGGCGACCGGGGCGGTGATCAGGATCTGACCCGCGAGGGTGCCGAGCGCGCCGACGGCGATGATGCCGCCGAGGCAGCCGATGGCCGCCGCCGGGATGAACGCGCCGAACAGGCCGACGATCGCGGCGGAGGCGACGGTCGCGCCCGCGATGCCGCCGAGCACGCAACCGATGGCGCCGCCCGCCAGGCCGCCGACGAGCGTGCCGATGGTCGCACCGGCGGCGATCGTGCTGGTCAGACGGGTCCAAGCGGCGACCTCACGGTCGTACTCGGTCTTCCACGGCGCCTTGTCCTCGTACGGCAGAGCGACCGGCTTGTAGACCGCGTGTTCCCGGTCGAACACCGGCGTCAGCGTCGCGGTGCGACCGGAAATGGCTGCGGCGATCGGGAATTCGAAGTCGTCGAGCTGAAACCGCAGCGGCTGCGCGGCGAGCACGGTACCGTTGGAGGCCTTCACCTCGAGCACCTCGTTCTCGACCACCAGCGAGCCCGCGTCGATTTCGATGATCGACTGGGTATCGGTCGCGTGCGCGGTGAAATTGATTGCGCTTTCCGCGTTTTCTTCTGCCGGGGCGGCACCGGACGTACCAGCGGCCACTCCGGTCGCAATGGTCACCAGCGCCGCCACCACGGCGAGCTTCCTCATCCTCATGTCCTGCAATCCCTCATCTCAGGTGGAGCCGTACCAGCCAAAAGCATCGGGCACCGACTCTGCGATAACGAGGAAAAAACGCAGGGCGATTTCAAATAGGCAACCGGGGAGTTACGGTCACCGGACTACTTCGCTTTGGCTGCCGCTTTCGCCTGCTTCTTGAATTCCCTTACCTGCGCGAGGGATTCGGCGTCGGTAACGTCGGCAACCGAACGGCGCGAGCCCTCGTCGCCGTACGCGCCCGCCGCCGCGCGCCAGCCTTCCGGCCGCACGCCACGTTGCTTGCCCAGCAGGGCCAGGAAGATTTTCGCCTTCTGCTCGCCGTAGCCGGGGAGGTCCCGCAGGCGGCGCAGCACCTCCTTGCCGTCCGGGTCTCCCGCGGTCCAGATGTTCTCGGCCTTGCCGTCGTAGTGCTCGATGACGTAGCGAGCCAGCTCCTGGGCGCGCCGGGCCATGGACCGCCCGTAGCGGTGGATCGCGGGCGGGGTCGCGGCGAGATCCTCGAACTCCTGCGGATCGGCCTCGGCGATGCGCTGGATGTCGAAGCCGCCCATCCGGTCGGCGATCTTCTTCGGGCCGCGGAAGGCGTGCTCCATCGGATATTGCTGGTCCAGCAGCATGCCGAGCAGCGTGGCGAAATGGTCCTCGGTCAGTAGCCGATCCGCCTCGGCGTCCTGCGCCAGGCACAGCGTGCGCGTCACTGTCCCGCCTCTCCGTCTATTCGGGCAGTACCAGACTAGTCGTCAGCGATAGTGACCCACCTCACATCCCCTACGCGCGGGTAGATGACCTGCCGCGTAGGCTCCAGGCCATGCCTCAGACGACGGCGACACCGACCAAGACGACGGCAACGGCCAGGGATGGACACGGGCCCATGAACACCTACGCATTGCGCCCCGATCGGTTCGACCGGGCAGGCCACGACCAGCTCGTCGACGTGCGCGACCTACAGGCCGCGCTGCCCGGTATCCGCCGCTTGCGCACCTGGGCGCACGAAGCGCTCGCGCTGCGGCCGGGCGAACACGCCGTGGACATCGGCTCCGGCACCGGGTCGGAGGTCATCACCTTCGCCGAAGCGGTCGGCCCGAACGGCAGCGCGGTCGGCGTCGAGCCGGACCCGCAGCTGCTCGCCTCCGCCGAGCGCCGTGCCGCTGAGGCCGGCTCGACGGCCAAATTCCACTCGGGGGATGCCTACGGCGTGCCGTTCGGCGCGGACTGCTTCGACGCCGTTCTGTGCGAGCGCGTCTTCCAGCACCTCACCGCCCCCGCCCGCGCGGCCAACGAGATCGCCCGCGTGTTGCGTCCCGGCGGCCGCGTGGTCGTGGTGGACAGCGATTGGGGCACGGCGATCGTGCACCCCGGTGACCGGCGGGTTGTCCGCGAGGTGATCGACACACTCGTGTCGGCGACCACCAATCCGCTGTCGGGCCGTCGCCTGCCCGGCCTGCTCACCAAGGCGGGCCTGGTGGTCGACGACATCGGCTCGGAGGCCCTGGTGCAGGACCGCAGCGTGGGCGCGGGCTCGCTGATCACCAGGATCTCGGCGATGGCGGTCGCGCGCGGCGCGATCACCGAAACGGAACGCGATCAACTGCTCGCCGACCTCGACGCGGGCGCCGCCAACGGCGACATCCATCTCTCGGTGACGATGTTCGCCGTCCTCGCGCACAAACCGCGCTGACCCGGCCGATGGCCGTCGACGTGCTGACCGACGTCGTGATCAACCGATCGCGCGAACTGGTCGCCGCGTATTCGGCCGATCCGGGGCACGCTCCGGCCTGGTACTCGCGCATCCACAGCGTCACGTGGGAAACGGAGCCGCCGCTGCGCGTGGGCTCGCGGATGACGTTCGTCGCCCACTTTCTCGGCGGCAGGCTCACCTATACCTACGAGGTGGCCGACTACGCGCCCGGCCTGCGGCTGGTGATGCGTGCCGTGACAGGTCCGTTTCCGATGGAGACCACCTACACCTGGGCCGATACGTCCGAAGGCGGTACCCGCATGACGCTGCGCAACCAGGGCGAGCCGAGGGGCCTGCGAAGGCTGGCCGCGCCCGTGCTGGAAGCAGCGATCCGGCGGGCGAATCGCGCGGACCTGGCGAGGTTGAAGGAACTGCTGGAGACCGGGTAAGCGTCGGGCCTCGGTCAGGGTCCCGTTCGCGGCGCGGTTTCCGTCAGTGCTGCCAGCTGTGCGCGCGTCGCAGCACGGCTCGAAGCGGGCTCTTCGGCAGCGCAGCCAGCCGTCCCGCCTCGATCGGAACACTGTCTCCTTCGTTTCGGCCGCGCCTCCGGCGTTCGATACAGACGGGAACGCCCGGCACGAAATCCATGCCGGGCGATCAATCGTCGGGGTCTGCTCCTACTTGCCGAGCAGCCTCTCGGTGGCCGCCAGCAGCACGCACGTGGCCAGCCCGTCCATCGCCTTCTCCAGCTCGGGCAGCTTCGGGAAGCTCGGCGCGATCCGGATGTTCTTGTCCTCCGGATCGTTCCGGTACGGGAAGGCCGAACCGGCCGCGGTGAGCGCGATGCCCGCCTCCTTGGCGAGGGCGATCACCCGCGCCGCGGTGCCCTCGAGCACGTCGAGGCTGATGAAGTAGCCGCCCTTGGGCTCGGTCCAGGAGGCCACCTTGGAGGCGCCGAGGCGGTCCTCGAGGATCTTCAGCACCAGGGCGAACTTCGGCTCCAGGATGGCGCGGTGCTTCTGCATGTGCGCGCGCACGCCGTCGGCATCGCGGAAGAAGCGCAGGTGGCGCAGCTGGTTGATCTTGTCCGGGCCGATGCTCTTCTTCGAGGCGTGGCTCAGATACCAGTCCAGGTTCGCGGTGGAACCGCCGATGAAGCTCACGCCCGCGCCCGCGAAGGTGATCTTCGAGGTGGAAGCGAACACCAACGGGCGGTTCGGATTTCCGGCGGCGGCGGCCAGCCCGAGCACGTCGATCACCGGGGCCGCGGTGTCGGTGAGCGGGTGCACCGCATACGCGTTGTCCCAGAACAACCGGAAGTCGGGCGCTGCGGCGGGCATCGAAACGAGTTCGCGGACAACCTCTTCGGAGAAGACGACGCCGGTCGGGTTGGAGTAGTTCGGCACCGCCCACAGACCCTTGATCTGCGGATCGCTCGCCAGCAGCTCGGCGATGGCGTGGGTGTCCGGGCCGTCGTGGCGCATCGGGATCGGGATCATCTCGAAGCCGAGCGCCTCGGTGATCGCGAAGTGCCGGTCATAACCGGGGGCGGGGCACAGGAACTTCAGCGTGTCCTCGGCGGCCCAGCGGCGCTCGGAATCATTCGTGCCGTACAGCATCGCGTAAGTGATCACGTCGTGCATCAGCTCGAGGCTGGCGTTGTTGCCCGCGAGCAGGTTGTCCACCGGGATGCCGAGCAGCTCGCCGAAGATCGCGCGTAGTTCCGGGAGACCGTGCAGGCCACCGTAGTTGCGGCAGTCGGTGCCGGTGCCGTCACGGAAATCGCCGTCGCCGGGCAGGCGCAGCAGTTCGGCGGACAGGTCGAGTTGCTCCGGCGAAGGTTTCCCCCGGGTCAGGTCCAGCGTGAGCTTCTCGGTCTTGAGCGTCGCGTAGTTCGCGGTCTGGGTGTCGTGCTCGAGCACGAGCTCCTCATGGCTCATCAAACCGATCTGCGTTTGCCGGGGCATCCTGGGCAGCCTTTCAAGCAGCGAGGGGACGATGGGTTTGGCCGGACCGATGTGCGGCGGCGACCGAACAGTTGTCCGCGCAGACGCACGTGCACCCGCGGACGGTGTTCACGTTACCCGTGCAGCGGCCGGAATTGGAGGCGTTATCCGAGGGCGGGATGCAGAGGCGAAACCGAACCGCGCCCGCACCGGCCGGGCACCGCACGAGGCCAATGAAAGGGGACCCCGCGCACCCGGCAGAGCCCGTTGACCCTTGCTGCCTTCCGGCCCTGGGGGGATTCACAGGATGCGCGCCGCGCGGGATCCGTCGGCCAGTGTAGCGCCTCCGGCCCGCAAACCCATCTTCCGGGTCCACCACCCCCGATCGACCAGGCACTTCCCCCACGTCACCCCACCTATTTGGCGACCGGCCGGGGGCTACCGGTATGCTGCTCCACGGAGGATTCGCCTAGTGGCCTATGGCGCTCGCCTGGAACGCGGGTTGGGTTAACGCCCTCAGGGGTTCAAATCCCCTATCCTCCGCCGAAGAAAGGCCTGGTCAGGACGGTTTTACTCCGTTCTGACCAGGTCTTTTCTCATCGGTGGCCAAACGCATCGAAGAGATGTCGGCTCGGTCGTAGCGCCGCTGGAGGGTGACCCGGCGGGCAGATGCCGACTCCGTGACCTGCGTCGGTCAGCCTGTCCGACGAATAACGCGCCCCCACCTCCATTGATTCGGGCGCGGGCCGAATCGCTGTATCCGGTGTGCCGGCCTACTTCTCCAGCTTCTCCAACATCCACGTGCCGAGGGCGTACATGTCGTCGGCGGGGATGGTGCGCGTGTGGTGCAGGGGCGGGGTTATCCAGCGGAACCGACGCCACCCAGTGGCCGGACGGATAACCCAACCGCCGTACTCGCGGTGAGGATGCCACTGGCCCTCACCGGTATAGCCGGGCTCGCGGGATTCACGCCGGAACCAGGCGTGCATGTGGCGGCGCAACAGAAACCAGCGAGTGGACCATGTCGGAGGGCCGCTAGTGATAACGAGCAGCTTCATCGGAGTGAACCTAGCACTGGAGGATGGCGGGCACGGTTTCTTCGCGCCGGCCATACTGCGTTGCAAGTGGTCGAGCAAACCGCGTCCGACCGTGTCGCGAAGAAGCTGGCGGGGGTGTACAACCGCACCGGGCAGTTCGTGACGGTGGGCGCGGTGGTCGAGCTCGCGCGTGAACGTGGTGTGCCGGTCGATGTCGTGTGGCCGAACGGCGCCGCACGGGACTGACACCGGTCGAGCTTTCAGATTCCCCTCGGGTTGCCGGACGAGCCCAGTTCGTCCGATCTGGGCTGTGCGACTGCCCATTCCGGTGGAATGATCTTCTCCGTGACTCAGTGGCTCCCGCTCTTCGGTTCTCTCATCGTTGCCATTGCGGCATTGGTCGGCGTGCTGGTCAACAACCGCACGAACCGTGCGGCACTCACCGCCGCGGACGAGCGGAACCGGGTCACCTTGGACGCGGCGCAGCGCAATGTGGAGTCGACCAACGCGGCGGCCGAGCGGCGCGAGCACGACAAGTGGCGGCGGGAATCGGTGCTGACCGCGGTCTCGTCCGTGCTGTCCATCTCGAGCGACGTCCGCCAGCAGTTGCTGCATTGCGAACTCTGGGAGGCCGACGAGCTCGATGAGGTCGATACGGAGATCCGGCAGATCATCACCGGCTCGCGAGGCTACATCAGCAACCTGCGCGTCGTGTCGCATCGCAAGATCCCCAATCGCTGCGAGGACCTGATGCGCACGCTCACCGCGGCGCTCAACATCAGTTTGCAGCGCCGCCGGATCGAATTCGACGGCGAGGCCACCGCCGAAGAGATCACCGAAATCCAGGCGCTGTGGTCGCGGGCGATCGAGAACACCGTCGAGGAGGAGCGCTCGGTCATCAACGCAACCCGGCTCGAACTGGATATCAAGATCTCCGCCGAAGTGCACCAGGCCGCGCCGCAGCCGGCCCTCGCCCGTTCTTGACCGGCGGGCTCGTCACACCGATGGCGACGCCGGAGCGGAGTCGACCCGCGTGAGGTGCGCTTCGAGCAGCGCGGCACGCAGGTGGGCGGCGTAGGCGTCGAGGTCGGGCAGCACCGCCGGGTCGGCGTGCAGGGAGATGGTGACGGTGTCGCCGAGTCCGTGCACGCCGTGGGTGAGATGCATGACGGAACCGAGGGCCGGGAACCCGGCCGTGAACCGTACCGCGCCGCCACCGAACGAAAGATCGGCTGGACCACGGTCGACACTCGAGACGACGGTGTGGCCCGCGATCGAGTCGGGCACGGCGTCGAGGGGGTAGCGATCCACGTCGCGGCGCAGCAGCGGGGCCGGCATGGCCGCGGTGACCCGGCCCTGCGCGGACAGCAGCGGGTGCTGGGCGCGGACGCGCCGGTCGGCGAGCGCCGCGGCGATCTTGTCGGCGCGCAGGCGCAGATCGGGCTCGTCGATGAACAGGTCGACGCCGAGACCGCGATAGTTGTTGCGTGCGCGGCCGGCTTCGGGAAGCGCCATCGGCACCTGCGCACCGAGCCGCTCCACCGGCTCGCCCACCTCGGCCAGGTAGCGGGCGAGCGCCAGCGACACCGCGGTCAAGACGACCACCGTGACGGTGCGGCCGGGCACCCGCAGGTCGGCGGAGGGGAACACCAGCATTCGAGCTTCGTGCCGCGAGATGCCTTGCGGTGAAGACCGATTCAGCACACTCGGCGGGAAACCGGCTGCGGGTGGCGGCACTTCACCCGATTCGGTCAGTTCCGCGAGCCGCCGCTGCGCCCGTAATGCCTGGTAGCCGCGGACCGCGGTCGCCGCCACCCGGACCGGCGTGCGCAGCACACCTACCGCCGAGTCGACCAGCACCCCGGCCGCCGACACCGCGTCACCGATCGTCCGCGCCCGTGCCGTGACCTCCGGCCGCCGCGCGAGGGTCTCCAGCCGCGATCCGGGCGCGGTCCTGGCGTCCGCCGCCGAACCCGCCGCTCCGGGCGCCGCCGAAGTCATCCGGCTTCCGTCTTCGACCGCGGGAGTCTCCGAGAACAGCGCACGCGCGATCGCTGAGGACCGCCGCCCATCGGCCAGGGCATGGGACATCTGGAGCACCGCCACCAGCGCGGGCTCGCCGCCCAGCCCCGGCGCGTCGGCGATGGCACGGAACACGTGCAGCCGCCACGGGTGCACGGCGGCATCGACTCCGGTGCCGAGCAGATCGCCGAGGACCTCCAGCAAGCACGACCAACTGCGCTCCGGCAGTTCGTGTTCCACGAATTGCTCGGCGCCGAATTCGCATCGGGTCCACATCGGGTAATCGATGTCCGCGGGCAGTTCGCGCAGCCGGACCCCAAGGTCGTCGATCCGCGCGCTCCGTTCGGCGACGGCGGCGCGCAGTTCAACCGTGGGCAGTCCACGATCGGCGAAGCAATACAACAGAAAAAGGTCGTTGCGCGTACGTTCGGACAACCAAAACATCGTCGCGTCCTGCGGTGCCATCGCGCTCACAGGTAAAACGATATCGACTCGGGCCGGATCGCCTCCGGCGGGCCGGAGCAATGTGAATGATCTTGTTCCACAATTCCGTCCGGAAAATCCCATCGATTCCGCCACGCAGCTCTGCTACCGTCTGTAGTAGGAACGGATACCACTCACCCAGGCGGGGTGTCGGTCATGGCTATAGATCTAGCTCGCAGAATCGCCAACCAAGCCGATGAGGCGGACGAGCGATATAAGGCCGCCGCGTTCGTCAAGCGGTCGATCAACAAGGTGTTCCCCACGCATTGGTCGTTCCTGCTCGGCGAGATCGCGCTCTACAGCTTCATCATCCTGCTGCTGTCGGGCGTCTACCTGACACTGTTCTTCGACCCGTCCATGACGGAGGTCGTCTACAACGGCTCCTACCAGCCGATGCGCGGCGTGACCATGTCCCGGGCGTACGAGACGGCGCTGAATCTGTCCTTCGAGGTTCGTGGCGGCCTGTTCGTGCGGCAGGTGCATCACTGGGCGGCGCTGCTGTTCGCGACCTCGATCATCGTGCACCTGTTCCGTATCTTCTTCACCGGCGCGTTCCGCAAGCCGCGTGAGGCGAACTGGGTGCTCGGTTCACTGCTGCTGATCCTGGCGATGTTCGAGGGCTTCTTCGGCTACTCGCTGCCCGACGACCTGCTCTCGGGCACCGGCCTGCGGGCCGCGTTCTCCGGCATCACGATCTCGATCCCGATCATCGGCACCTGGCTGCACTGGCTGATGTTCGGCGGCGACTTCCCCGGCGACATCATCATTCCGCGGCTCTACGTCGCGCACGTGCTGCTGTTCCCCGGCATCATCCTGGCGTTGATCGCCGCGCACGTGGCGCTGGTGTGGTACCAGAAGCACACCCAGTTCCCCGGCCCAGGTCGCACGGAGAACAACGTGGTCGGCGCCCGGATCGTGCCGGTGTTCGCCGCCGACCAGGGCGCGTACTTCGCCTTCACCCTCGGCATCGTGGGCCTGCTCGGCGGCATCTTCCAGATCAATCCGATCTGGAACCTGGGTCCGTACAACCCGTCGCAGGTGTCGGCGGGTTCGCAGCCGGACTTCTACATGATGTGGACCGACGGCATGGCGCGATTGATGCCGCCGTGGGAGCTGTACCTGGGCCGTTACACCGTGCCCGCCGTCTTCTGGGTCGCCGTGATCATGGGGCTGGTCTTCGTCGTCCTCATCGCCTATCCCTGGATCGAGAAGCGGCTCACCGGCGACATCGGCGCGCACCACAACCTGCTGCAACGTCCCCGCGACGTGCCCGTTCGCACGGCCATCGGCGCGATGGCCATCGCGTTCTACACGGTGCTCACGCTGTCGTGCGTCAACGACATCATCGCGTACAAGTTCCACATCTCGCTCAACGCGACGACCTGGGCCGGACGCATCGGCCTGCTGCTCGCGCCCCCGATCGCCTATTTCCTGGCCTACCGCATCTGCATCGGCCTGCAGCGCAGCGACCGGGCCGTGCTCGACCACGGGGTGGAGACCGGCGTGCTCGTGCGCCTGCCGCACGGCGAGTACATAGAGGTCCACCAGCCGCTCGGCCCGGTGGACAAGCATGGCCACCCGGTTCCGCTGGAGTACCAGGGCGCGCCCGTGCCGAAGAAGATGAGCAAGCTGGGCGCGGCGGGCAAGCCGGGCACCGGCAGCTTCCTGCGCGCGGATCCGCGGGACGAGAGCGCCAAGCACTTCGAGATCGAGCACGAAGAGGAACGCAAGCAACTCGCGGTGCTGCGCAAGGTTCAGGAACGGGCGAACGGCGACGGAAACGGTTCCGCCCACTGAACATTCGGCACCCGACCCGCCCGGAAAACCGCGAAGGCCCCGAGTCCGATACGACCCGGGGCCCGCTTTGCCTTGTTCAGGCGATTCCGGAGCAGTTCAGCCGCACCGGAATGCTCCCGTCGAGACCCCCACTAGGAATGCATCCCACTCACCCGGCGCAAACGCCAAGACCGGACCACGTCCACTGGCTTTGGTGTCACGAACCGCGACACGGCCGTCGACGAGAAAAGCTACTTCCACACACGCGCCATCCGGACCGCTGTATGTGCTCTTGCGCCATACAGCGCCCGTCCAACCAACCTCCACGGTACTAGCTCCTTTGCTGCGTCGAGAGCGAGATTTCTCCTGACATCGTTCCAGCTAGCAGCGGTATCCGACTGGAAAGCCGAATCCCGTGGTGCACCTTTTGCCGGAGCCCACTTTCCCGGTGCGTCGATATCGCACATCGAGTTCGAGAGGAAATTAACCTCGCGCGGGGCCCGTCCCCGCGCGGTAACACTAGCAGGTCCTTCGAAAGTTTGCCCGGCTCTTGCCTATTCAATCATCGCAACCACACACGTTTGCGAAGCAGCAGGGTTGCGGGAACATTGCCGACCCTAGGTATTCATTCCAAACACTGGCGTACCACAATGTTTTTAACGGATGTGATTGCTCTGTTATCGGCCGACAATTCCCCTCCGGCCGAGGGCAGCGTCGACGGCGGCACAGCGGCCGTGCATGATGGAACCTATGGTCGAACGCGATCGAGACGACGCAGGTCGCGCCCGTAATGCCCGTCCGCGCGACCGCCTCGGGCGTCCGCTGCCTCCCGGCAGTACCGGAGTTGCCCGAATTCCGGATGATCTCGATCTTCCGCCCCAGCAAACCTTGACCTTCGCCCAGCAACTGCTGGACGAGGGACTCGCATTCAATGCACACGAGGTTTTAGAGGCCGCATGGAAGAACGGATCGTTCGCCGAGCGGATGCTGTGGCAGGCGCTCGCGCAGTTCGCTGTCGGTCTGACGCACATACAGCGCGGAAATCCCAAAGGGGCGCGTACACTGCTCGCCCGCGCAGTGTCGCGGATGACGGCATACCGACCGGAGAGCGGGCAGGCGCCCTACGATATCGACCTACCCGGATTGATCGCCCACGCCGAAGCTCTGCTCGCGACGCTGGAAGCGGGCGGCGAACCGGCGGACGCCGACCTGCGGCCGCGTCTGCGCGGCTGATCGCCTCGCTTCTACCATGGCCGGGGTGCGCTTCTCATCGTCCATCAGACGAGCCCGTGCCTGAGCCGGGTGCGGGCCGGTATGCGCCGAGCCCGTCCGGGGACCTGCATCTCGGCAATCTCCGCACCGCACTGCTTGCCTGGGCATTCGCTCGTTCCACCGGCCGCCGCTTCCTGCTCCGGATCGATGACCTGGATCGAGTGCGGCCCGGTGCGGAGCAGCGGCAGCTCGACGATCTCGCCGCGATCGGCGTGGATTGGGACGGGCCCGTGGTACGACAGTCCGATCGGTTGCCGCAGTACGAGGCGGCCATCGAACGCCTCACCGCCGCCGGGCTCACCTACGAATGCTTCTGCACGCGAAGGGAGATACAGAAAGCAGCGACGGCGCCGCACGGACCGATGGGCGCCTATCCCGGAACCTGCCGCACCCTGATTCCCTTGGAGCGCGAGCGGTTGCGCGCGCAGGGCCGCCCGGCCGCACTCCGGCTGCGCGCCACGGCCACCGAGTTCGAGGTGTACGACCAGTTGCACGGTCGCTACCGGGGCCCGGTCGACGACGTGGTGCTACGGCGCGGTGACGGCATCCCCGCCTACAACCTCGCCGTCGTGGTGGACGACGCGGCGCAGGGCGTCGACCAAGTGGTTCGCGGCGACGACCTGCTGCCATCGACCCCGCGACAGGCATACCTCGCGACGCTGCTCGATCTGCCTGTACCGCACTATGCCCACGTGCCGCTGGTGCTCAATTCGGAGGGGCGGCGGCTGGCGAAACGGGATGGGGCGGTGACACTCCGCGAACGATTGGCGCTCGGCAACACGCCGGAGGAAGTAGTCTCGGCACTGGCCGCTTCGCTCGGCTTCACCGCGACATCGTCGTCCGAGCTACTCGAGCGTTTCGACACCCGGCGGCTACCCCGTGAACCGTCGGTATTCGACGTGGACGGGTTGTTGCGAAGCAGCCCATGTCCGTAACGTACGCATCGTCCAACTACTGATCAATCGACGAGGACAAACAACTATGACAAGCGGTGGGTACGACCCCAACCAGTATCCGCAGGGCGGGCAGCCGTACGGCCAGCCGTACCCCCAGGGGGGCGACCAGTACGGCCAGCAGCAGCCGCAATACGGGCAACAGCCCCAGTACGGCCAACAGCAGCCGCAATACGGGCAACAGCCCCAGTACGGCCAACAGCAGCCGCAATACGGACAGCAGCCGCAGTACGGACAGCAGCCCCAGTACGGGCAGGAACCCTACGGTCAGTACCCGCAGCAGCCCGGGTTCAACAACTACAGCGGACAACCCGGCGACCTCTTGACCCGGTTCGGAGCACGCGTCCTCGACGCCATCTTCAGCGGCATTCCGGCAGGCATCGTCTACTGGCTGGTCGCGTACGGCATCGGCGGCTTCATCGGCGGCATTCTCGCCACCGCCATCGCCTACGTCGTAATCGTCGGCTACTACGTGCTGCTGGAGACCTCCCAGGGCGCCACCTTCGGCAAGAAGATCCTCGGACTGAAGATCCTGGCTCCCGGTGGCGCGGCGAAGATCGACCCGCAGACCTCGCTCAAGCGCAACCTCTTCGTCGCCCTGAACATCATCTACTGCATCGGCGGCCTCGCGTCGTTCGGCTTGGCGATCTACATCGCGATCACCATCGAGCAGGACCCGAACAAGCAGGGCTGGCACGACAAGTTCGCCGGCGGCACCCAGGTCGTGAAGGCCTGATCCGCCGAAGGCCCGGAACCGCGAAGCGGGTGTGCGCTGAACCAGCGCACACCCGCTTTCTTTGTTGCGGGACAAGCAGGATCACATACCGCTTACACCTGATTCGTTCTGTCCGACAGATAATTACGTCTACATCGACTCGATAATGCCTGTCGTTGTCCGGGTTGTGAAAGTAGGATCGCACTAACCCACTCCGGCCACGCGGCCGCGTAGTGAGGTCAAGGGGGGATTCGCCAGATGGCAGCGCGCGACTTCGTGGACCTGTTGGGTCCGGTCAGCCTGCGTACGGCCAGGCAACCGAGTAGCGCCTCGAGTTCCTCGCGCGGGCCCCGTTAGCAGCAACAACAGAGAGTCTCGGCATGAACATCATCAGATCAGCGGCAGCCGCCACCGTTCTCGTCAGCTCGGTGCTCGGTATGAGCACCGTCCTGCCGGCAGGTGCGGCGGGAGCACAATCGACGCAGGGCGATTGCGGAAACATCACTTGCACGGTCCGGCTCGATCGCGCGCAGACACGTAGCGCGAGAGACAAGAGCTGGCTGGTAGGTGCCGGTTCCGGCCTGATATGCGCTCCCCTCAATGTGGCGGGTACCGTCTGCGCGGGAGTGATCGCGCTCGTCGCGACCGACATCGCGGTCGACGCGGGTACCTACTACGAGAACGGTAACTGCATCGGCATCCGGTTCATTCCCCATGGCCTCACGTTCGCGGGGACGACGGAAGTCACACGCGGGACCTACAACTGCGCGTGAGCCGGGCGAGGTGCCATTCGTTCGCGAATGGCACCTCGATGGCTCGACTCGTACGGTGAACTACGCGCTGGTCGTCCCCGCAATGATCACGACGACGAACCACAGGATGGCGAGCACGATGGCGCCGACGCCGATCCAGATGCCCGCGAGCGCCATACCGCGGCCCTCCTGGCCGTTCTGCTTGATCTGGTTCAACGCGATCACGCCGAGGATGATGCCGACGATCGAGCCGAGCCCGCAGGTGACGAACCCGACCAGCGACGAGATCAGCGCACCGATCGCCATGCCGTTGGTGCCCTGCGCCGGGACTCCGTAGGGCTGGTACGGAGTCTGGTAGCCGTATTGCGGCTGCGGATACGGCTGCGCGGGCTGCTGGTAGGAGGGGTACTGCGGCTGCGGAGGCGGCGTCATCGGCTGCGAAGGCGGCTGCACCGGGTACTGCGGCGCCGACGGGTAGCCCGACGGCTGCTGCTCCGGGCTCGGGTATTGCGGGACCGAATTCTGTCCACCGGACTCCGGCGACACGCCTTGGCCACCGTACTGCTTCCACCACTCGTCGGAGTCCCCGGGATTCGTCATTGCTACAGCGTATTCCACAACCTGGTTGGATGATGCGGGTGAGTGAGTCGAAAACCACACAAGAGCACGGCGGGCCTGGACGCCCCGCGGACCACGCGGCATTTGCCCAGGTAGCGCGGGGGTACTACGCACCGATCGTGGCCCTTTTCACGGCAACCCTGATCATTTCCAACATCTGCGCCACCAAGGGGGTGGAGTTCTTCGGCGACCGATCGGTGTCGCTGGGGCCGCTGCAAATCCTTCCGATCGCCACCGACGGCGCATTCTTCCTGTTCCCGCTGGCCTACATCCTCGGCGACGTGCTGAGCGAGGTGTACGGCTTCCGCGCCACCCGGAGGGCCATCTACTACGGCTTCGCTGCCCTGCTGCTGACGGTCGTGTGCTTCGCCATCGCGATCCGGCTGCCCGCCGCGAGCTTCTACGACAACCAAGAGGCGTTCCGCACCGTCCTCGGGACGACGCCTCGGCTCGTCATCGCGGGCCTGGCCGGGTACTTCGTCGGCCAGCTGCTGAATTCCGCGACGTTGGTGCTGATCAAGGAGCGGACGAAGGAAAAGTACCTGTGGGCCAGGCTGATCGGATCGACCATCGTCGGCGAGTTCGCCGACACGCTGATCTTCTGCTCGATCGCCGCGGGCGCCATCGGCATCGATACCTGGCAGCAGTTCATCAACTATGTGATCGTCGGCTTCATCTGGAAGACCCTCTGCGAGGTGTTCGTGCTCCCGATCACCTACCGAGTGATCGCGTTGCTCAAGAAGCACGAACCGAGCTACTCGCCGACCGAAGTGGATCCGCTGCACACCTGACGAAATTCCCGGCAGACCCGAGAGGGCGCGGGCCACGAGAGACGATCGAAGACTTCGCGGAGTTACCGATCCACTTCGTGCCCCGCGCCCTTCTTACTTCTCCAGCAGCCCAGTGTCTGCGCCTTGTGTTCATCGAAGTAACCGCCCTCGATGCTCTCGCGGATCCGGTCGACCAGGCGAATCGTGAACCGCTCGTTGTGAATCGTGCACAGCGTTGCGGCGAGCATCTCCTTGGCCTTGAACAGGTGATGGAGGTAGGCGCGCGTGTAGTTGGCGCAGGTGTAGCAGTCGCAGTTCTCATCAATCGGGGTGAAGTCGCGACGAAAGCGGCTGGTATTGATGTTGAACCGGCCGGTGTCGACGTAGATCGCGGCGTTGCGGGCGACCCGGGACGGGTTCACGCAGTCGAAGGTGTCCGCGCCGTTCTCGATGGCGGTGAAGATGTCCTCCGGCTCGCTGATGCCCAGCATGTGGCGCGGTTTGTCCTCGGGCAACTCGTCACAGCACCACCCCACGATGGCGCCCAGATTGTGCTTCTCCAGCGCGCCGCCGATGCCGTAACCGTCGAATCCCGTTCCCGCGTTTCCGCGAATCGACTCGAGTCCGCGGCATGCCTTTCGGCGCAGGTCCTCGTACTGCGCGCCTTGGACGACGGCGAACAGCGCTTGATACGGCCGGTGCGTGCGCGCGGCGGTCAGCCGCTCGTGCTCATCGATGCAGCGCTGCGCCCACTCGTGGGTGCGCTGCACCGATTGTTCCTGATAGGCGCGGGTGTTCAGCAGCGTGGTGAGTTCGTCGAACGCGAACATGATGTCGGCGCCGAGCTGGTGCTGGATGTTCATCGACACCTCGGGCGTGAAGCGGTGCACCGAACCGTCGAGGTGGGAGCGGAACGTGACACCGTCGTCGTCCACGGTGGCCAGCCGCTCTTTGCCGGGTGCGATCACGTCGTCGCTGCGTACGTCGACCGCTTCCATCGCGAGCACCTTCTTGAACCCGACGCCCAGTGACATCACCTGGAACCCGCCGCTGTCGGTGAAGGTCGGCCCCGGCCAGTTCATGAACGCGCCGAGCCCGCCCGCCTCGTCCACGATGTCGGCGCCCGGCTGCAAGTAGAGGTGGTAGGCGTTCGCCAGCAGCGCTTGGGCGCCGAGTTCCCGCATGGTCTCCGGCAGGACCGCCTTGACTGTCGCCTTGGTGCCCACCGGGATGAAGGCGGGCGTGGCGATCGACCCGTGCGGCGTGGCGATCACACCGGACCGGCCGTGCCGCCCGTCCAGGCGCGTACCGACGGTGAAGGAGAAGGATTCGGGACCGGACACCCCGCTATCCTCGCAGTTCGGCAGACGCCGCCCGAACCAGGCCACCGCTCGCCCCGGCCCCGGCGCCGGTCAGTCGGATTCACCGAGACGCGACACTCGCTCGGTCTGCTCCTGGTGCACGCGCAGTGCGGTGCGCAGGAAGTCGAGCGCGATGTGCAGCTCGTCGGTGTCGAACCGAGTGAGAGCGTCGGCCCCCGCCATGCCGACGGGCTCGAAGATCTCTCGCGCCACCTCCTCGGCCCGCGCGGTGCCTTCCACCAGTATCCGCCGCCGATTGCCGGGATCTTGTGCGCGCGAGACGAATCCGGCCCGCGCCAATCGGTCGACGACGGTGGTGGTGGCAGCGGGACTCAGTCGCAGCGCGACGCTGAGCTCCCCCGCCGCCAGCGGCCCACGGCCGAGCACGATGTCCAGGCAGCGCAGGTCGGTGCGATTCAATCCCAGGCGCACCGCCGCGGCCTCGTCGAAGGCGTCGAAACTCTGCTGCAGCAGCCGCAACTCCTGCGTGATCGCACCGATCAATTCATCTTTCGACATTCGAAACTTTCGTCTATCGTACATTTCGATGTCCGAATCATAGCATCGAAAGGCACGCTCCCATGAACACGACACTCGACCAGCGCCGCGCCGACGATCTAGCCCTGCGCGGCCTGTTCGACAAACTCATGCAAGCCTGGACCGATAACGACGCCGCCGCCTACGCTGCGCTGTTCACCGAGGATTCCGACTACGTCTCCTACGACGGCACCCGAGCCATCGGCCGCAGCGAGCATCAGGCCAACCACGCCAAGCTCTTCCGCGGCGTCCTGGCCGGTTCGGCACTGGTCGGCGATCTCGAGTCGATCCGCATCATCACCCCCGACGCGGCGATCCTGCACGGCACGGCATCGGTCCTGATGCCCTGGCGTTCCCGGCTGCCCGAACGCCGCCTGTCCCGCCAGACACTGGTGACCGTCCGCACCGACCAGGGCTGGAAGATCACCGCGCTGCACAACGGCCGCGTCCGCCCGGTACGCATCCCCGAACCGGATTCCTTCCCGTCGCGAATGTCCCAGCTCATGGCCCGCCTGGCGCGACGCCTCGGTTTCGGCCACAAGCGATCGTAAGAGCCGGTTCACGAACCAGGCCGCTCAGCGCCGCGCTGGAAATCACCAACCGCACCGCGCGGGCGCGACCCCCACAACAATCCTCGGACGCCCAACCGACAGCCGGCCACTGCGAATCGCATGCACCGAAGTAGCGGACTCGAACGCCGACGCGCCCAGCGCACCGCAACCACGTCTTTCGAGCGCAGCGAGACCGAGCATCCGCCGTTCGCGGCCCGGCTCGCGTCCGAGTGACCGCCGCGTAGGCGACGAAGGAGCCGAAATACGCGGCTCGGTCGTCACGCACATGAATTTCCTGCTCACGCCATAGGACCGACCCGGCCCGCACCGCCTGGGCGCTGTCGG
>NZ_JBFAXY010000031.1:0-98277 GCF_040681035.1 Nocardia sp. NPDC051911
TCGTTGTGCCCGAAGGGCTTCAGTGTCCGCCCTGGTCCTTCAACCGCTGGATGGACGCCTGCACCTCGGCCTCGGCCTCGGCCCGCCCGACCCACTCCGAGCCCTTGACGAACTTGCCGGGTTCGAGATCCTTGTAGCGCTCGAAGAAGTGCTTGATCGCGGCCAGCTCGAACTCGGGGACATCCTTCAGATCCTGGATGTGGTCCCAGCGCGGGTCGCCCGCGGGCACGCACAGGATCTTGTCGTCGCCGCCCGCCTCGTCGGTCATCTTGTACATGGCGACCGGCCTGGCCTCCACGATCACGCCGGGGAACACCGAATCGGGCAGCAGGACCAGCGCGTCCAGCGGGTCGCCGTCCTCGCCGAGGGTGTTCTCGATGTAGCCGTAGTCGGCGGGATAGACCATGGACGTGTACAGGAACCGGTCGAGCCGGACCCGGCCGGTCTCGTGATCGACCTCGTACTTGTTCCGGGAACCCTTGGGGATCTCGATCGTGACGTCGAACTCCACGCCATCTCCTTCGTGCATCGGTGCCGAGTTCTGCGACTCGGCTGCTATTCGGCGACTGCCGACTCGGCCGCTGCGGAGTGCGCCGACTCGCCAGGTTGTTCAGGGGAACGGTTGCGCAACGAGGATAGTGTGGTCGTCGGGGACATGGGTGCGGCAGGCGGCTGCTGCGGGAATCGGTCAGGAGAGCGGCGGCGACGTGTTTGGTGGCAACGAGAACATCGGTGGGCTGGCCGCCCGGCGGCGCCGCAACAGATGGCTGTTGATCTCGACCGTGCTGGTCGTGCTGGCCGTGGCCGCCGCGGTGGCACTGCTCGCGGTGCGGCCGTGGACCGAGGAGTTCCGGCACGGTGGTCTGACCATCGCCGCCCCGCCCGCGCCGACCGAGCCGTCCGGGCAGGTCGTCCCGGCCCGGCCCACCGGTTCCGCGCCGAGTTCCGCCGGGATCGCCGCCGCGCTGGCCCCGGTGATCGCCAATCCGGACCTCGGCGCGTTCGCGGGCCAGGTGACCGACGCCGACAGCGGGACGGTGCTGTGGAGCGGCGACGCGAACCGGCCGATGATCCCGTCGTCCACCGCCAAGATCCTCACCACCGCGGCCGCTCTGCTCACGCTGCCCGCCGAGCAACGGGTGACCACGAAGGTGGTCGCCGGTGCGGCGCCGAACGAACTGGTGCTGGTCGGCGGCGGCGATCCGACGCTCACCGCGCAGCCGGACGGCAAGGGGTACTACCCGAACGGACCGCGTCTGTCCGACCTGGTCACCCAGATCAAGTCCGCGGGCCGCGCGGTGGACACGATCGTCGTCGACCTCTCCGCCTACACCGGCCCGACCATGGCGCAGGGCTGGGACCCGGTCGACATCCCCGAGGGGTCCATCGCCCCGATCGAGCCAGTGATGATCGACGGCGGCCGGTTGCAACCGCTAGTCGAGTACTCGCCGCGCACCGCGACGCCCGCTCTGGACGCGGGACGGCGGCTGGCCACCGAACTGGGGCTCGACCCGGCGCGGGTCCGGGCGGGCGCCGCACCCGCGGGCGCGGCCGAGGTCGCCTCGGTGCGTTCGGCGCCGCTGCGCGACCGGCTGCGCGACATGATGGTCTACTCCGACAACGTGCTCGCCGAGGCGATCGGACGGGAGATCGCGACCGCCACCGGCGGCGAGGCCTCGTTCACCGGCGGGGTCACCGCGGTGCGCACGGCGCTGAGCAAGGCCGGTTTCGATCTGTCCGGCCTGGATATGCACGACAGCAGCGGGCTTTCGGTAGACGACCGGATTCCCGCGCGATTGCTCGACCGGGTCGTGGCGACCGCGGCCCAGCCCACCGGCGCCACGGCGGTGCGACCGGCAGGCGCCAAGGCCCAGCCCGAGAACGGCCGGGTCGCGGCGACCTTGACGCCGATGCTCGACAACCTGCCGGTCGCCGGTGCCACGGGCTCGCTGACCAGCCGCTACGTCACCCGGGATCGTCAGGCGGCGGGCTGGGTGCGAGCCAAGACCGGAACTCTGTCGGTCTCCAGCGCGTTGGTCGGATATGTGCTGGACGCCGATGGGCGGGTGCTGACCTTCGCACTGATGTCGAACGATCGACCACCGGAGGTGAGCAGGCCCGCGTTGGACGCGATCGCAGGCACGCTGCGAAACTGTGGATGCTCGTGACGGGTGGTTGATCATGACCCAGCAAGGTTCCGAGACAGCCGATTTCGGCTCCGCCGGCACGGTCGAGCGGCGAAAACCGCGCTCGGGCTTGTCCGGCGTGGTCGATTGGCGTTTGGCCGCGCGGACCGGCTCCGTTCTGGTGCCCGCGGGTCCGCGCACGTCGCGCTATTCGGCCGAGCAGGTGGTCGCCGAGCTCGCCGATGCCTCCGTGCGGGCCGAGGCGCCGGTGCGCGAGGTCAGCGGGTTGCTGGACGACCGGCCGGTCCCGGCGGCCAGAATCGTCGACCGTCCGGGGTGGATCACGGCCGCCGCCGACTCGATGGCCCAGCTCACCGGGGCGGATGAGGCGCAGGCCGACCGCAAGCTCCTCGCGGGTAAACCCGCCGGGGTGCAGGCGGGCGCCATGCTCGCCTTCCTCTCCACCGCGATCCTCGGTCAATACGACCCGTTCACGGGGCCGGACGGCACTCTGTTGCTGGTCGCGCCGAACATCGTCGCGGTGGAGCGGGCGCTCGGGGTGTCGGCGAGCGATTTCCGGCTGTGGGTGTGCCTGCACGAGGTGACCCACCGGGTGCAGTTCTCCTCCGCGCCCTGGCTCGGCGAATACATGCGCGCGAACGTCGAGGTACTCGGCGAGGCCGGTGACGAGCCGGTGAGCGACATGCTGTCCCGGCTGGTCGAAGAGGTGCGCGACCGCCGTCGCGGAACCGCCCCCGACGATCCGGCCGCGCGCGGTGTGGTCGGGCTGCTGCGTGCCACCCAGGCGCCGCCGCAGCGTGCGGCGCTGGACCGCCTGCTCATGCTCGGCACCCTGTTGGAGGGGCACGCCGATCACGTCATGGACGCGGTCGGTCCCGCGGTCGTCCCGTCGGTCGAGCAGATCCGCACCGCGTTCGACCAGCGCCGCAGGCGTCCGACCAACCCGGTGCAGCGACTCCTGCGCGCGCTGCTCGGCGTGGACGCGAAGGTCGCCCAGTACGTGCGTGGCAAGAAATTCGTCGATGAGGTGGTCGCCACCGTCGGGATGACGCGGTTCAACACGGTGTGGACCGAAGCCGACACGCTGCCGCGCACCGACGAGATCGAGCAGCCGCAGCGCTGGATCGAACGAGTACTGGACTGAACGAGGGTTCCCGGCTCGGCGGCGACTCGCCGTGCGCGGTCGGCCGGTAGGCTGCGCCCATGGGGCGTGCGCCAGGAACGACACCCGGGCGCTTCGGGCCGGAGAGCGGGACATCCGGATCCGGGCGGCCGTCCGCCGCCCGGCGATTGCCCGAGACCGCCGCTGTGCTGGCCGTTCGTCGAGCGGTCCGGGATTGGCTGAGCGGTTTCGGGCCGCGTGAGACCGAGGAGCAGGCGGTCGCGGTGGCGCTGTCCGGCGGCGCGGATTCGCTGGCCCTCACCGCGGCGGCAGTGGTCGAGACGGGCGCGGTCGACGCCTTGGTGGTGGATCATCGCCTACAACCCGGTTCCGGCGCCGTCGCCGCCGAGGCCGCGGCACAGGCACTCGCCCTCGGCTGCCGGTCCGCGCGCGTGCTCGCGGTCCAGGTCGGCACCGAGGGCGGTGTGGAAGCCGCCGCGCGCCGGGCGCGGTATGCCGCGCTGGACTCCGCGCGCCACGGTCTTCCGGTGCTGCTCGGGCACACCCTCGACGACCAGGCCGAAACGGTGCTGCTCGGGCTCGCACGCGGCTCCGGTGGCCGCTCGATCCAAGGGATGTCCGCGTACGCCGAGCCGTGGGGGCGGCCGTTGCTCGGCGTGCGCCGGGAGACCACCCGGCGCGTGTGCGCCGATCTGGGCGTGACGCCGCACGACGACCCGCACAACGTGGCGCCGGAGTTCACCAGGGTCCGGCTACGCACCGAGGCGTTGCCGCTGTTGGAGCAGATCCTCGGCGGCGGGGTGGCCCCGGCGCTGGCGCGTACGGCCGAACAACTGCGGGAGGACGGGGCGGTTCTCGACGCGCTCGCCGCCGAGCTGCGGCACACCGCCGGTGATGGGCGGGCGCTGGTGATCGAGACCCTCGCCACTGCACCCGCGGCTCTGCGGAAACGGGCGATTCGGGCATGGCTGCTCGAGCACGGTGCGAAAGCCCTGACCACCAAGCATTTACAGGCAGTCGACGAACTGGTTACGGCTTGGCGCGGACAGGGCGGCGTCGCGGTCGGCGGCGGCAGGCCGGGTAGCAGGTTGGTCGCGGGGCGCGAACATGGCAGGCTGACACTGCGGCTGGGTGAGGCTGGCATCGGACCGATGACGCAGACCGAACCGGCCGAACGGGCTCACCACCACGGAAGGGAATCCAGCTGACGTGTACGGGGATGACATCGCGTCGGTGCTGATCACCGCGGAACAGATCGCCGCCAAGACCCAGGAGCTGGCCGAACTCATCGCCAAGCGGTATCCACCCGACGCTCCGGAGGGCGATCTGCTGTTGGTGGGCGTGCTCAAGGGCGCGATCTTCTTCATGACCGACCTGGCCAAGGCTCTGCCGATCCCGACCCAGATGGAGTTCATGGCCGTCTCGTCCTACGGGTCGTCGACCTCGTCCTCGGGTGTGGTGCGCATCATGAAGGACTTGGACAAGGACATCGCGGGCCGCAACGTCCTGATCGTCGAGGACATCATCGACTCCGGGCTCACGCTGTCGTGGCTCAAGCGCAACCTGTCCACCCGTAACCCGGCTTCGCTCGAGGTGGTCACCTTGCTACGCAAGCCCGACGCGCTACGCACGCCGGTGGAGGTCGCGCACGTCGGATTCGACATCCCGAACGAATTCGTCGTCGGCTACGGCCTCGACTACGCGGAGCGCTACCGCGACCTGCCCTACATCGGCACCCTCAACCCCAAGGTCTACGGCGGCTGAGACCTCATCCGGGCAGGATGCCGAAAATCGTTGCCGGCGAACCGGAACCGCCGCGATAGAGCGGTCCGCCCACCAGCACCCACGCCCCGGTCGCGGGCAGTGCCGCCAGGTTCGCCAAGCATTCCAAGCTGATCCGGTGCTCGCCGTAGAGCAGCTTCGACACCGCGTACGTCTCGTCGGTGCCCACGTCGGGGCCGAACGTGTCGATGCCAAGCGCGCCGCGGCGGCCGAGCCTGCCGCCGCGCAGCAGCCATTCCACCGTCTGCACCGCGAAACCGGGTTGCCGACCGGCTGATTCGCCCGTGCCGACGAACTCCGGCGTGCCCCACTTGGCGTCCCACCCGGTCCAGGCGACGATCGCGGCGCTGTCCGGGATCCGGCCGTGCTCGGCCTCCCACCGCTTCAGATCGTCGACCGTGATCGCGTAGTCGCGATCGTTCGCGCAGCGCTGCCGGAGATCGATCTTCACCGCGGGCAGCAGCAGATCGTCGAGGTCGAGTTCGTCGGCGGCCAGTCCGTCCGCACGGAAATGAATCGGCGCACCCCAATGGGTTCCGGTGTGTTCGCCCTGCTGGATATAGCGCAGGAGGTAGCCGTCGTTCGCGATCGTGGCCACGATGTCGGTGCGGAATTCCGGATCCTCCGGGTACAGCGGTGTGGTGACCGGATCGTGGACGTGCGACAGGTTCACCAGCCGTCCCAGCGGGCGGGGTGTGGTCATCGCGTCCGCTGGGGAATCGCCCTGGCCAGCGCGAGCAGATCCGCTTCCAGGAGCCGGAACAGTCGATAGGTCAGCACGAATGCCAGGATGCCACCCACGCTCAGCACACGCACCGGAACGATCACCAGCTCCAGGTCGTCGGCCTCGACGAAGGTCGCGCTCGCCACGCCGAGCAGCGGAACCGATGCCGCCACACCGAGGTAGAAGCTGCCGCGCCTGGCCAGCGCGCGGAGCTGGCGTTCGTCGTCGGGACCGATACCGCCGCGCACCAGCAGCTGTGGATAGATCGCGCGCACCGAGTAGACCATGATCGGAAAGAACGGATAGGCGAGCGCGATCGCCGCGCACACGATCTGCGCGGCGAAGAAGTGCAAGAAGGTGCCACGCGGCAGGTCGACTCCGGAGAAGGCCAGCCCGAGCGGCCAGACGATGCCCGCGACCAGCCAGAAGCCGAAGGGTATCCACACCGCCCAGTCACCCATCAGCAAGGTGTCGCGGCGTGCTTTCGCGAGCGTGCGCGCGGAGTAGCCGTCGCCACGGCCGAGGCGGTAGGAGATGGCGAGCGGCCGCCGGGTCATGAACAACAGCAGCAGCGCGGCGACCGGGAACGCGATGAGGTTGTTGATCAATCCGACCGCCGTGAACTTCTCCTGGTCCGCGGTCGACATCCGGTCGATGATCAGGGTCTGGTTCAGCTGGATGTTATAGAAGCTGGCCAGCACGTTCGGCACGCCGACGCACAGCGCCGCGACCGGAAGCAGCCACCCGCGGGCGCGGTGGGCGAGGCTGCCGGGCGGGGGATCGACCAGGTCGCGCGCGCGGGTGTCCAGGCAGAGGTCGAGTTGTCCCGCGAGTTCGGCGCCGCCGCGCCAGCGCCGCTGCGGGTCTTCGTGCAGACAGTCCAGCAGTACGCGGCGCAGCGTGGCCGGCGTGTCTTCCGGCAGGCGCGCGAGCGCCGCGGCCGAGACGCCGCCGCGTCGCTCCGCGAGCATCCGCGTGTACGTCTCGGTGCCGGGGCTGTTCTGCTCCAGTGGCGGATCGGCGAAGGGGGTTGCGCCCGTGAGCATTTCCCAGAGCAGCACACCGAGGGAGTAGACGTCGCTGGCGTCGCCGGGGGCGGGCGCGTCGGGGTCGAGGTAGCGGCTCAGCTGCTCCGGAGAGCGGTAGACCAGTGCGTCGGTCCCGCCGGGACCGTGCGGCGCGGTGCGCCCAGGTACCTCACCGAGGGCGAAATCGGCCAGCTTGGGAATGCCCTCCGCGGTGAACAGCACGTTCGCCGGTTTGATGTCGTGGTGCAGCACGCCATGGTGTGCGGCGTAATCCAGCGCGTCGGCCAGCCGCCTGCCCACCCACGCCACGGTCTCCGGCCAGTTCAGCCGCGCGATCTCGGCGCGCACGCTCGAATCCGACGGCCGGATCTCGCCCTTGGCCTCCATGGCGGTGTCCACCGCGCGCAGGAGCAGGGCGCCGCCGTCGGTCACGGGGCCGCGACGGCGTTGCTCGAGCAGGTCGACCGCCGTGCCGCCGGGGAGGTATTGCATGTAGACCAGACGCGGGAGGGCGGTCGTCCTGGACTCCGGTGCGAGGGGCGGTCGCGGGGGCGCGGATGCGATGTCGTCCGGAGGGACCGCGATGGTCGCGTCCGGATCGCTCGATCGCTCGGTCACCGCGTCCGGATGAGCCGGAACCGCGGCGGCGTCACGAGGTTCGGCCGATCGTCCGGAATCGGGAATCAGAGCACTGCGTGGGCGGACCGCAGCGGTCGTATCGGGCGCGCTGACCACGGTCTCGTCATCGATACCTTCTGGCGCGGTGGCTGTCGCGTCACCCGTGATGGTCGGGGCGCGCCTCTCGGCGCCGTGCGTGCGCGGGCCGGGGACCGTTTCGTCGTCGCTGGGGTGGCTCGTCGTTCGGGTTGTCGGCGCCACGATGGTGTCGTCGTCGCCGGGGCGGCTCGTCCGGCTGGACGGGACGGCCGCGGCGTCGAGGTCGAGGCGCGGCGCGGCGATGGCGGCGTTCGCCGCGGTGTGGCGGCCGTTCGCGGGAGGACCCGCGATGGTCAGGGCCTGTGCGGCGTCGGCGCTGAGTACTCGCTGGTCGAAGACCCGCACGATGTGGGCGTGGTCGAGCTGGGCCATCGTGTGCGCCGCGCCCGCCCGGCCCGCCGAGAACCGGACGGCGACCAGCCGTTGCATGGAACGCTGCCTGGCCAGGAAGACCCGGCCGAGCAGTCCCGCGCCCAGGTCGGTGAGCAGGTCGAAGTCATCGATCCGCAGGCCCGGCGCGAGATCGGCGAGCGCGGCGAGGGCTTCGCTCGAGTCGGCGTCCGGGTGGGCGTCGTCGGCGGCGAGATCGGCGAGGTGCTCGCGGACCGCGCCGGCGAGGTCCGGGTATTCGGCGAGGAAGTCCTCCAGCGGCAGCGGTCCGCGTCCGCGACGCGCCAGAAATTCCTCGCACAGCAGGTCGACCAACTCGGAGCTGGTCTCCACATCGGGGAATTCCTCGCGATAGTCGGCGATCCGTTTGCCGAGCCCTTCGCGCTCCCAGCGTCGCCGCAGATCCACCCGGATCAGATCGACGAGTACCCCCAGGCGAACTTGCGTGCCGTCGGGTACGTAGTCGCGAATCTGCGGCGGCAAGCGATCACCATGGAGACTGCGCTGCCAGTCGGCGGAGAAGCGGGCGACGGCATCGGTGCGGGGCAAACTCACGTGTCGGTCTCCACGGCGGTCGCGGTCGATCGGGCGGGTCGGCCCTCGGCGGCCCCCGGTTCGGCGGATTCCGGATCGACCACCCGCTCCAGCGCCCGTAGGTCCGCTTCCAGCGCACGGAACAGCAGATAGGTGCCCACGAACGCGATTATGCCGCCCACACACAGCAGCCGAACCGCGACGATGACCGAGGGGATGTCGGACGGGGGCAGGAAGGTCACCCCGGTGACCGCGAGCAGCGGCACCGAGGCGGCCACCGCGAGGTAGCCGTTGCAGCGCCGGTCAAGGCCGCGCAGCCAGACCGCGTCCTCGGGGCTGATGTCGCCGTGCCGGAGGAACAAGGGATAGACGCACCGCACCAGGTAGAACGTCAGCAGGAAGAAGGGATAGGCGACCGCGATCGCGCCGCACACCACCAACGAGGAGAAGAAGTGCACCACGGCCTGTGCCGATATATCTCCCGTCGACACCTGTAGCGCGATCGGGAAGATCAGTCCGGCCAGCACCCACAGCGAGAAGGCCACGGCCACGGCCCGATCGCCCATCAGCAACGCATCGCGTCTGGCACGCCGCAGGGTTCCCGGATCGTATCTTCGTCCTTTGCGTAGACCGCGCGTCACCGTCAGCACGTATCTCGCCATATACAGCACGAGCGCGATGCCGGTCGGGAAGAAGATCGCGTTCACCACGCCGGTGATGATGAGGAAGGTCTGCTGGGCCTCCTCGGTCATCCGGCTGATGATCAGGTGCTGGTTGTGCTGGATGTTGTACAGCGAGGCGAGCACATTCGGCAGCGCCATCGCCACCAGCGCCACCGGAACGATGTAGGGGCGCAGCCGCAGCCGCCAGCTGTTCGGCGCGGGGTCGACCAATTCTCGCGCGCGTTCGTCCAGGCACATCTCCAGCTGCCTGGCCAGGATCGCGCCGCTGGACCACCGGTCGGCCCGCTCGGGGGCCAGGCAGGTCAGAAGGATGCGCCGCAACGCGGCGGGACAGTCGGCCGGAACCCGCTGCAGCGCGGCCTCGTCCACGCCGCTGCTGCGCCGCTCCAGCATGGCCTCCAGCGTGGTGTCGTCGCCTTGGTCGCCCGCCCCCGCCGTGCGGTCGTCGAACGGCTTCGCACCGGTGAGCAGCTCCCACAGCACCACGCCGAGCGAATAGATGTCCGCACGGGTATCCAGGTCCGCGGCACTGCGGCCGAAACTGGGATGGCAGGCCTCCAGTTGTTCCGGTGACATGTAGGCCAGTGATCCGCCGAAGTAGGCCACCGGGCTGGTGCCCTCCACGTTGCGGCTGAAGCTGATGTTGAAGTCGGCGAGTTTCGGCACGCCCTCGGCGGTGAGCAGGACATTGGCCGGTTTGACGTCGCGGTGCAGCACGCCGTGCGAGGAGGCGTAGTCCAGCGCCTCGGCCAGCCTGCGGCCCAGCCACGCCACCGTCTCCGGCCAGCTCAGCGCCGCGATCTCGGCGCGCACGCTGGAGTCGGTCGGCCGGATCTCGCCCTTCTCCTCCATCGCCGCGTCCACGGCGTCCAGCAGAAGCCTGCCGCTGCGCTCCTCGGGTGGGGTCGCGCGCACCCAGCGCAGCACGCCGAGCAGCGTGCCTCCGGGCAGGAACTGCATGTAGAGCAGCCGCAGCCGGCGCGCGGCGCCCTCGGCGTCGTCCAGCAGCCGCTGGTCGAAGACCCGCACGATGTAATCGTGGTCGAGCTGGGCCAGCGTCTGCGGCTCGGTGCCGTGATCGCTGGAGATCTTCACCGCGACCAGCCGTTGCAGCGAGCGCTGCCGCGCGAGGAAGACCCGGGCGAACGCACCGCTGCCCAGACCGGTCAGCAGATCGAAGTCGTCGATCCGCTGACCGATCTCGATCCGGTCGAGCGGGTCGGAGCGGCCCGGCCCGGTCCCGATCGTCGTGGGCACGGCGGTGGCCGTACCCGTCAGATCGGCGGCGGTCGTTCTGGTCACCTCGGAATCACGAGCAGACCCCGCGGTTCGGTTCAATACGGTGTCGGCGAGAACGGAGTCGCTGTGCGCGACCGCGGTCAAGACGGAATCCTCCGGAGTCGCGCGACGGGTGCTCTGGTCGATTTCGTCGGCGTTCAGCAACTCGCGCAGTTGCTCCGCCTGCCGCGGATATTCGCGCAGGCATTCGCGCGGATCGACCCGCTCGCCGCTCTGGCGGCGGATGACGAACTCCTCGTACACCAAGCCGGCCGGAATATCGTCGGAAGCGAGTTCGGGGAATTCGGCGCAGTAATCGGTCAGGCGCATGCGCGCGGCCGGTTCCGGCGCGGTGCCCGCGCCTTTACCGCGGCGAAGCAGCCAGCGATGGCGCAGGTCGACGCGGATCAGCTCCAGCAATGCCTCACGTCGCAAGGTACTGGCGTCCGGTAGATATTCGGCGATCGCCGGTGGGCGCCGGGTGGATTCCCACTCCGCTGTGAACGCGGCCACCGCGTCGGATTCGGCACGCGACAGGTCGCCACTCCTCGGCCGGGTGGAAATACCCGTGTCGGGGTCGGACCTTCTCTCAGAGTTCGCACTCATGCTCGGACCTAGTGGCTCGGCGGACGCCGCGGAATCCGCACCGGTTGTTGTCCGATGTGCCGAAAATTTCCGCCACACCCGACACCATCATCCCCCGTGCCGTATTCGAAATGATAACTTGCGGCTCGACAGTGGATCACCCGATTTCGACAACGACGCGACGGGGGATGACCAGCACATGTCCGACGAGGCCGCAATCATGGCGGACGGCTCGATCTCAGCGGGAAACGCCGCTCCGCACACCGCCATTCCGAACGCGAAGACCGGCGAGCCGATGCCCGCCCGACTGCTGGGAGCCGTCGCAGACGCGCGGCCCGACGGCGCTCCGGAAGCCGAGACCGCACTCGAACGCGGCCCGGCCGCGACGATCGCGGCGTGCGTGCGAGACGGCCTGCTGCACCCCGGGCAAGTGGCCGCGGATGCCGGGACGCGGATCGCGGCGGCGGACCGGAAACGACATGCCTTCAGCGTCCTGCGTGCCGAACAGGCGACGGCCGAGTCGGTCGGCCTGATGGAACGCGACGACCTCGACGTGCTGCCCCTGGCCGGTGTCCCGGTCGTGGTCGAGCACGGTGTTCCCCTCGCGGGCGAGCCGATGCCGTGGGGGCCGGTGGCCGCCGCGGATCACCCCGTGGTGGCCAGGCTGCGCGCCGCGGGAGCGGTGGTCATGGGCCTCGTCGCGGCTCCCGAGCCGAGTCGGTGGGTGACCAGCGTGGGCACCGAGCGTGTCATCCGCAATCCGTGGAACCCCACGCGCTACGCGGGTAGCGCGGCCGGAGCCGCGATCGCGGCCGGACTGGTGCCGGTGGCGCACTGCTGCGACGGCCTGGGGGAGGTGCGGGTCGCGGCCGCGTGCTGTGGAATCTTCGGGATCAAGCCCGGGCAGTACACGGTCCCCGCTGCGGGCCCGTGGTCGAGCCTGGTCGAGCACGGTGTCCTCGCGACAAGCGTGGACGATGCCGCGCTGGCGTTGTCGGTCCTGGCGGCGCGACCGGACCTAGCCGAGGTGGATCCACCCGGCCGACTACGTATCGGGCTGGCGGTGGATCCACCTTCCCGCCTGTTGCGCGTCGACCGCCGCTGGACCGCCGCGGCGCGCAGGGCGGCCTCGGTGGCCGCGGCGGCAGGCCACTCGGTGGAACCGACCGCGCTACCGTACGGAAACGCCCTGCTCGCGGCCTCGCTACGCTGGCTGGCCCTCGGCGCCCGCGAGGCCCCCGCGCTACTCCAACCCGGCCGACTACCGCGGAGAGCCCGGCACCGCGTGGCTCTGGGCCGGACGGTGCATCGGTTGAGGCTCGCGCGTCCCGCCCAGATCGACCGGGTGGAGGCGCGACTACTGGAGTTCTTCGAGCGTTACGACGTGGTGATCACTCCCACGCTCGCCGCCCCGCCGCCGACGGCGCGGGCCTGGCACTTCCGCAATCGTCCGGCCACTCTGCTCGCCGGCGCGCGGTTCGCACCCTTCACTCCGCTGTGGAATCTGGTCGGCTGGCCCGCGGCCTCCGTTCCCATGGGCATGCACTCCTGGTCGGGTACGCCGGTGGCCGCTCAGCTCGCGGGACCACCCGGTAGCGAATCCACCCTGCTACGGCTGGCCGCGCAATTGGAGACGCGCCGTCCGTGGCAGCGCACCGCCCCCGAGACCCCGCCGGGCCGGTTCAGACGCTGACCGGCGACTGCTGCGCCGCGAACCCGCCATCGACGGCTCGTCCGGCGAACTCCAGGATTGTCGGCCGGTTGTCGTCGGCCCGCCAGGCCACGGCGAGCTCGCACGGCGCCAACCCCGACACGGGACGCGCGGTCAGCCCGGGCCAGCGGTACATCGGCACGTTGTTCTCGGCGAGCAGGCACACGCCGAGGCCGAGGCTAACGGCTTCCAGCTTGTCCTCCGCGGTCGCGGCTTCGGCGCCGATCTTCGGCGGACGGCCGCCGCGCCCGTCGTTGCCGAGCCAGAAATCGCGCACCGCACCGGCTTCGGTGGGCAGTGCGACGAACGGTTCGTCGAGCAGATCGGCGAATTCGATGGTCTCCGAGATCGCCAGCGGGTGGTTTTCCGGAAGCAGCACCCAGCGCGGTTCGGTGCGCAGCACCTGCCACCGGTAGCGGCTCTGGTCCGGCAACGGCAGCCAGACCAGAGCGAGATCGGCCTGCCGACCCGCCAGGCCGCTGGAGGGATCGGTCCAGGAAGCCGCGTGCAGTGCGAGACGATGTCCGCTCGCGCTCTCCAGATCGCTGAGCAGACCGCGCCCGAGTGTGGATTGGATGCCGACGCGCAACACCTCGCCCGCCTCCTGCAGCGAGACGTTGGTGACCTCCCACAACTCCAGGATCTTGCGTGCGCCTTCGAGCAGTTCCTTGCCCGCGACGGTCAACGCGACACTGCGCTGGTTGCGGTCGAACAGGACCACGTCGAGCTGACGTTCCAGCTGCCGGATCTGACGCGACAGGGTGGGTTGAGCGATGTGCAGCCGCTGGGCGGCGTTGGTGAAATGCAGTTCCTCAGCGACGGCGACGAAATACCGCAGGTCGCGCAAATGCGGGTCCATAGCCCCTTGCTATCAGAATCGGTCCGGAATTTCCAGCCTTATCAGGCCGAAAAGTTCGGATACGGGCGCCGAAACAGTCGGCAGGTTTGTTAGGGACAGCATATTGCCTGCGATGGTGCTGCGCACCAGGCGGATAGCGAATTTTCGGCATGCCGTGGCCGTTTACCGTCAGGTTCTTCGATTTGGGCAGTTGACCAGCATGAACGAGAGTGAACCGGGAGTCTTTGTGGCGGATTGTGGACGCGTTTGTGGCCGCCGAGTATGGGCTGAGAATTTGCCGCTGACCGGCTTCGCGATGTCAGCGAGTGCGCGCGTGATTTTCCTCACAATGCCGTCGGTGTGTGGGGCTCCCGATGTGCCCCCGAACACGGCGGGGCGCCGCGGCCGAGACGAATCCCAGCCGCGGCGCCCCTGCTTCCCGACCCGCTCACGCGCCGCGCACGCGCTCCTCGTAGGCCTTGCGCTTCTCGGCGTCGACGTCGTCGAGGAAGGCGCGGCCGGATCCGAGCGCGCGGCCGATGCCGTCACCGAGCGATTCCGGCAGCAGGCCGACGAACTGGGCGATGAACCCGGCCACCGCGGTCACCCTGACCTTCGACTTCGGCGCGACGATCAGCTTCGCGACGGCGTCGGCGATCTCCTCCGGCTCCGCGGCGCGCAGCAGCTTGGGCGCGGTGACGCCGGATCCGAGCTCGGTGTTGGTCAGCGTGGGCAGTACCGAGGAGAAGCGCACGCCGGTGCCCCGGTACTCCTCCCGCAGCGTGTCGGTGAAGCCGAGCACCGCGTGCTTGCTGGCGTTGTAGGTGGCCAGGCCGGGGATATGGGTCTCGCCGGCCAGTGAGGCGATGTTGATGATGTGCCCGCCGCCGCGCGGCAGCATCCGGCGCAGCGCCAGCTTGCAGCCCAGGATCACGCCGTAGACGTTGATGTCCAGGATCCGGCGGGTCAGCGGGTCCGGCTCGTCCACCAGCTTGCCGGTCGGCATGATGCCCGCGTTGTTGATCAGCACGTCGATCGGGCCGAGGGTCCGCTCCACCTCGTCGAGGAAGCCGTCGAACGACTCCTGATCGGTAACGTCGAGCTTGCCGTAGAGCTCGAAACCGCGTGCCGTGCCCGACTCCTTGACCGTGGTCTCGTCGATATCGCCGATCGCGATCTGCGCGCCGAGAGCCTGTAGCGCGGTCGCGGTGGCGAGTCCGATGCCGCGTGCCCCACCGGTGATCACCACGACCTTGCCGCGGATCTGCTTCGCTTGTTGGGTCACTTGTCGCCCCTTTTGAGCTTCAGCAGGGCCGGAAGGTCGAGGCGGCGCAGCCCGCGGGCGCCTGCCGCGCGCATGGCGCCGAGCGCGAACAGCAGCTTCGGCATCGAGTAGGGGTACCAGAACAGTTCCTTCTGCTGCGTCGGCAGGAGCGGCGTGGTGATCGCCTGCTGGCGGCAGTACTTGCGCACGCCGTTCGCGCCGCCCCAGCGAGCGCCGACGCCGGACAGCCCCCAGCCGCCCATGGGCAGGGCGTAACTGAACAGGTTGGCGAAGACGTCGTTGATGTTGACCGCGCCCGCGTTCAGTTGCCGTGCGATCCGTTCGCCGCGCTCTTTGTCGCCGGTCCACACCGAGGCCGACAGGCCGTACACCGAGTCGTTGGCCAGCCGGATCGCCTCGGACTCGTCGGCCACCTTCATCACCGGCAGCGTCGGGCCGAAGGTCTCCTCGGTGACGCAGGACATGGTGTGGTCGACATCGACCAGCACGGTCGGCTCGAAGGCGGTGCCGAATCCGGCCCGCTTGCCCCCGGTGAGCACCTTGGCGCCCGCCGCGACGGCCTCGTCGACGTGGCGCTGCACGATGGCCGCCTGATTCTCGTTGGCCAGCGCTCCCACGTCGTATTTCGACTCGCGTCCGTCCAGGCCTTGGCGTAGCGCCTGCACATTGGCGGTGAGTTTGGCGACGAACTCGTCGTACACCGGCGCTTCGACGTACACCCGCTCCACGGAGATGCAGACCTGGCCGGAGTTGAACATGCCACCGAAGGCGATGCCGTGCGCGGCGCGATCCAGGTCGGCGTCGGCCAGGACGATCGCCGGATCCTTGCCGCCGAGTTCCAGGCTGTAGGGCACCATCCGTTCCACGCACGCGGCGGCGATCTTGCGGCCGGTCGCGGTGGAACCGGTGAACTGGATGTAGTCGGCGTTGCCCACCACGGCCGCTCCGGTCGCGCCCGCGCCGGTGACCACCGCGAAGATCGGCGGCGCGCCGATCTCCGCCCAGCCTTTGGCCAGTTCGATCGCGGAGAGCGGGGTCACCTCGGAGGGCTTGAGGATGACGGCCGCCCCGGCCGCGAGCGCCGGGATCACGTCCATCACCGGCATGGCCAGCGGGAAGTTCCACGGCGTGATGACGCCGACCACCGGATAGGGCCGGTAGACCGTGGTCAAGCGTTTGACGCGGGCCAGCGGGCTGTGCGGTGACGGGTGGTCGTCGGCGAGGAACTTCGCCGCGCGGCGGGCGTAGTAGCCGATCAGATCGGTCGCGAAACCCGGATCGATCAGGGCGTCCACCCGGGGCTTGGCGGTCTCCGACTGCAGCACGGCGGCAAGGCGGTCGGTGTTGTCGATCAACCAGTCCTGGAACTTCAGCAGCCAGACCTTGCGCCCTTCGGGGCCGATCGCCTCCCACTCCGGCTGGTACAGCCGCAGTTCGCGGACCTTGGCCGCGACCGCGTCCGCGGTCTCGTCCGGCACCGTGCCGACGACCTCGCCCGTGCCGGGATTGCGCACTTCGATGAGGGCGGGACCGTCCTTCTTCGCGGTCGTTTCGCGTGCCCGCGCCTTCTCGGTCGCGGGCGCTGGTTCGGTGTTGGTCACTGCTGTTCTCCCACTGACGTCGTGTTGAACCGCGGTCTGCTGACTGCTGTGAGACAGGCCACTGAACTATGATCGTGACACAATCCAAACAGACTTTCTTGGCCCAGATCATCAAGGAAAACGGGTGATTTTGTGTCCGTGAGACAAGCGGTGGTTCGGTATCCGCCGAGCCGGAGGAGAGGGCGATGACCGTTGGGCCTTCGCCGGGCGCCGCGGCCAGGCCGAGCCCCGCACCCGACGAAGTGCGCGACTGGCTCGCGGAGTACGTCTACGAGACGACGCGCGCCGAAGTGCTCGAACGCATCGTCACCCGGCTCGACGACGTGATCATCGCGCGCATCCCCGAACTAGCCGATCGCGATATGCGCCGCGACCTCGCGGCCAGCACCAGGGCGCACGCCAGGATCGTGCTCAGCCGCCTGGCCAGCGATACCTTCGAGTTCTCGCTCCCGGAGGAGGCGCACGCGTTCGCGCGCAGCGTGGCCAGGCGTGGTTTCGAGCTGCGGTTGCTGCTGCGGGTCTATCACGTGGGCATGGAGGCGGTGCTGGACTACATGACCGAGGTCGTCGAGCAGCGGCGGGCGACGCCGGAACTCGAACGCATGGTGCTGCTGCGGCTGTTCGAGCGGGCCACCAAGTGGATCAGCACGTCGGTCGAGTTGCTCACCGACACCTACATGGAGGAGCGTGAGCAGGTGCTGCGCGCCGCCTTCAACCGTCGCGCCGAGACCGTCCGAGCGCTGCTGGACGGCGAGCACGTGGACGTCGATCAGGCATCGGTGCGGCTCGGCTACCGGCTCTCCCAGCGGCACCTGGCCTTCGTGCTGTGGACCGACGAGCCGACCGGAGAACCCGCAGGCGCGGAGGCGGAGGCGACCGGACTGCTGGATCGGGTCGCGGCGCGGCTGGCCGCGGCGCTGGGCAGCGCGCGGCTGCTCACCGTTCCATCCGGCGCCAGCGCGATGTGGGCGTGGGCCGGATCGGACGACGGGGAACACGGCGCCGAACTCGCGGTGCCGGGCGAAGCGGAGCGGCTGGCCGCGGCGCAGGTCGATGCGCCGGTACGGGTGGCGTTCGGTGTGCCCGCCGCGGGGATCGCCGGTTTCCGTCGCAGTCATCGGGAAGCGGTCGCCGCGCGGCAGGTCGCGGAGCGCGCACCCGCGGGCGGGCGGCGCGTCACCGGGTATCGAACGGTGGAGATCGCCTATCTGGCCGGTGCGGACGAAGCGGCCATGCGAGGACTGGTCGAGCGGGAACTGGGCGCGCTGGCGGCGCGCGACGGGAACGCCGCCCGGCTGCGCGAGACGCTGCACGCCTATCTGCGCAGCCAACGCAGCCCGGAGGCCACCGCGAAGGTGCTCGGCGTACACAAGAACACGGTCCGCTACCGCGTGCAGCGGATCGAACAGCTTTTGGGATATCCGATCGAAGAACGCGGTCTGCCGCTGGAGATCGCGCTGGTGTGCGTCGCCGTCTACGGCGCCGACGCACTGCCCTGAACCGGCCGCCTGTCTACTCTCCCGCCGCGGCCTCCCGTGCGGCGATCCGGCGCAGCGGCGGTTCGGTGGTCGGGGCCACCCTGCGGTCGGGTAACTCGGCGAGCAAGGTGGTGGTCGCGTTTGCGATGGCCGCGACGGCCTTGTCGACGGCCGGTTTGGTGGTCGAGCTCAGGCCGGACACGCCACCGACCTTGCGCACGTACTGCAGTGCGGCGGCATAGATTTCCTGCTCGGTTGCGGCAGGCTCCAGACCACGCAGGACGGTGATGTTTCTACACATGCGAGCACACTAGCCCCAGATCACGACATGCGTCAGCGCAAGAACCAACGGAGTCCGAAATCGATTCGCCCTGCGGACGCGCCCGCGGTCCGGCGTCGCGACCGACAGAGGTGGCCGTCCGCGAATCCCGCGCGTACCCCGCGCGGGATAGGGAACAATCGGGGCATGTCTTCGCGCGGCGTACCCACCTTGACGACCTTTCCGTACGCGGAGCTGGACGAGCGGGAGGAAGACCACTGGTCCGGCGCCGCGGTATCCGACGACGAATTGCGGGCGCTGGCCCTCGGCGCCTTCTATTCCGCGCGCTGGGACGCCTTCCATGACGCGCTGCTGCTCGGCCCGGAACGCGCGCATCCGCTCGGTGACCGGCGTGAACTGGCCATCGACACACTCACCGGCGCGTGGGGCATCACCGATGGCACCGAGGCGCAGGCGTCGATGGAGCAGTTGCTCGACGGCATGCACGCCCCGCTCTACGCGCTGGTGCACCCGCTGGTGACGGCCTCGATCAACGCCAGTGAGCGCGATCGCTTCGGTGAGCGCGCCGACCGGCACCGGGCGTTCCTGCGGCAGGTCGGAGCGTTCCGGGGGATGGACAATCCCGAGGCGCTGGTCCGCGACTACGACATCTGGTCGCAGGCGATCAAGATCGGATTCACCGACCATCTGGCCCGGCCGCTGCCGGGTGACATCCACGCCTGGGATCTGGCCAGGGTCGTCGCGGTGGCCAGGATGGCCTACACGGCCGGGTACCTCGACGCTGACGTGGCCTGGAGTTATCTGGCGCGCGCCCTGCCGCTGGCCCAGAGCAAGTACCGCAACTGGCGCCAGTTCGGCGACGCCTACCTCACCGGCTGGACCTATTGGCAGGCCTGCGAGGACTTGGCCGAGCTGAAGAACGGCGGCGTCGACCGCCGCAAGGAGCTGCTGCGGCTGTGGCTGCGTCCGACCAGCCCGTGGCGGCGGATCGCGCTGAACTCAGCTCCCGTCGGGGAGTGAACGCAGGATTCCGCGGCCGTAACGTTGGAACTGCGCGTCGTCGACCATGCCGAGGGAGTGTCGCTCGACCAGCAGTTCCCACTCCGAATACAACTGCGCCACACCGGGATCCGCGGGGCCAGCGGCGCCGTCGGCGGACTCCCGGCGTACCGCGAAGTTCACCGCGCAGATGACCCGATCGGTGTCGGCGCGGTCGACGCCCGCGAATTGCAGCGTGCGGCTGCCGTCGTGTACCTCGGCGCCGGTCGCGCCGCGTCCGGGGCCGATCTCGCCGCGCCCCGCGGTGGGGGTATCGGTCACGCGAGCCCATACGACCACGGGAATCGGGAGTTCGTACGCGTACCGGCTGTCGCCGATCGCGATGAACAGCAGCCGCGTCGTCGTGGCGGCGAGCAGGCCGGAGCCGCTGCCCGCCGGAGGGTGCGCGACCGCGACGGCGGTCTCCAGGACGTACTCGTCCGGCGTCACGTAACGATGCAGAGCCGCTATCGCATGCTTCGCCTCACGGCGCGGCGACATCCTGCGCGTCGCCCGTTCCACGTCCGCGCGGGTGGGGCCGCTACGTCCCCAGGTGGGGGGAGGCGGGCGCAGGTCCGGCGCCGCCACGTCGATGCGCTGGGTGGCGAGGATGTGCGCGTTGATGCGGTCGACGATTTCGGTGGCCGCGGGAACGTCGTGCTCGGCGATGATCACCGGAAGTGGCGTGCGGTCCGCGGGGACGCCGGTGAGCACGGGCGTCGGGTAGCGCAGATAGATCTCGATCACCACCGCGTCGTCCGCGCGCCGGTTCAGCCGGACCTTGAGCAGGTCGGAGACCGGGACATCGAGCACGCGCTCGCCGTCGGACCCGGGCCGCAAGACGATCAACCTGCCGCGGCCGTGACGCAGTATCGCTGTGGGTGTTCGTAACTCGACTATGTCCATACCCCCTGCGCTCGTGTCTGGTCTGCGGCGCTCCCGGGGCCTTTCGTGGTGTGCGAGCTACCGCCTACGTGCCCGTCGCTCGCGCCGCGATGTTGTGTCGTCGCTCACGATAGGCCGAACATGCCATGATTGTTGCCACTTGGAGGAAGCCGAACCGGAGACATCGGGAACCACCGTCGATCCCCGGCCGTTTACCTCTTTAACTGCACCTGCAGCCGAACTACGCGATGTATCGAGTAGACCGTACGCGGTAACGTGGCTTGTCCGCATCCGAACCCCTGCGGAACCGGACGCGCCAGACGCATCGCTAGGCAAGAACCGGAGACACCGGAAAGGACTGGCCGCCCCGGCCGACGCTCTATGAACCGCAAGACAGTGTTTCGCACCCTGGCCATAGTCTCGGGCATCTTGCTCGTGATCTATGCGTTCAGCTACTTCGGCAACGACACGCGGGGCTGGAAGAGCGTCGATACATCGGTTGCCCTGAGCCAGCTCGAGAACAAGAGCAACGTCCAGAACGTCCAGATCGATGATCGCGAGCAGCAGCTGCGCATCGAGCTGAAGGACGGCAACGACGCCACCGGCGGACAGAACAAGATCATCGCGAAGTATCCGGGCGGTAGCGAGACCTCCGCCCAGATCTTCTCGGCCGTGAAGAACTCCGGCGCCCCGTACAACACCGTGGTCAAGCAGGAGAGCTGGTTCACCCAGATCCTGCTGTTCGTGCTGCCGATGGTCATCCTGCTCGGCCTGTTCATCTTCGTGATGGCCCGCATGCAGGGCGGCGGCCGCGGCGGCATGATGGGCTTCGGCAAGTCGAAGGCCAAGCAGCTGTCCAAGGACATGCCCAAGACCACGTTCGCCGACGTGGCCGGAGCCGACGAGGCGGTCGAGGAACTCTACGAGATCAAGGACTTCCTGCAGAACCCGGTCCGCTACCAGGCCCTCGGCGCCAAGATCCCCAAGGGCGTCCTGCTCTACGGTCCGCCCGGCACCGGTAAGACCCTGCTGGCCCGTGCCGTCGCGGGCGAGGCAGGCGTGCCGTTCTTCACCATCTCCGGTTCGGACTTCGTGGAGATGTTCGTCGGCGTCGGCGCCTCCCGCGTGCGCGACCTGTTCGAGCAGGCCAAGCAGAACAGCCCCTGCATCATCTTCGTCGACGAGATCGACGCGGTCGGCCGCCAGCGCGGCGCTGGCCTCGGCGGCGGTCACGACGAGCGCGAGCAGACCCTCAACCAGCTGCTGGTGGAGATGGACGGCTTCGGCGACCGCACCGGCATCATCCTGATCGCCGCCACCAACCGCCCCGACATCCTCGACCCGGCGCTGCTGCGTCCCGGCCGCTTCGACCGGCAGATCCCGGTCGGCAATCCGGACCTCGCCGGTCGCCGCGCCATCCTGCGGGTGCACTCGCAGGGCAAGCCGATCTCCCCGGATGCCGATCTGGACGGCCTGGCCAAGCGCACCGTCGGCATGTCCGGCGCGGACCTCGCCAACGTCATCAACGAGGCCGCGCTGCTCACCGCCCGCGAGCACGGCGCGGTGATCACCGGCGAATCGCTGGAGGAGTCGGTCGACCGCGTAATCGGCGGCCCGCGCCGCAAGAGCCGGATCATCAGCGAGCACGAGAAGAAGATCACCGCCTATCACGAGGGCGGCCACACCTTGGCCGCCTGGGCGATGCCGGACATCGAGCCGGTCTACAAGGTCACCATCCTGGCGCGCGGTCGCACCGGCGGCCACGCCATGACGGTGCCCGAGGACGACAAGGGCCTGATGACCCGCTCGGAGATGATCGCCCGCCTGGTCATGGCGATGGGCGGCCGCGCGGCCGAGGAACTGGTGTTCCACGAGCCGACCACCGGCGCGTCCTCCGATATCGACCAGGCAACCAAGATCGCCCGGGCGATGGTCACCGAGTACGGCATGAGCGCCCGGCTCGGCGCGGTCCGCTACGGCCAGGAGCAGGGCGACCCGTTCCTCGGCCGCTCGATGGGCATGGGTTCGGAGTATTCGCACGAGGTGGCGGGCGCGATCGACGTGGAGGTGCGCAACCTGATCGAGGCCGCGCACACCGAGGCGTGGGCGATCCTGAACGAGTACCGCGACGTGCTCGACGACCTGGCCACCGCGCTGTTGGAGCGGGAGACGCTGCACCGCAAGGATCTCGAGCAGATCCTCGCCTCCGTGCAGAAGCGCCCGCGGATCACCGCGTTCAACGATTTCGGCGAGCGCGTCCCCTCGGACAAGCCGCCGGTGAAGACCCCGGGCGAGCTGGCCGCCGAGCGCGGCGAGTCGTGGCCGCCGGAGCCGGTGGTGAAGCCGGTGGCCGCGTCCGCGCAGCGCGAGCCGCAGCCCGCCAACGGGTATCCGCCGCATGAGAGCGGTTACGGCGCTCCGCCGCAGTACCCCCGCCCGTCCGCGCCCGGCTACCCGCTGCCGCAGGCGCCCGCTCCGGCCTATCCGCGCCAGGGCACGCACGGTTCGCGGCCGGACTACGGCGCTCCGGCGGGCTGGTCCGCTCCCGGCTGGCCGCCGCGCGACGAGCCGCAGCAGGGTCAGCCCGGCTGGGGCGACCCGCAGCAGCCGCGGCACGGCTATCAGCCGTGGGGTCCGCAGGGTTCGCCCGAAGGCGGCTATGACAGGGACGGGTACGGCGACCACGGCGGTTACGACGAGCCGCGCCGGACGAATCCGAACGGCGAGGGCGACGGTGATTGGGATGGACCGAACGGTCGTCACTGACCTGTGACGATTAGGCTCGACCATCTGGGGTGCCGAGAGATTGCCGGCGCCCGGGGAGTTTGGAGGTGTCCTCGATTGTCGGCCAACGAGTATGGCGGTGGTCACACCGTCGCCGAACTGGACAGTGCGGAGCACAACGGCATCGACATCGGCCTGTCGGAGCCGGGCCTCGTGGCACTGGAAACGGGCAGGTCGTTCGATCAGGCGCGAGCCGAAGCGGCGGTACGGGAGTTGCTGATCGCCGTCGGTGAGGACCCGGACCGGCCCGGCCTGCTCGACACGCCCGCCCGGGTCGCGCGGGCCTACCGGGAGACGTTCGCCGGGCTCTATGTGGAACCGGATTCGGTGCTCAACACCACGTTCGACGAGGGCCATCAGGAACTCGTACTGGTCAGGGACATTCCGATGTACTCCACCTGTGAGCACCACTTGGTGTCCTTCCACGGTGTCGCCCATGTCGGGTACATCCCCGGTCCGCACGGCCGGGTCACCGGCCTGTCCAAACTCGCCCGCCTGGTCGACCTGTACGCCAAGCGCCCGCAGGTGCAGGAGCGGCTGACCAGCCAGATCGCCGACGCGGTGATGCGCAAGCTGGACCCGAGGGGAGCGATCGTCGTGGTCGAGGCCGAGCACCTCTGCATGGCGATGCGCGGCATCCGCAAGCCGGGCGCGAGCACGACCACCTCCGCGGTGCGTGGACTGCTGCAGTCCAACGCCGCCTCGCGCGCCGAGGCGCTCGATCTGATCCTGCGGAAGTGAGCGGGCCCACGGTGTCCGAACCGAGGCGCTTCGAGAGCCTCGCCGCCCGCGACGGGCGCTCCTGTGTGGTGATGGGTGTGGTGAACGTCACCAGCGATTCGTTCTCCGACGGCGGGCGATACCTCGATCCCGAGCTGGCCATCGCGCACGGCGTTCGGCTGCACGCCGCGGGTGCGGACGTCATCGACGTCGGCGGCGAGTCGACCAGGCCGGGCGCGGTCCGCGTCGACGCGGCGACCGAGACCGCACGGGTGACACCGGTCATCCGCGGACTGGTCGCGGCGGGTGTGCCGACCAGCGTGGACACCATGCGCGCCGCCGTCGCCGAAGCCGCGATCGAAGCCGGGGTGTCGGTGGTGAACGACGTCTCCGGCGGCCGCGCCGATGCCGACATGGTGCGCGTGGTCGCCTCCGCGCGGGTCCCGTGGATCCTCATGCACTGGCGGGCGGGCGCCGACTACCGGCACACCGGACCGGCGGACCACTACGACGACGTGGTCGCGGAGGTGCTCGCCGAGTTGACCACGCAGGTGGACTCGGCCGTCGCCGCGGGCGTGGAGTCGTCCCGGCTGATTCTCGACCCCGGCTTGGGCTTCGCGAAGAACGCCGAACACAACTGGGCTCTGCTCGGCGCGCTGCCGGAATTGGTCGCGCAGGGGCTCCCGGTCCTGATCGGGGCGTCTCGCAAGCGTTTTCTCGGCTCCCTGCTCGCCGACGAGGCGGGGCCGCGTCCACCGGACGGCAGGGAGACGGCCACCGCGACCATCTCGGCGCTGGCCGCGGTGCACGGCGCGTGGGGTGTGCGGGTGCACGACGTGCGCGCCTCGCTGGACGCCATCACGGTCACCGACGCGTGGCAGAATGCCGCACGGCAGCGCGCCGAACAGCACGACACCGCCCGATCCAGTGCGCAAGGAGCTCGACGATGAGCCGGTCCCCGATCCACGCCGAAGACGAGGCGCCGCCGGGTGATTCGGCGATCCGGCGCGGCGCCGACCGCATCGAGTTGCGCGGCCTGCGCGCCTACGGGCACCACGGCGTGTTCGAGCACGAGCGCCGCGACGGCCAGGAGTTCCTGGTCGACCTGACGGTATGGGTGGACTTCGACGTGGCCGCGGCGTCCGACGACCTGGCGGCCACCGTGGACTACGGCGCGTTGGCCGAACGCGCGGTGCGCATCGTCCAGGGTCCGCCGCGCAATCTCATCGAGACGGTGGTCTCGGAGATCGCCGACGATGTCATGACCGATCCGCGGATACGGTCGGTCGAGGTGGTGTTGCACAAGCCGTCCGCGCCGATCCCGCACACGTTCGCCGATGTGCGGGTGATCACCTCGCGTCACCGGGGGGAGCCCGTCGGATGAGCGAGCGGAACTGCGGCGCGGTGTTTTTCACCGTGCCGGGCGCCGCGGAGGTGCGCCGATGACCCGTGCCGTGCTGTCCATCGGTTCGAATCTGGGTGATCGGCTCGCGCATCTGCGCAGCGTCCTGGACGGGTTCGGCCATCGCGTGCTGGCGGTCTCCGCCGTGTATTCGACCGCGCCCTGGGGTGGTGTCCCGCAGGGCGACTATCTCAATGCCGCTGTGCTGGTAGAGGATCCGGCCTTCGGCTGCGCCGACTGGCTGCGTCGCGGACAGGAGCTGGAGCAGGCCTCGGGACGGGTGCGTGAAGTGCGCTGGGGCGCACGCACACTCGACGTGGACGTGGTGTGGTGCGCCGAACTGCGCGGCGGTGAGCCGGTCGCGTGCCGTAGCGCCGACCCGGATCTCATCCTGCCGCACCCGCAGGCGCATCGGCGCGCCTTCGTGCTGGCGCCGTGGCTGGACGTGATGCCGGACGCGGTGCTCGAGGTCGACGGCGTGCCGCACGCTGTCGCGGATCTGCTGGCCGGGCTCGATCCGGAGGAACGCGCCGGGGTGCGTCGCACCGAGTTCTCGCTGACGGGCGCGCCGTCGTGAAACTGAAGCCGACTCGCATACTCGACCTCGTGGCGAACGTGCTGATCGCCGCGATCGTCGCGTGGATCGCCACCCGGGTGGCCTATGACAGCTTCCCGCCGATCTCGATCTTCGCGGGCGCCTCGCTGTATCCGGTGGCCGCGATCGAAGCGGTGCTCGCTTTCGTCATCCGGGCGCGGGTCAACGACCATCAGATCGGCGATGGACGTCACCAGTTGCATCCGATCACGGCGGCCCGCGCCGTCGCGTTGGCCAAGGCGTCGGCGCAGGTCGGTTCGATCGCCGCGGGTATCTGGCTCGGATTCCTGTGCTGGGTCCTCCCGCAGCGCGGCACCTTGCGCGCGGCCGCGGCCGACAGCCCCGGCGCGATCGTCGGGATGCTGGCGGGCTTCGCTTTGGTTGCTGCGGCCCTCTGGCTGGAGTACTGCTGCCGGGCGCCGGAGGATCCCACCGACGATGCGGCAACTACATAGCTAGTTTCACGAACTTAATCACAAAACCGGAATCTGGGCGTGGCCGAAGCAATTGGCTACCCTGGCTGGCATGGTTTCACCCTCCCGTAGCAGCACTTCCCGTGGACGGCGGGACGAGGCGGGAAAATTATTCGTCGGCGTCCTGATCGTGCTCGGTCTGGTTGCCAGTGTTTTCCTGATCTTCAGCAACAGTGTCGAGTTCGTACGGGTAGGTCTGGTCGCGGCCCTGTGGGCCGCGGCGATCGGGGCTCTTGCTGCGACGAAGTACCGCAAAGAGGCGACGATCGACAAGGCGAAGGTCCGCGATCTGCAAACCGTCTACGCGTTGCAGCTGGAGCGTGAGGTCACCGCGCGCCGCGAGTACGAACTCGGTGTGGAGGCGCGGGTCCGCGAGGAGGTGGGCGCCGACGCGACCGAACTCGCGGCCTTGCGCGCGGAGCTCACCGTGCTGCGGCAGAGCCTGCAGCGGCTGTTCGACGGCGATCTGCCGATGGATCGCCCCGCGTTGCGCGCCGACGCGACCAGGATCCAGGAGCTGACCAGCTCCGGCACGGAATCGGGGAACAATAGCTCCGCGAATGCCGGGATGTGGTCGATGTTCGCCGACCAGCAACCGCGTAGCAGTATGACGCCGATCTTCGAGCCCGACCATCCCGAGCCACCGGTCTTCGCCAGCCCCTTCGATGATCCGGTCACCGCGGAGACCGCCGTCGTCTCCCTCGACGACACCGACCAGGCCGACGCGGAGCGGGCGCGCTACGCCGAGCCGCGCGGCTGGGCCGACGCCTTCACCGAGACGGTGGACGAGGAGCCGCTGGACGAGCCACCCACCCAGCCCGCCGCACGACCCCAGCCGACGCCGGAACCGGCCTCTCGGTCGGCCTCAGCACCCGCCATGGGCACGCCGAGCGCGCGCAGGCGCCGCCGGGCGGAAAGCGACGACGAGACGCCGTCGCGTCGTCTCTCGGTCGCGGAGATCATGGCCAACCTGCAATCGGAGGAGCGGGACCGCCGGTGAGTGGAGCCGGGGCCCGGCCCGGCACTGCGGCCTAGATCACGCGGACACCCCGTGGCGGCGGCGAAGCACCTGTAGATATCCTCTTGGCGTACCGTCCGGTACCCGCATGGCGGGACTGGAACGACATCGAGAGGACAACGTTGACCTCGAGAAGCGTGAATTCCGACAACGCTGATTCGGGCTACGACCCCGCGCCCGCACGCCTGACGGTGGGAATCGTCTCGGCGGGACGCGTGGGCTCGGCATTGGGCGTCGCACTCGAGCGCGCCGGACACGTCGTGTTCGGCGTCTGCGCGATCTCCGACGCGTCGGTGCGGCGTGCCAGGACCCGGCTGCCCGATTCGGAGATCCTGCCGATCGAACAGGTGGCCGCCCGCAGCGAGCTGCTGTTGCTGGCCGTGCCCGACGCCGAGCTTCCCGGCCTGGTTCGCGGTCTGGCCGGCGCGGAAGTCGTCCGTCCCGGCACCATCGTCGCGCACACGTCCGGCGCGAACGGCGTCGGCGTACTCGCGCCCCTGGCCGAGATCGGCGCGCTTCCGCTGGCCATCCACCCGGCCATGACCTTCACCGGACACGACGAGGACGTGAACCGCCTCGGCAACGCGTGCTTCGGCATCACCGCCGCCGATGAGGTCGGCTACGCCATCGCGCAGTCGCTGGTGATCGAGATGGGCGGCGAGCCGGTGCGGGTGCCGGAGGAGAACCGGCCGCTATACCACGCCGCGCTCGCGCATGGCAGCAATCACCTGGTCACGGTGATCGTCGACGCGGTGGCCGCGTTGCGCGCCGCCCTGGCCGGCCCCGGACTGATGGGCCAGCAGCTGGTGGACGAGTCGCCCAACGGCCTGGCCGAGCGTCTGCTCGCGCCCCTGGCATCGGCGGCGCTGGACAACGCCTTGCGGCGCGGCCAGTCCGCGCTGACCGGCCCGGTCGCCCGTGGTGACGCGGACGCGGTGGCCGCGCATCTGACCGCGTTGGCGTCGGTCGACGCCAGGCTGGCCGAGGCGTATCGCGCGCTGTCGCTGCGCACGGCGGAACGCGCGGGCACCGCCCCCGCCGTCATCGAACTGCTGGAAGGACGCTGATGTTGGACCCGAAACTGCGCGGCGCCTACCGGCCCGGTGCGCTGACCGTCCACCACGATCCCGCCGTGCTCGGCGCGGTGTCCGCCGCGCTGCGCGGCGTCGGCCGTACCGTCGCGCTGGTGCCGACCATGGGTGCGCTGCACGAGGGCCACCTGGAGATCGTGCGGCTGGCCAAGCGGACCAACCAGGTGGTCATCGTCTCGATCTTCGTCAACCCGTTGCAGTTCGGGGCGAACGAAGACCTGGACAAGTACCCACGCACGCTGGACGCCGACGTCGAGTTGTTGCGCGCGGAGGGTGTCGAGCTGGTGTTCGCGCCCAGCGCGTCCGACATGTATCCGGACGGCCCGCGTACCACGGTGCAGCCAGGCCCGCTCGGCGCGGAGCTGGAAGGGGCGAGCCGCCCGACCCATTTCGCGGGCATGCTCACCGTGGTCGCCAAGCTCCTGCAGATCGCGCGGCCGACCGAGGCGTTCTTCGGCGAGAAGGACTACCAGCAGCTCACGTTGATCCGGCAGATGGTCCGCGATCTGAACTTCGACGTGAAGATCACGCCGGTGGTCACCGTCCGTGAGGCCGACGGCCTGGCCATGTCCTCACGGAACCGTTATCTCGACCCCGTGCAGCGCGAATCGGCGCTCGCCTTGTCGGCCGCCCTGTCGGCGGGCAAGCACGCGGGCGGACTCGGCGGCGACGCGGTGCTCGCGGCCGCCCGTCAGGTGCTCGACGCCGTGCCCGGCGTGGACGTCGACTACCTGGAATTGCGCTCGGCCACCCTGTGCCCCGCCCCGGCCGCGGGCAACGCCAGGTTGCTGATCGCGGCCAGGGTGGGCACTACCCGGCTCATCGACAACATCGCCGTCACGCTCGGCGCTCCGATCGACGGCCATCCCAACGTCTCCGGTTCGCGGCCCGCCGTGGACCCCCGGTCCGTTCCGGCGGTGTCGAATCCCGCCCCGCTTCGTCCCGCGAACTAGAAAGGTCGACGCAATGCTGCGCACCATGATGAAGTCGAAGATCCACCGTGCCACCGTGACGCACGCCGACCTGCACTACGTCGGTTCGGTCACCGTGGACCAGGACCTGCTCGACGCCGCCGATCTGCTGGAAGGCGAGCAGGTCTGCATCGTCGACATCGACAACGGCGCCCGCCTGGAGACCTACGTGATCGCCGGTGAGCGAGGTTCGGGGGTGATCGGGATCAACGGCGCCGCGGCCCACCTGGTGCATCCCGGCGACCTCGTCATCCTGATCGCCTACGGCCAGCTGAACGAGCAGGAGCTGAAGGAATACGACCCCAAGGTCGTATTCGTCGACGAGCGCAACCGCCCGGTCGAGCTCGGTTCGGACCCGGCGCACGCACCGGAGGGCTCGGGCCTGACCTCGCCGCGCTCGCTGTCGTTCGTCTGAACAGCGGCGACCGGACATGTTGCTGACCATCGATGTCCGCAATACGAGTATCGAACTCGGCTTGTTCTCCGGTTCCGGAGAGCATTCGAAACTGGTGCGCCACTGGCGTGTCCACACCAATCCGTTGCTGACCGCCGACGAATTCGCCATGCAGGTGCGCGGGTTGGTCGGCGCGCAACTGGACGAGGTGATCGGCGTCTCGGCGCTTTCGACGGTGCCGCCCGTGCTGCGCGAACTGCGCGGCATGCTCGGCCAATACTGGGCTCATGTTCCGCACGTGTTGGTGGAACCCGGTGTGCGCACCGGGATTCCGCTGCTGGTGGACAATCCGAAAGAAGTCGGCGCCGACCGCATCGTCAATTGCCTGGCCGCCTACCAGCGGTATTCCGGGCCCGCGATCGTCGTCGATTTCGGAACGGCGATCTGCGTCGATCTGGTGTCGAAGAAGGGCGAGTTTCTCGGCGGGATCATCGCACCCGGTGTGGAGATCGCCACGGAAGCCCTGGTAGAACGCAGTGCGCTGCGGCGGGCGGAGTTGACCAGGCCGCGGTCGGTGCTGGGGAAGAACAGCATGGAATGCATGCAGTCCGGCGCGGTATTCGGTTTCGCCGGACTGGTCGACGGCCTGATCGATCGGATTCGCGACGAGTTCGACGCCTTTGCCGGCGACGATGTGGCGGTGGTGGCGACCGGCGCGACCGCGCCGCTGATCGTCCCGGAATCGGAAACGATCGACGACCACGATCCGCATCTCACGTTGACCGGCCTGCGGCTCGTATACGAACGCAACCAGCGGCGCAAGGGAAATGTCTGATATGCGCGGTGTTGGATTCGTCGCAGGCCAGGGACTTGTCGACACCGCGTCGCATGCTGTTAAACTCCCTCTCGTGACTTTCTTCGTGAGCACCCAGGAGTGTTGTCGAGGCTGACGTGCCTCGACCGATCGAGGCTGAGTTCCTGCCCTCGACCGTTACCTTCCTCCTGGAGATTCGCTCATGCGTTCTTCTGTTCTTTCCCTTTCTTCCGCGCGTACGGCGCTGTCGGCTACTCCGCCGGTGGAACGCTCGGTGGCACCCGCTCTGCCCACTCGGCTGCGCCCGGCCGATCTGCTGCGGCTGACCGACGAGGGCGCCGAGGACGTGCTCGCCGGTCGCTATGACCACCTGCTTCCAGCTGACGGGACATGGCCGCACGACGAGCGCTGGGCGACCAGGCTGCTCTCCGACGACGAGGTCGACGTCTGGTTGATCAGCTGGACGCCGGGCAAGTCGACCGAGTTGCACGACCATGCCGGGTCGCTCGGCGCGCTCACCGTGCTCAGCGGCGCGTTATCCGAATACCGCTGGAACGGGACGGAATTGCGTTGCCGCACGCTCGCGGCGGGTGACCAGGCCTCGTTCCCGATCGGCTGGGTGCACGACGTCATGCGGGCGCCCGCCGACGTGCCCGGCGCCGTCGAATCCGCGGGCCCGCTCGATCCGACGCTCAGCGTGCACGCCTATTCCCCGCCGCTCACCGCCATGTCGTATTACGAGGTGACCGGCCACGGCACCCTGCGGCGCACCCGAACCGTCCTCACCGACCAGCCCGAAGGTGACATGTGATGACCCGTTTGACCATCGATCAGATGCTCGAGAACGCACGGGCGCAACTCGACCGGATCTATGCCTTCGAATTGCCGGAAGCCATCGAGCGGGGCGCCATTCTGGTGGATATCCGGCCGCAGGCGCAACGCGGACGCGAGGGCACCTTGCCCGGCGCCTTGGTGATCGAGCGCAATGTCCTGGAATGGCGGCTGGACCCCACCAGTTCGGCCCGCTTGGCGCTGGCCGCCGATCACGACGTGGAATGGATCGTCGTCTGCTCCGAGGGCTATACCTCCAGCTTGGCCGCCGCCGCCCTGCAGCAACTCGGGCTGCACCGGGCGACCGATCTGGTGGGCGGTTACCAGGCGTTGAAGGCGGCCGGGCTGTTGAACGTCGCCGTCGGGGCGTCGCACTTCGTGCGTGAGGCCGAGGCGCTCGCCTCGCTGTAATTTCCCCGCCAACACTTCCATCTCGAAATAGCCGGGCGCGCAGGTGTTTTCGCACACACTATGATGCGCACCGGCTATTTCGCGTCTCCGGGACGTGGACCGGGACGTCCCGGACGGTGCGCCGCGGCGATACCGTTTCGTTACTCCGGGTCGGAGTCCGGGCGGCGCGCAAAACGATTTCCGGTGCACGCTAGGGTTGTTCGATGTGAGCACCCCGAACTCTGCCTCTTCGACCGCATCGACATCGGATTCGCGGCCCGCTGTGGCGCCCGCCGCCGACGATGCCCCGGAGCAGATACGGATTCGCCGGGAGAAGCGGGAGCGGCTGCTCGCGGCCGGTGGCGAGGCGTATCCCGTCGTCGTGCCGCGTACGCATACCCTGGCGGAAATTCGGGCCGCATATCCGGACCTGGCCGCCGACACCTCCACCGGACAAGAGGTGGGCGTCGCCGGGCGCGTCATATTCCTGCGTAATACCGGCAAGTTGTGTTTCGCGACACTGCAGGAAGGCGACGGCACCAAGCTGCAGGCGATGATCAGTCTGAACGGGGTCGGCGCGGACGCGCTTGCCGCCTGGAAGGCGGACGTCGACCTCGGTGACTTCGTTTTCGTGCACGGTGAGGTCATCTCTTCGCGAACCGGGGAACTGAGCGTCATGGCCGATTCGTGGTTCATGGCGGCGAAGGCCCTGCGGCCGCTGCCGGTGGCGCACAAGGAGATGAACGAGGAGTCGCGGGTCCGGCAGCGTTATGTCGACTTGATCGTGCGCCCTGAGGCCAGGGAGATGGCCCGTACCCGCATCGCCGTGGTGCGCGCGCTGCGCAACGCGCTCGAGCGCAGGGGCTTTCTCGAGGTGGAGACGCCGATGCTGCAGACGCTGCACGGCGGCGCCGCGGCCCGGCCGTTCGTCACCCATTCCAATGCCCTCGACATGGACCTCTTCCTGCGCATCGCGCCCGAGTTGTTCCTGAAGCGCTGCGTGGTCGGCGGCTTGGAGCGGGTCTTCGAGATCAACCGGAACTTCCGCAACGAGGGGGCGGACTCCACGCATTCCCCCGAGTTCGCGATGCTGGAGACCTACCAGGCTTACGGCACCTATGACGACTCGGCGGTGATGACCCGGGAATTGGTGCAGGAAGTGGCGCAGGAGGCGTTCGGCACGCAGGTGGTGACCCTGGCCGACGGCACCGAATACGATCTCCGTGGCGAGTGGGCCACCGTCGAGATGTACCCGTCGCTGTCCGATGCGCTGGGTGTGCAGGTCACTCCGGAAACATCGGTCGCCGAATTGCGCGCACTCGCGGATCGGGTCGGTCTGGAAATTCCGGAGGGCAAGGGCTACGGTCACGGGAAACTCGTCGAGGAACTTTGGGAACACCAGTATGGTGACAAGCTGTACGCACCGACTTTCGTGCGCGACTTCCCGGTGGAGACATCCCCGTTGACCAGGCAGCATCGCAGCACCGCAGGCGTCACGGAGAAGTGGGACCTCTATGTGCGCGGCTTCGAGTTGGCCACGGGCTATTCGGAGTTGGTCGACCCGGTGATCCAGCGGGAGCGGTTCGTCGACCAGGCCAGGTTGGCCGCGCAGGGCGACGACGAGGCGATGGTGCTGGACGAGGACTTCCTCGCCGCGATGGAGCACGGCATGCCGCCGACGACCGGAACGGGTATGGGAATCGATCGGTTGTTGATGGCGTTGACGGGTTTGGGAATCCGAGAAACGATACTGTTCCCAATTGTGCGTCCGGTCACCAGGTGACCACTGGATTGCAAAGCAGCGGCTCCGTCTTGGAATTTCCGGAATTCGAGGTATTCTTGCCTCGGGTAATCGGCCTAGTATGCGGGTCGCACGATTTCGAGAGGACGTTCATCTCATGGCAAAGAAGGTCACCGTTAGCCTGATCGACGATGTCGACGGTGAGTCCATCGCAGACGAGACCATCGAGTTTGCGATCGACGGTGTGTCGTACGAGATCGACCTGTCGTCGGCAAATGCGGCGAAGCTGCGCGACGGTTTGGAGGAGTGGGTTTCGAATGCGCGCCGGGTCAGCGGCCGGCGTCGGGTCAAGGCCGCCGCGGCCGCAACGGGCACTCCGAAGAGCCGGGTCTCGATCGATCGGGAACAAAGCGCCGCAATTCGTGAGTGGGCGCGCCGTAATGGACACAAGGTGTCCGCGCGGGGCCGCATCTCCGCCGACATCACCGACGCGTACAACAAGGCCGCGAAGGGATAGTTCTTTTTCCGGCCGCCGTCCCGGCGAATCGTGCGACGTCGGGACGGCGGTCTTGTTTGTGATAGGGCTTCGATATAGCAGCGAGACCGGTTCGCACGGTGGCCCGTCACGGCGGATGAATCGATCTTGCTCGTGGTACCGGGAAGCGGCACCATGGAAGCGTGCGAAGGTCACTGGCGGTATGGAGAGGTGAGGTATCGGCGCAGTGACAGGATTCGTCGGATCATTCTTGCGGTTCACCGATGACGCCGGTCGGCAGCAGGAGCTCACGCTCACGCCCGACCGCGGCCGCGTCACCATCGGTCGCTCCCCGCATGCCGATCTCGCCCTGAGCTGGGACGCGGAGGTGTCCCGGCTGCACGCGGCGGTCGAATACCTGGGTGCGCACTGGACCATCGTGGACGACGGCCTCTCCCGCAACGGCACTTTCGTCAACGGGGACCGGCTGGTCGGCCGCCGCAGACTGATGGCGGGCGACGTCATCCGGGTCGGTACGTCTCGGGTGTCCTTTCACGACTTCGGCGGCGTGTCCGACGACATCACCCGCACCTCCACCGGCTCGATACCCACCGCGCGGTCGCTCACCGAAACGCAGCGCTCGGTCCTGGTCGCGCTGTGCCGCCCGTACAAGCACGGCGCGGGTTTCGCCACTCCCGCCTCGAATCAGCAGATCGCCGAGGAGTTGTTCCTCAGCGTCGACGCGATCAAGACCCATCTACGCGCGTTGTTCGCCAAGTTCGGGGTGGAGGATCTGCCGCAGAACCAGAAGCGGGTGCGGCTGGCTGGACTGGCCATGCAGAGTGGGCTCATTTCCGATCGGGACCTGTGAGACGTCCACCGTAGACGCTCGCTCATCCGATCGAGCTTCTCGACCATGGAGAGTCACGGCGGCGACGGCTTGACTCGGAGACGAGCGACCGGGGCGATGGCTCCGGCCGGTTTCCGAAGCAGGAGGAAGTCATGACCGCCACACGTCTCGCCGCACTGGTGCTCGCCACACTGGCTACGGGCCTGGTCGCGGGCCTTTTCTACGCGTACGCCAATTCGGTGATGCCCGCGCTGGCCCGCACCGACGATCGCGCGATGATCGACGCGATGCAGAAGATCAACGTGGTGATCATCAATCCCTGGTTCATGATCGGCTTCCTCGGCACGGTGGGGTTCACCATCCTGGCCGCGGCGCTGCATCTGGGACGTGAGCACCGGAGCACGCTGATCTGGATCGGCCTGGCTCTGGTGCTCAACGTGATCGCCTTCGCGGTGACCTCCGGGCTGAATGTTCCGCTCAACGACCAACTGGCCGCCGCGGGCGACCCGGCGTCGATCGCCGACCCGGCGGCGGTGCGCGCCGATTTCGAATCCGCCTGGGTGCGTTGGAACATCGTGCGTGGCGTCTTCCACACGCTGGCCTTCCTGGTGCTCTGCGGTGCGCTGTTCGTCGCGGGAATCCAGCAGGGGAAGGCATCCGCCGCGGCGGCGCCGGGCCGGATCGCCGCAGGCGAGTACGCGGCGCCGTACCCGTCCGGCGCGTCGGCCTTCGGTCAGAGCTAGTTTCGCAACGACCCGCCGGAATCTGCGCCGTCTGGGCCACTCCGTGCGGTAGCTTCCCCGGAGACGATCCGGACCGGGAGGCTATCGTGCGGCGTGTCCCAGGCTTTTCGTTGTTCATCGTTCTGCTCGCCGCGGTGTGCGCCACCGCGGGCGCTGCGCACGCGCAGGAGCGATATCCGGTCGAGTTCAACTTCTTCGCGGGCATTCCCGCCGAACTGTCCAATCCGGGTGGTTCGCTGCCCGGCACCAACGACTGGTCGTGCCGGCCGAACTCCGAGCATCCGAACCCCGTGGTCCTCGTGCACGGCACGGGCGGTGGCGCACAGACGAATTGGGGCGTGTACGCGCCGCTGCTGGCCAACGAGGGCTACTGCGTGTACTCGGCCACGTTCGGCGCCTACGACCTGCCGTGGCCCGCGTCGGCCATCGGGGGCATGCTCCCGATCGAGCAGAGCGCGGCCCAGCTCGCCGCCTTCGTAGACCGGGTGCGCTCCGCGACCGGTGCGCGCAAGGTCGACCTCATCGGCCATTCCCAGGGCAACTTCATCGGCAACTACTTCGTCAAACGGCTCGCGGGCGCGGGCAAGGTGGACAAGATGGTCGGTCTGGCCCCGCCGTGGCAAGGCTCGAACGCGTACGGCATGGCGGACCTGAACGCGTTCGGCACACGCCTCGGCCTCGGTCCGCTGTTCGACGCCGTGGCCGGATCGCCGTGCAATGCCTGCAGGCAGGTGTTGCAAGGGTCGGAGTTCGTGCGCGAACTCAACGCGGACGGCGTCTACCACCCCGACGTGACCTACACCAATATCGCGACCCAGCTGGACGAACTGGTGGTGCCGTACACCTCCGGCCTGGTCACCGGCCCCCATGTGACCAACATCGTGGTTCAGGACGGCTGCGCGACGGACTACTCTGGGCATACGGGCATAGCGGGCAGCAAGAGGGCCGCGACCTACGTGCTCAACGCGCTCGATCCCGCTCATCAACGCCCGGTGCCCTGCGGTTTCGTCGACCCGTACACGGGGTAGGCGGCCGATGTCGTACGTGTGCGGCGCAGATCCGGTCGGCGGACGGTTTGTTCGCTGAGGGCAAAACCCGGCCGGAAACGAATCCCGCGACGCCCACGTTATGAGTGAATGACCGTGCTGTCGCCGGTCGGCAATAGGGTGGACCGGCGGCGGTGGCATCCCCCGCCAACTAGAGTGGAGGCGGGGGCCGCAACCCCCGGGCTTCATGGCAGGCTGACGCCCACGGTTGTTGTACACAGCACACTGCGGCGTCTGTTGCCAGAATGTCGGAGCAGGAGAGTGAGGGAGCGATGTTCGAGAGGTTCACCGACCGCGCGAGGCGTGTCGTTGTCCTGGCCCAGGAAGAGGCCCGGATGCTCAACCACAACTACATCGGCACCGAGCACATCCTGCTGGGGCTGATTCACGAGGGTGAGGGCGTCGCGGCCAAGTCGCTGGAGTCGCTCGGCATTTCGCTGGAAGGCGTGCGTAGCCAGGTGGAGGAGATCATCGGCCAGGGCCAGCAGGCCCCGTCCGGTCACATCCCGTTCACCCCGCGCGCCAAGAAGGTGCTGGAGCTGAGCCTTCGCGAAGCGCTGCAGCTCGGCCACAACTACATCGGCACCGAGCACATCCTGCTCGGCCTCATCCGTGAGGGCGAGGGCGTGGCGGCGCAGGTGCTGGTGAAGCTGGGCGCCGATCTCAACCGTGTGCGCCAGCAGGTCATCCAGTTGCTGTCGGGATATCAGGGCAAGGAGCCGGTCGAATCCGGTTCGCGCGGCGAGGCGGGCACACCGTCGACCTCGCTCGTGCTCGACCAGTTCGGTCGCAACCTGACCCAGGCCGCGCTCGAGGGCAAGCTCGATCCGGTCATCGGCCGCTCGAAGGAGATCGAGCGGGTCATGCAGGTGCTCAGCCGCCGTACCAAGAACAACCCGGTGCTGATCGGCGAGCCCGGCGTCGGCAAGACCGCCGTCGTCGAAGGGCTCGCGCAGGCCATCGTCAACGGCGAGGTCCCCGAGACGCTGAAGGACAAGCAGCTCTACACCCTCGACCTGGGCTCCCTGGTCGCGGGCAGCCGCTACCGCGGTGACTTCGAAGAGCGCCTGAAGAAGGTGCTCAAGGAGATCAACACCCGCGGCGACATCATCCTGTTCATCGACGAGCTGCACACGCTGGTCGGTGCGGGCGCCGCCGAGGGCGCCATCGACGCGGCCTCGATCCTGAAGCCGAAGCTGGCCCGCGGCGAGCTGCAGACCATCGGCGCGACCACCCTCGACGAGTACCGCAAGTACATCGAGAAGGACGCCGCCCTGGAGCGCCGGTTCCAGCCGGTGCAGGTGGGCGAGCCGACCGTCGAGCACACCATCAACATCCTCAAGGGTCTGCGCGACCGCTACGAGGCGCACCACCGGGTCTCCATCACCGACGGCGCGTTGGTGGCCGCCGCCACCCTGGCCGACCGCTACATCAACGACCGGTTCCTGCCGGACAAGGCGATCGACCTGATCGACGAGGCGGGCGCGCGGATGCGCATCCGTCGCATGACCGCTCCGCCGGACCTGCGCGAGTTCGACGACAAGATCGCCGAGGCGCGCCGGGAGAAGGAGTCCGCGATCGACGCGCAGGACTTCGAGAAGGCCGCGCGGCTGCGCGACAAGGAGAAGCAGCTCGTCGCCAAGCGGGCAGAGCGAGAGAAGCAGTGGCGTTCGGGTGATCTGGACGTCGTGGCCGAGGTCGACGACGAGCAGATCGCCGAGGTGCTGGCGAACTGGACCGGTATTCCGGTGTTCAAGCTCACCGAGGAGGAGACCACCCGTCTGCTCCGTATGGAGGACGAGCTGCACAAGCGGATCATCGGCCAGGAGGACGCGGTCAAGGCCGTCTCCAAGGCCATCCGCCGCACTCGTGCCGGCCTGAAGGATCCGAAGCGTCCGTCCGGCTCGTTCATCTTCGCCGGCCCGTCCGGCGTCGGTAAGACCGAGCTGTCCAAGGCGCTGGCGAACTTCCTGTTCGGCGACGACGACGCGCTCATCCAGATCGACATGGGCGAGTTCCACGACCGCTTCACCGCTTCGCGGCTGTTCGGTGCCCCTCCGGGCTACGTCGGCTACGAAGAGGGCGGCCAGCTCACCGAGAAGGTGCGCCGCAAGCCGTTCTCGGTCGTGCTGTTCGACGAGATCGAGAAGGCCCACCAGGAGATCTACAACACCCTGTTGCAGGTCCTGGAGGACGGCCGCCTGACCGATGGCCAGGGCCGTACCGTGGACTTCAAGAACACGGTGCTGATCTTCACCTCGAACCTCGGCACCTCGGACATCTCGAAGGCCGTCGGTCTCGGCTTCACCCAGTCGAACAACGAGGGCTCGAACTACGAGCGGATGAAGCTCAAGGTCAACGACGAGCTGAAGAAGCACTTCCGGCCGGAGTTCCTCAACCGCATCGACGACGTGATCGTCTTCCACCAGCTCACCAACGAGCAGATCGTCGAGATGGTGGACCTGATGATCGGCCGCGTCGCCACGCAGCTGAAGAACAAGGACATGGCGATCGAGCTCACCCCGAACGCCAAGAACCTGCTGGCCAAGCGTGGCTTCGATCCCGTGCTCGGTGCCCGGCCGCTGCGCCGCACCATCCAGCGCGAGATCGAGGACCAGCTGTCGGAGAAGATCCTCTTCGGCGAGATCGGTCCGGGCCAGACCATCGAGGTCGACGTCGAGGGCTGGGACGGCGAGGGCTCCGGCGAAGACGCGAAGTTCACCTTCACCGGTAAGGCGAAACTGACCAAGGCCGCGAGCGAGGAGAAGCCCGAAGTCGTGCTGACGGGCGCGACGGAAGGCTCCACCGAGGCCGCCTCGGGCGAGTAAGCCGCAACCGAAAAGCCCGTGCCCACCTGTGGGCACGGGCTTTTTCGTATTCGGCGTCGCCCGCTGCGCCGGGTCAGGAATCGTGGTCGGCGAAGTAGGCGAGGATCGGTGCGAAGTCAGCGGCGAGTTCAGCGGGCACGATCACCTCGTCGATGCCGTACTTTTCCCGGCGTCGCTCGAGGATTTCGGCGGCGGCGGACGGTTCCGCGGGAATCATGCCCGCTGCGCCCGCGTCCGCGAGGGCGGCGGCGGTCAGGCCGAGCCTCGTCGCGGTCCAGATCGGTAGCCGCTGCCCGATGCCGACCACCTGATGGGTGAAGCGCAGGGTGCGGTCGGTACCGTCCCGTGCGGTGCGGACCAGCTCGGCCAGCTCCGACTCGGTGGCCCCGGGTGCCGCGGCCAGCAGGATGCGGTCGGCGAATTCCGCCGCCGTCGCCAGCATTCTGGGTCCGTTGGCGGCGACCACGACCGGTGGGGTGGGGTTCACTCCAGCCCGCACGGCGGCGATGGTGGCGACCAGCTGCGCGCGCCGTTGCGCGGGCGAACCCCAGGACGTGCCGAGCCACTGTGCTTCGGCGGCGGCGTCCGGGCGTCCCGAGCCGATTCCGAGTTCGAAACGTCCGTCCGACAGCAGCTGCAATGCCGCGGTCTCCCTGACCGTGGCGGCCGGTGTGCGCAGCGGTGCGGCGAGTACGTTCGGGCGCAGCCGAATGGTGGTGGTGACGGCGGCCGCCGCGGCGAGGGCCGGAAACGGCGAGGGGGTGAACCGGGTGTCCGGCAACAGGATGGTCCGGTAGCCCTGCTGTTCGACGGCGGCTGCCTCGCGCGCCCAGTCCGCTCCCGAACGCGGAGTGAGAACGATGCCGAAGGTCATGCTCATGATGGGATCTCCCGATCGTGCAGGCGGGCCGGTCAGGGCTTGTGTCGCGGTTCGCTCAGGACGGCGAGCCTGCTGCGGTACTGCTCCTCGGTGATCTCGCCCCGGGCGAACGCGGTGCGCAGCGCGCCGATACCGCTCACACGTCCGATGAACCGCCTCCGGGCGAAAACCAGCACTGTGACGACGGTCAGCCAGAACAACATCGGGAAAATCCAGAAGAACGGCCAGGGGTGCCATCCGCCGTCGTAGTGGTCGGCCAGAAAACTCACGGCCACGGGTCGAGTGAAAATATTCATGACGAAAGACTGCGCCGAAGGGCATGCCGGGGGCATCGGTCGCGCGTCGGCACTCGGAATACGCCTGGATACGTACGCCCAGAGCCCGAAGGCTCTGCCCGCGGTGATTTACCAGTTATTTGCTAATCGGCAGCAGGCCGGACAATTAATGTTCGCTGAGAAATTGCTATTGGCTGATGCCGGGAGAAGTCGGACCGTGTCGCACTGCGCCGGCGCGCCGCGCGAGGAGGAAGAATCTCGGGCTGGGCTACGGCTGTGCCTGGTCCTGGCCGTAGTCGCGCGCCGAAGAACGCGCAAGAAGGGGCGGGACGCTCACTCTGCCGGATGGTCCGACCGCGAATCGCGGAATTCGGCGCGGGTTTGCCCACTGACTGGTTGCCGTCCTGCGTCTTTATTCGGAGGATGGGTGCCTGGGTCGTTTGATTCCGGTTCCCATGGCAGTGCGGCGAAGCAGTCCGGCTCCTGGGCAACGATCGGCGGCTCACTGCCAGCCTGGGCGGACGAGTCCGGATTCGTAGGCCATGACCACCAGTTGAGTGCGGTCTCTGGCGTGCAGTTTGGTGAGAATGCGGCTGACATGGGTACGGGCGGTCGCCGGGCTCATGTAGAGCCGTTCGCCGATCTCGGCGTTGGTGAGACCCTCGGCGACCAGCGTCATCACCTCGCGTTCGCGGTCGGTGAGTTCGGCGAGCGTGGCCGTCGGCGGCGTTTTCGCGCGTGTGGAGAATTCCGCGATCAGCGTGCGGGTCACGCCGGGGGACAGCAGCGCGTCGCCGGCGGCGACCACTCGGACGGCACGAACCAGATCGGCCGGTTCGGTGTGCTTCACCAGGAACCCGGTCGCGCCGGAGCGCATCGCCTCGAAGACGTACTCGTCGAGTTCGAAGGTGGTCAGCACGACCACGCGCACCGCGGCCAGCAGGGGGTCCTCGGCGATCACGCGGGTGGCGGCCAAGCCGTCCAGGACGGGCATGCGGATGTCCATCAGCACCACGTCGGGACGCAGATCGCGGGTCATGCGCACGGCCTGCTCCCCGTTGTCCGCCTCGCCGACCACCTCGATGCCGTCCTGGGCATCCAGCAACGCCACGAACCCGCCACGCACCAACGCCTGGTCGTCGGCCACCAGCACCCGGATGCCGCCGGATGGAGCGTGGGCCGGGACCGAATCGTGGTGGTCGTGCATCGGATCTCCTCTGCCGTCGGCCGGCGATCCCGTCAGCGCTGCGCGCGACCGGCCGAGGTGCTCGGTCGTTCGGCCGTATCAGCGGGTCGGTCCGGTGTGGCACGCGACTCGCTCTCGCTCGGGCCGGTCGTGCTCGATGTGGCCGTGGTCGTCGAGCGCGATCTCCCGGCAGGCTTCGATCCCGCGGCGCTCGATTCGGGTGCGTCTGATGTCGTGCCGCTTTGTTCGGTTTTCGTCGCGGCCGCGACGCCGCGTCTCGGCGTACTCGTCGTCGCGGTGTCCTGATCCGGTGCTTGCGCTGCCGCGTTGTTCCGGCTCGTTGCCGCCGCCCCCGCGCCTCGCACTCCCGGTGACGCCGTGGCCGCGTCGGGTCCGGGTGTTCGCGTGGGCAGCCGGGCGGCGACCCGGAACCCGCCGCTGGGGCGCGGGCCCGCGGTGAGGGCGCCGCCGAGGGCGTGCGTGCGCTCGCGCATGCCGATGATGCCGTTGCCGCCGCCGTTGCCGGAGCGCGACGGGGCACTGGTCGGGCGGCTGTTGTCGACGGTGATGTCGACCGAGTCCGGGGTGTAGCGCACGGTCACCGTTGCGTCGGCGCCGGGTGCGTGCCGGAGCACGTTGGTCAGCGACTCCTGGATGATTCGCGCCGCTGCCACGTCGATGACGCTGGGCAATTGCTGTGGGGTGCCGAGCACTCGCGTGGTGACGGTCAATCCGGTGCTGCGCGGGCGCTGCAACAGGTCGTCCAAATCGCCGATGCTCGGCGCGGGGGTACGCGGGGCGGGTGGCGGCTCGGCCTCGGTTGTGCGGCCGGTCTCCTCGGCGTTCGCCTCTTCTGTGGGCGATTGCTCGCTGGGCGTCGCGGGTGCGCTTCCGGACCGAATCGTGTGCAGGAGCGCGTGCACCTCGGCGAGGGCGTCGCGACTGGCGTTCTTGATCGCCGTGAGCGCCGTCTCCGCTTGCTCCGGGCGCTTGTCGAGCAGTTCCAGCGCCACCGAGGACTGCACGTTGATCATCGACAGACTGTGCGCCAGCACGTCGTGCAGCTCGCGGGCGATGGCGAGCCGCTCTTCGCTGGCCCGCCGCTCACGCTGCGCTTCCTCGTCCCGGCGCGCGGCCTCGGCGCGCTGCCCGCGCGCGACTAGCACGGCCTTGCGCTGCCGGATGCCCTCGGCCACCAGCAGCAGCACGGCCAGCCACGCCATCAGCGCGAACACCTGCCACAGGTTCGCGGGGCGGTCGAGCAGTGCGGGCAGCGGCCAGACCAGCGCCAGGTACCCGAGCGGGACGAGCGGATAAGTCCACCATCGTGATCCGCTGCTCGCGGCGGTCAAGAAGGCGACGACCAATGAGACGAAGATCGGGCCGTATCCGTAGCCTCGCAGGAAGTACGCCAGGCACACGGCGAGCACGACGATCAGCACGGGCAGCGGCTGCGCGCGGCGCCGGATCAGCGCCACCGGGCCGGCGAGCAACAGCAGGTAACCGAGCGCGTCGAGGGAGTGCACTCCGGTCTGCCGCATGTTCGCGAAAGTGCCTCCGACCAACTGAACCGCGGCGACGACGAGCGCGACGCCCCAATCCCAGCCGACCGAACTCCGATCTGTCATCCCTGCCACCCGCACCCACGTAGCCTATGCGGCTCGGTCGTGATTCGACGTCCGCCTGGAAACGTATTTCGCGGAAATTGCACCGATTCGGGTGTTCGCAGACCATGTAAGCGGTTCCGCACCAGCTGATCCGACACTGGCCACGGATCGATCCGTCGTTCCAGCTACGTATGCGGATCGTCGCCCGGCGACGGATGTCCGCAGGGGGTCGGCGGCGGATTCTCGGTGCATGGCAGATTCGATCGTGGTCACCCGAGGGCTGACCAAACGCTACGGGGAGCACACCGCTGTCGACGACGTGAGCATGAGCGTCGCGTACGGCGAGATCTATGGCTTCCTCGGCCCGAACGGTGCGGGCAAGACCACCACCCTGCGGATGCTGGCCGGGCTGATCCGTCCGAGCGAGGGTACGGCCACCGTCGCGGGGCATCGGCCCGGCGATCCAGCGGTGGTGCGCCGGATCGGCGTGCTCATCGAGGGTCCCGGGTTCTATCCCTACCTTTCCGGCCGGGACAACCTGCGCGTGCTCGCCGAATATCGCGGGCTCGGGCGCCCGGAGGTGGAGGACGCGCTCGAGCGAGTCGGGCTGGCGGGCCGCGCCGAGGACAAGTACCGGACCTACTCACTGGGCATGAAACAGCGCCTCGGCGTGGGCGCGGCATTGCTGGGCAACCCCGACCTGCTCATCCTGGACGAGCCGACCAACGGCCTCGACCCCGCCGGTATGGCCGAAATGCGGGAGCTGATCACCGCTTTGGCCGCAGAGGGGCGCACGGTGCTGCTGTCGAGTCACATGCTCAGCGAAGTCCAGGCGATCTGCGACCGGGTCGGCGTGATCTCGCAGGGCACGCTGCGCACCGAAGCGACGGTCGCGCAGTTGCGCGGCAACTCGTCGCTGGTGGTGCGGGCCGAGCCGGTGGAGGTGGCCCTGCCCGCGGTGCGCGGGCTGGTGGGTGGACGTTCGGCGCTGTTGACCGCGAGCGGCATCCGGATCGAGTCGGACACCGTCACCGCGCCCGCCGTGGCGCGTGCGGTCGTGGCGGCGGGCGCGGACCTACTGGAGTTGCGGGTCGAGGAGAAGTCCCTGGAAGAAGTGTTCTTCGAGATGACGCGATGGGAGGCGGCGCGATGAACGGCATGGCGATCCGGGACCTGATCGCGAGCACGAATGCCGAGATGCTGCGGCTGCGAAAGTGGCCGGCATTCTGGATCGTTCTCGGAACCTGGATTCTGCTGAACCTCACGTTCGCGTATCTGTTCAACTATCTTGCCTACACCTCCGGGGGATCGAGCCGGATGTCCAACGGGCTGCCGCGCGAAGCATTGCTGCGACAGATGCTGCCCGCGGCGGTTCCCGAAGTATTCACCCAAGGCATGGCCATGTTCGGCGGCGCGCTGATGCTCGTCCTCGGCGCGCTGACCGTGGGTAGCGGATACGGCTGGGGAACCTGGAAAACCGTTTACACCCAAGGGCCTTCGCGCGTGCAAGCGGTCGCCGCGGTGGTGGTGAGTCTCGCGACCGTGGTGGTGGCGCTGGTGTGTGCGGCATTCGTCGTCGACATCGCGGTCGCCGCGCTGATCGCGGCGTCCCAGTCGCAGGCGCTCACCATGCCCGCACTGGATCGGTCGCTCCTCGGAATTTCCACCGGCGTGGCCATCCTCGGTATGTGGACGTTGGCGGGGGCGCTGATCGGCGCGATCGCCCGTGGGCCCGCGCTCGCGGTGGGCCTCGGCCTGGTCTGGGTGCTGGTGGTGGAGAACCTGTTGCGCGGCGTGGCCGGGATCTTCGCGCCGATCGAGGTGGTCACCGATCATCTGCCCGGCACGGCGGCCGGGTCGCTGGCCGGAGCGATGCGCACCGTGGACGGTCCCGCCACGCCCGGTGTGCTGCAGATTCTTTCGCCGACGGAATCGCTGGTCGTGCTGGCCGTCTATTCGGTGCTGTTCGCGGTCGGCACGGTTTGGCTGATGCGCAGACGCGATCTGGTGTGAGCGACGAGGGGTATCGAAACCGGTGGTTGTCCACCGCCGGTTTCGTTTTCGGTTAGATCACCCGGCACCGAGAACGGTTTCGGCGATCATTCGCAGCGCGTGGGCGATCTGTCCGGGGGTCAAGCCGCGCTCACGTTGTTGCCGGTAGACCTCCGCTGCCAGCGGCGCGAGCAGCGGGTCGACCAATGCGTCCGGTTCGTGCATGCCCGCCGCGACCAGCAGTCCTCGTACATGCGCGTACCAGAAGCCGTAAGCACCGGTCGTGAAGCGTGCGCCGCCGATCTCGGCGCCCAGCACCAGATGCGCGTGTGTGTCGAGCAATTCGACCATCGCGGCGTAGAACGCGGCCAGCCGCTGTGCGGGGGGAGCTCCGGGGCCGAGCGGCGGAGGACCGGAAAGCAGTTTCTCTTGCAACGCTCGTTCGTGTTCGTCCAGCAGGGCCACCGCCACCGAGTTGGTGTCCGGATAACGCCGGTAGAGGGTGCCTCGGCCGACGCGGGCGGCCTTCGCGATGTCGTCCATCGTCACCGTGCGGGGATCTCGGGCGGCGAACAACTCCGCGGCGGCGGCGAGCACTTTGGCCCGGTTGCGTGCGGCGTCCGCGCGTTCCGGCGGGGTCGCCGACCGGCCCGGCCCGTGACCGGCGAGCAGGTCGGATCGGGGTTCCATGCCCGTGACTGTAGCCGATTCGGCGATAAGTGGACAATATGTCCATATTCACCGTATCGTCGATCTCGGAAGGAATCGGACGCTATGTCCACTTAATCGGAGGTCGGTCATGAGAACCTTGTTGCATCTGGATGCCAGCGCCCGGCGACGGTCGATCAGCCGGGAATTGAGCGCCGCCTTCGCGGACGCGTGGCGCGCACGGCACCCGGACGGCGGCTACCACTACCGTGACCTCGCGGCCGACCCGGTGCCGTTCATCGGGGAGGGGTGGACTCAGCTGTGCGACGCTGTGCTCACCCTGCCGAACACGGACGTAGAACGAATCGGTGAATTGGTGCGCACTCCCGAACATGCCGCCGCGTGGGAGATCGTCGAGCCACTGCTGGCCGAGTTGCTTGCGGCGGATGTGATCCTGATCGGCACCCCGATGTACAACTACTCGATTCCGGCTTCGCTCAAGGCCTGGCTGGACCAGGTGACATTTCCGCGAATGTCGCTCGCCCACCGAAAGTTCGTCGTGACCAGCGCACGCGGCGGCGCCTACTCGCCCGGTGCTCCGAAAGCGGCCTACGACTATCAAGAGCGCTTCCTGCGCGACTTCTTCGCGGGCCATTTCGCGGTTTCCGACACCGTTTTCGTGCACGCGGAACTAGCCAATTCCCGCCAGGACCCAGCGCTGGCACACCTGCGTGCCGAGCACGACACGTCCTACGTCCGCGCTCTGGCCGCCGCGCGCGCTCTGGCCGGGGAGCACTGACGTGAACTGGGTAGTCCTCGCCGCCGCCGGAGTGGTGGAGATCGTCTGGTCGCAGAGCATCAAACCGACCGAGAACTTCACCAGGCTCGTCCCGACCCTGATCTGCTTCGTTCTCGGCGTCACCGCCGTGTATCTGCTGTCGCGCGCCATGCAGACGTTGCCGGTGGGTACCGCCTACGCCGTGTTCACCGGCATCGGCGCGCTCGGCGCGATCACCCTCGGCATCGTCGTCCACAAGGACCCGCTCGGTGCGGGGCGCTTGCTGGCCCTGGCGTTGATCCTCGGCGGCATCGTGCTGGCGAGGATCACGAATCCGGAGTAGAACTCCGCGCGGATTCGTTTGGCGCGCCGCTGCTTTACCGCGCGGCGCGCGTGCACGGGGCGTCGGGCGAACCCGATCGGCGAACAGGTGGGCCGGGACGAATCGGCCGGGGTAGGTTCGTGCTGAATCGTGAAACGATCATCGGCGAAAGGACCGTGATGCCCACACGTACCGCGCGTACCGCCTGGACCGGCACCCTGCAGGAGGGTTCGGGCCAGGTCGAACTGGCCAGTTCGGGGGTCGGTAAGTACGACGTGTCGTTCCCCAAGCGCTCCGCCGAGGAGGCCGACGGCACCACCAGCCCGGAGGAACTGATCGCGGCCGCGCACTCCTCGTGCTACGCGATGGCGCTGTCGGCGCAGATCGGCAACGCGGGCGGCACCCCGGACAGCCTGGACGTCACCGCCGACGTGACCCTCGGCCCCGATCCGGCGGGCGGCTTTCGGATCACCGGGATCAAGCTGACCGTTCGCGGTCGCGTCTCCGGCATCGACGCCGACGCCTTCCAGGCCGCCGCCGAAGCCGCCAAGGCGGGCTGCCCCGTCAGCAAGGCCCTCGCCGGCGTCGACCACATCACCCTCGACGCCGCACTCGCGTAGTCCGCGCAGGCTTCGTGCCCCGCACCGTGACAAGGTGCGGGGCACGAAACCGTTGGGGGCAGTCAGCGTTCGCGGAAGTAGCGCCGGGCGTGGCGGGTGTAGAGAGCCGGGATGGCGATCAGCACGGCTGTGACGTGCACGGTGCGGAACGTCGCGAGCAGCAAGGACGCGGGTGCGGCGTCCCGGACCAGATCGCGCAATTGGTTCGCGGACATGGCCGCGGCCAGCGGCTCGATGATCAGGGACAGCAGGCCGAACACGCCGATGCCGACGGTGATCAGCAGGCGTGCCCAGCGGTCGCCGTAGGTCATGCGCACCGCGACGGCCAGCACCAGAAGGTAGAGGGCCGCGCGGAACCCCAGCCCCGTCGCGAGGCTCGCCGGGTCGGCAGTCGAGAAGGCGCGGACGGCTCGCGTGATCGCCTCGGCGCCACCCGCGACCAACGCGACGACCAGCGCGACGAACGCGACGCGGACGGCGCGCGGCGGTCCACCCGGGTGGACACGCGGCGAAGCGGGCCAGACGGAAAAGGCAGTGCCGGTCATGGGACCGACACTGCCTGAAGGTTTCCGGACGCGAATCAATCCCCGGTAGCGGCGGCTACCGGTACCCGGGTATCGGTACGCGTCGCGAACTCGGTGAGCGCCGCGAAACCGAGAGCAAGGCAGGCCCACAGGGTCGCGGTCTCGGCCAGCGACGCCACCCGGAACTGCCACAGCAGGGTGGCCGGGAAATCCGCGCTCACCTCGTTCACGCCGGGCAGCAGGACGTAGCCGAGGGTGGTGACCAGTACGAACGCGGCGACGCCACCGATCAGCCGGAAAGTGGGCAATTGCGCGCGCAGCGCGGTGAACGCCGCCACCGCCGCACCGACCGCCACGATGCCGAGCACGACGGCCGCCACCCACAGCAGGGTGCGTTCGTTGATGGTGTCCGGGTCGCCCACCGCCGGTGGGTTGGCCGGGTACTTGAAGAAAGGCACCGCGACGATCGCGGCCCAACCGGCCACACCGAGCGTCAGCGCGAGCCGCGGCCCGGACAGCGTGGTGTGGCGCCGCGCGAAATGCGCGACCGAGGCGTAGATGGCGCCGAGAGCGAGACCGGCCAACCCCAGGGCGAGAAACTGTCCGAACTTCTGGCCGCCGCGGCTCACCAGCGGTTCTTCCTCGTCACCGTGGGAATGCCCGCCAGGAGATTCGGCGTGCTCGCCGTGAGAGTGCCCGTCAGCGGCTCCGGCGTGTTCGCTGTGCGCTTCCTCGATGGCGATGGCCGCTTCCACCTTGGGTTCGCCGACGAAATAACCGACTGTGGCGGCCAGCAGCCCGGCGATCAGACCGGCCAGCAGGCCGCGCAACAGCAGTGTTCGGAGTGAACCGATCAGTGGCACGGAAGCCCCAGCAGGTGGCGTCCGTCGTGCATCAGCTCATGCAGATACATCCCGCTGCGCGAGATGACGCCCTGGTCGAAACCGACCAGGTACAGCGTGAGCAGTGCGAGAAGAACGACACCGACCGTGACGAGCACGGTGGCCAGGGAATCGGTTGCCCGGCTGGGTGAATGCGCGATGGCCATTCGAGTCCTCCTTGGGATACGCGTCCCGTAGGGTGGTGGCGCGACGGTGCCGGTGTCTGGCTTTCCGGCACCGGACTCGGTGCGTGGAACACAGTGGCGCGACCGCTCCGGAATCGCACCGGAATTACCGCGTCACCCTCGCGTTTGTCCTTCGAACTGTGACACCCGCACACCCCCGGCGTCAACCGGGTCCGGCACGGGCGTACCACGGCGTCGGGCGAGTCGCCGGGCAGGCGGGCCTGCCCGGCGGTGGGCCTCGGACTCAGTCGGCGGGCTTCGCGTCCACGTCGAGCACGACCTCGAACTCGAGCAGCGACGCACCGGTCGAGACCGGCTTCTGCCGCTCGCCCGCGTGCGCCTCGCGCGCAGGTCCGTCCCGCCAGGCCGCGAAGGACTCTTCCGAATCCCATTGGGTGACCACGAAATACCGCTTCTCTCCGGCCACCGGGCGCAGCAGCTGGAAGCCGAGGAAGCCGGGGGAGTTCTCGACCGCGTGCGCACGGTGGGCGAACCGCTTCTCCAGCTCGGGGCCCGCGCCCTCGGGAACCTCGATCGCGTTGATCTTCACAACAGCCATGTGTCCAAGCTAGCGGCTGATGCCGAGCAGATGCTCGGTGCCTCGTATTGTCGAACCGATGTTGCACGACGAAGGCGGAGCAGGCGCGCCGATCCTGCTGTTGCACGGCCTGATGGGCAGCGCGCGCACCTGGCGCGATCAGCTGGACTGGCTGCGCGAGCACGGCCACGTCTACACCTTCGACGCCGCCGGGCACGGCAGGCCCGCACCCGAGAAATTGACGACCGAGGCCTTCATCGCGGACCTCGCCACGGGCACCGCCGCGATCGCGGAACCGATGGTGGTGATCGGGCATTCGATGGGTGCGCTGCACGGCTGGGTGTTCGCGGCGACTCACCCCGACCGGGTGCGGGCGCTGGTGATCGAGGACATCGCGCCGGATTTCACCGGCCGCACCGCGACGCACTGGGCGGCGATGATCGAGGCCTGGCCGCAGCCATTCCCTGACGACGAAGCCGTACTGTCCTTCTTCGGGCCGGTCGCCGGGCGATATTTCCTGAACTCTTTCGAACGCGGGCCGGAGGGATACCGGCTGCACGGGTCGGTCACCACTTTCCGCGATATCTCCGAGGAGTGGGGGACGCGGGATTTCTGGCAGCACTGGCATGCGGTGCGAGTGCCCGCCCTGCTGCTGGAGGGCGAGCACAGCATCACACCGCCGGGGCAGATGCGGCAGATGGCCGCCGACCATCCGGGCGCCGACTATGTCTTGGTGCCCGGTGCGGGACACCTCGTGCACGACGACCAACCGGAGCGCTACCGAGCGGAGGTCGAGCGCTTCCTGCGGCGGGTCCTTGGCAGCTAGGGCAGGAGTCCATCTCGGCGTTCAGCTGTCGGCCCCAGGAGTCCCGCCCTCGCCCGCCAATGCGAACAACCCGCCGGGTGTTTGTTCGATCAGTCCGTCCACCAGCAGCGAGTCCAACGCGCGGTCGCGCTGGCCCGGGTCGCGAGTCCAGGCCAGATCCAGGCGCACCCGCTCCACCGGGCCGCTCGCGGCGCGCAGCACGTCCAACAGCCGACCGCGCGCTTGGCGATCGGTGCCCTCGTACTTCTGCGTGCGGCGGACCACTTCGCTCACCGGTCGCCCGGCGGTGACCCACGCGCAGCTCGGCAGCGGGCAGCGCGAGCAATCGGGGGTGCGGGCGGTGCACACGGTCGCACCCAGTTCCATGAGGGCGGCGGAGAACACCGCGGCCCGATCGATCCGCAGCGGCAGCAGCGCCTCGGTCTCGGGGAGATCGCGCGACGACGGGTTGCCCGCTTCCGCGCGCCCGTGCACCGCCCTGGCAACCACCCGGCGGACGTTCGTGTCCACCACCGGAACGCGTTGTCCGTAGGCGAAACAGGCGACGGCGCGCGCGGTGTACGCGCCGATGCCCGGTAGCCCGAGCAGTACCTCCACGTCGGCGGGCACCTCGTCGCCGTGCTCGCTCGCCAGCACCCTCGCGCACTCGTGCAGCCGCAGCGCACGGCGCGGGTACCCGAGCTTGCCCCAGGCACGCAGCACTTCCGCCTGCGACGAGGCGGCCATCGCCGAAGGGACCGGCCAGCGCGCCACCCATTCCCGCCAGATCGGCTCGACCCGGACCACGGGCGTTTGCTGAAGCATGATCTCGCTCATCAGGATCTGCCACGCCGTGACGCCGGGGTGGCGCCACGGCAGATCCCGGGCGGTCTCCTGGTACCAGTCCAGCAACGTGTCGGCGTCGATGCCGTTCGGTGCGCCGTTCCGCACTGTCCTCACCATCCCCGTACTACTGCCGCCAGACGGTATTTGCCCGCCTGTAACCGGCCGAACTCGCTGGTAACCGTAACTGTCCTGCACAATGGTCGGTATGCCGGATTCCAACCCGATCAGTGCCTGGAAGTCCCTGCGCGAAGGCAACGAGCGCTTCGTCAGCGGTGCGCTGCTGCATCCTAGCCAGGGCGCCGCAGACCGGGCCAAACTCGTCAGCGGCCAGCACCCGCACGCGATCCTGTTCGGTTGCGGTGACTCCAGGGTCGCCGCCGAATTGATCTTCGACCAGGGCCTCGGCGACATGTTCGTGGTGCGTACCGCGGGCCATGTGGTCGACAGCTCGGTGCTCGGCTCGATCGAGTACGGGGTGCAGGTGCTCAACGTGCCGCTCATCGTAGTGCTCGGGCACGACAGCTGCGGAGCCGTGAAGGCCACTATCGACGCGCTCGACGGCGGCGAGGTGCCCGGCGGATTCATCCGCAGCGTGGTCGAGCGGGTCGCGCCGTCCATCCTGGTCGGACGGCGCGAAGGCCTGTCCACCGTCGACGAGATGGAGGCCAGGCACGTGGTGGAGACCAGCCGCCTGCTCATGCAGCGGTCGATGATCATCTCGCAGCGGGTCGCGACCGGTGAGTGCGCCATCGCCTGCGTGACCTACAAACTGGCCGAGGGCAAAGTGCAGTTGCACCGGGTTGTCGGCAACATCGGCGAGGTGGTCTGAGGCTGCCGCGCGCCCGCCATCGCCCCAGCGTGCCGGCGGAATGTACTCGTCGCCCTCGGGTGCGGGCGGCCGACACGCCGTGCCCCTGAGACGATGCGCCCGATGGTGCCCTTACCGTTGAGGCGTGCTGGAACCGAATGGACCGCTGCCACCGGAGATCTACTGGCGTCGACGCGTGTTCGCCATCGGGATCCTGGTGGTGGCCCTGGCGCTGGTGATCTGGGTCGTGCTCGCGGTCGCGCGTGGCGGCGACTCGCCCGGTGACACCGCGGCCGCCGGGACCAGCTCGGTCGTGACCAAGTCCGCCGACGCGGGGGCCAAGCCGTCGGGCGAGTCCGGCGCGCCGAAGTCCTCCGCGGCGGCAACCAGCGTCGCGGCAGGCCCGTGCCCGGACCAATCGCTGGCGATCAAGGTGACCGTCGAGCAGCCCACCTACAAGACGGGCGAGCAGCCGGTGTTCGGGATCGTCATCACCAACATCTCGGCGATGGCCTGCACCCGCGATATGGGTTCCGGTCTGCAACAGGTGTCGGTGCACACGCTCGACGGCCAGCGGCGCCTGTGGTCGAGCACCGACTGCTACCCGGACGGCCAGCCCGACGTCCGCACGATGAGCCGCGGCGAGCAGGCCGCGTTCACGGTGACCTGGTCGGGCACCACATCCCAGCCCAACTGCGCGGGCGAACGCGTCCAAGTCCCACCGGGTGCGTACAGCGTTGTCGCGCAATTGGGTTCGGTACGCAGCATGGCCGAGCCGTTCAACATCGCTTGAGAGGGTAGGTCAGCTGGCGGCCCCCTCAGGGGCGGCGCGTAGTTTGCGCAGGCCCGCTATGCGGATGGCGGAGCGGAGGTCGGTGACCTCGTGAATCTTCATGGTGCTTTTCACCGGGGCGAGGCCGGGGGGTACCAGGGCGGTGGTGAAGCCGAGGCGTTCGGCTTCGGCCAGTCTGCGGTTGAGGCCGGTTACCTTGCGGACCTCACCGGCCAGTCCGACCTCACCGAGGATCACCCAGCCCGGGGGGATCGGGACGTCGGACTCGGCGCTGGCGATGGCGAGCGCGATGGCCAGGTCGGCGGACGGCTCGACCAGGCGCATGCCGCCGACCGTCGCGGCGTAGACGTCGCTCTTGCCGAGGAACACCCGGCCGCGGCTCTGCAGGACGGCCAGCACCATGGCGACCCGGTTGTAGTCCAGACCGCTCACCGCGCGGCGCGGCTGCGGAATCTCGGTCTTCACGGTCAGGCCCTGCACCTCGCCGACCAGCGGACGCTTGCCGTCCATCGCGACAGTCACCGCCGTGCCCGGCACGGAATCCGTTCGATGGTGCAGGAACAGGCCGGACGGGTCGTCGACACAGGCGATGCCATCCTCGTGCAGCTCGAAGCAGCCCACCTCGTCGGCGCTGCCGAAGCGGTTCTTGATGCCGCGCACCATGCGCAGCGTGGAGTTCTTGTCGCCTTCGAACTGGAGCACGACGTCGACCAGGTGCTCGAGCGTGCGCGGGCCCGCGACGTTGCCGTCCTTGGTGACGTGCCCGACCAGCAGCACCGCGATCCCGCTCGCCTTGGCCAGCGAGGTCAGCGCGGCGGTCACCTCGCGCACCTGGGTGACGCCGCCGATCACGCCGTCCACCTCCGGGGCGAGCATGGTCTGCACCGAGTCGACCACCAGAAGCGTCGGCCGCACCTGCTCGACGTGTCCCAGCACGATCGACAGGTCCGATTCCGCCGCCAGATAGACCCGGTCGTGCACCGCGCCGGTGCGATCGGCCCGCAGCCGGACCTGCCCCGCCGACTCCTCGGCGGTGACGTACAGCGACTTCTCGTCGCGCTGAGCCGCCCAGCGATGCGCCACCTCGAGCAGCAGCGTCGACTTGCCCACCCCCGGCTCGCCGGACAGCAACACCACCGATCCCGGCACCACCCCGCCGCCGAGCACGCGGTCCAACTCGGTGACGCCCGTCGGCCGCGCTCTGGTGACCTTGGAATCGATCTGCGAAATCGGCGCGGCCGCGGTGCTCGGCAACATCGCCTTGCGCCCAGGAGACCCGACCGCACCTGCCGCGGCGACTACTTCGTCGACGGTGCCCCAAGCCCCGCATTCGGGGCACTTGCCCACCCATTTGGCGACTTCATGCGAACAGGCGGAGCAGCGGAAGGTCGGCTTGGTCTTTGCCACACCGGCACCATACGCACCAGGGCCGACAGTGTTTGATTTCCAGCGCCTGCGCCGCGAACACGCAGCGCCGCAGGCGCTGCGAATCAGACACAGCCTCAGTGACCGCCGGTGTGCTCGGCTTCGGCCGGGCCCGACTTGTCGGACTCGTGGCGCTCGGTGTGCTGGCCCGCGTCGACCGGGACCTGGACCTGGACGGTGCCGTTCTGCTTGAAGTTGAACGAGACGTTGTAGGTCAGGCCGGGGGCGATGTCCTTGGTCAGGCCGGTGATCTCGATCAGGATCGGGTTGGCCTCCGGGTCCTCGGCGGCGGCCGGGGAGCCGTGCGACTCGGCGGTGGTGGTCGGCGCGGCGGAGCGCGGCGCTGAGGTGGGCGCACCGGCACTCGTGGTCGGCGCGGCGCTGGTGGTGGTCGACGCGGCCTCGCGCTTGACCGGCTGGCTCGCCGCGACGACGGTCTGCTGCGGGGCGAGTTCGACGACCGACTTGCCGGAGGCGGGGGTGATCTTGACGGTGCCGAGGTCGGTCGTGATGCTGGTCAGCTCGTCGGGGACGGACTCGCCGTTGTTGATGATGGACAGCGCGATGAGCGCCTTGCCGCCCTTGGCGTTGTTGTACGCGGTGCCCTCGGACGGGTACACGATGTGCACGTTGCGCAGCGCGATGCGGCCCACGTCGGCGTGGTTGCCGTTCACGGCGGCGACCTGTTCGGCGGTCTGCGCGATCTGGCCCGCGCCGCAGCCGGACAGCGCGATCGCCGCTCCGGCGGCGAGTGCGGCAACCGTCACCATGCGACGTCGCGCCCCCTTCGGGGCGGTCACAGCTTTCAGGGCAGTCACGGGTTGTCCCTCCATGTCGACCGGGCTCTGGCTCCGCGCGGGAGCGTAGTAACTAGGCAGCGTAGTAGTTCCCTCGAGAGCCCGGGCGCGGGGGCCGGGTCGAACTCGGGGTTCGGCCCGGGCGCATGCGACGGGGCCACGGGGGCGTCCGCGCCGACACCCGGCGTGTCGATAACGGTTCGATCGAACTTCGGAGGTTGCCACGAAGGTGCCGACGCGTGGGCGGCGAGCGGCGCCGACTCCAGCCGGGAGATAACCCGTTCTGGCACAACGTAATGCACACAGCCTGGCATCTGTCAAGCCCCACGGTTGCCTCGTTGTGGCCCTGACCTGCACAGTTGATCGCGCCGTTATCGAGTCGCATGTTAAACTGTGAACATCGAAAGGGGCACGGGACACATGATTTTTAAGGTCGGAGACACCGTCGTTTACCCCCACCACGGAGCGGCGCTGATCGAAGCAATCGAGACTCGCACCATAAAGGGTGAGCAAAAAGAGTATCTGGTCCTGAAGGTCGCCCAAGGCGATCTCACTGTTCGGGTTCCCGCGGAGAACGCCGAATACGTCGGCGTGCGTGACGTCGTGGGTCAGGAGGGTCTCGATCGGGTCTTCCAGGTGCTTCGCGCGCCGCATACGGAGGAGCCGACCAACTGGTCCCGCCGCTACAAGGCCAACCTCGAGAAGCTCGCTTCCGGCGATGTGAACAAGGTGGCCGAGGTCGTCCGCGATCTGTGGCGCCGGGAACAGGACCGCGGCCTGTCCGCGGGTGAGAAGCGCATGCTCGCCAAGGCTCGGCAGATTCTTGTCGGTGAGCTCGCGCTGGCCGAAGGCACCGATGACGGCAAGGCTGAGACCCTGCTCGATGAGGTCCTCGCAGCGGCTTCCTGACCGTGAACACACCTGACAACGGTGTCCGTTCCACCGACGGACCCGTCGTTGCTCTGGTGCCTGCCGCCGGTCGTGGCGTGCGTCTGGGTGAATCCGCACCCAAGGCGTTCGTCCCGGTCGGCGGCACACCCATGGTCCGGCTCGCCGTCGAAGGCTTGATCGCCTCCGGCGCGGTCGAGCGGATCATCGTGATGGTTCCCGCCGAACTCGTCGACAGCGCCGTTGCCCTGCTGCCGCCCACGAATTCGGTCCAGGTGGTCGTCGGCGGCGCCGAACGCATCGACTCGGTGCGGGCGGGTATCGCCGCGGCGCCCGACGCCGCCTACTTTCTGGTGCACGACGCCGCCCGGGCGCTCACGCCGCCCGAGCTCATCGCCCGGGTCGCGGCGGAACTGCGGGCTGGCCGTCCCGCCGTGGTCCCCGGGCTCCCGGTGGCCGACACCATCAAGTCCGTCGACGCGGTCGGCGCGGTGACCGGCACGCCCGACCGCGCCCGGTTGCGCGCGATCCAGACGCCGCAGGGTTTCGCGGCCGACTTGCTGCGCTCCGCCTACGCGCCCGAGGGCATCCAGGCGACCGATGACGCGGGCCTGGTCGAGCGGCTGGGCGTCGCGGTCCACACCATTCCCGGCGATCCGCTCGCCTTCAAGATCACCACTCCACTCGACCTCCGGCTCGCCGACGCGGTACTCGACGGCGCGGGCATCGGACGGGCGGTGACGCCGTGACCATGCGCGTCGGCATCGGCAGCGACGTCCATCCGATCGAAGCGGGCAGGCCCTGCTGGATGGCCGGTCTCCTGTTCGACGGCGACGACGGCTGCGCGGGCCACTCGGACGGCGACGTCGCCGCGCACGCCCTCTGCGACGCGCTGCTGTCCGCGGCGGGCCTCGGCGATGTCGGCGCGGTATTCGGCACCGGACGCCCCGAATGGGCGGGCGTCTCCGGCGCGGCCATGCTGAAGGAAGTGCGCCGCCTGCTGGACGAGGCGGGCTTCGAGGTGGTCAACGCCGCGGTGCAGGTGATCGGCAATCGCCCCAAGATCGGGCCTCGGCGCGCCGAGGCGCAACAGGTACTCGGCGAGCTGCTCGACGCCCCGGTCTCGGTGTCCGGCACCACCACTGACGGGCTCGGCCTGACCGGTCGCGGCGAGGGCGTCGCCGCCGTGGCGACGGCCTTGCTGCAAGCCTGTCGTTGATCCAGCTCCGACGGACCCGAGCCGGTCCGTGAACGACCTTATACACCAGCTAGGATCGACTGCCGTGACGCTGCGCCTCTTTGACACCGACACGCGGACCGTGCGCGATTTCGCGCCCTTGGTCCCCGGCCGTGCTTCGGTGTACCTCTGTGGCGCTACCGTGCAGGGCGAGCCGCACATCGGCCATGTGCGTAGCGGAGTCGCGTTCGACGTGCTGCGACGCTGGCTGCTCGCGCATGACATCGACGTCTTCTTCATCCGCAACGTCACCGATATCGAGGACAAGATCCTCACCAAGGCCGCCGAAGCGGGCAGGCCGTGGTGGGAGTGGGCTGCCACGCACGAGCGCGCCTTCGATCGCGCCTACGAACGGCTCGGTGTGCTGCCGCCGTCCGCGGAGCCCAGGGCCACCGGCCACATCACGCAGATGGTCGAGATGATGCGGCGGCTGATCGATCGCGGTCACGCCTACGCTTCCGAGGGCAACGTCTACTTCGACGTGGTCAGTTACCCCGATTACGGCAAGCTGTCCGGCCACAAGCTCGACGACGTGCATCAAGGCGAGAGCGCGGGCGAAGGCAAACGCGATCCGCGTGACTTCACCTTGTGGAAGGCGGCCAAGCCGGGCGAGCCGACCTGGCCGTCCCCGTGGGGCCCCGGCCGCCCCGGCTGGCACCTGGAGTGCTCCGCGATGGCCGAGTTCTATCTCGGTGCGGAATTCGACATCCATTGCGGCGGAATGGATCTGGTGTTCCCGCACCACGAGAACGAGATCGCCCAGTCGAAGGGCGCCGGTGACGGCTTCGCCAGGTACTGGCTGCACAACGGCTGGGTGACCATGGGCGGGGAGAAGATGTCCAAGTCGCTGGGCAACGTGCTCTCCGTGCCGAACGTGCTGAAGCAGGTGCGGGCCGTCGAACTGCGGTTCTACCTGGGCAGCGCGCACTACCGCTCGATGCTGGAGTACTCGGACAAGGCGCTGCACGACGCGGCGCAGTCCTATCAGCGCATCGAGGCGTTCGTGAACCGGGTGGTGGACCGGGCCGGTGAGATCCCGGTGGGCAAGTGGACCGACGCGTTCGCCGCCGCGCTCGACGACGATCTCGCGGTGCCGAAGGCGCTGGCGGAGATCCATCGCGCGGTGCACGAGGGCAACAAGGCGCTGGAGGTCGGCGCGATCGACTCCGCGCGCGACCTGGCGAGCCAGGTGCGTGCCATGCTCGCCATTCTCGGTGTCGACCCGCTCGATCCGCACTGGTACACACCGAGCGATTCCTCGGCCGCGCTCGGCGCGCTGGACGTGCTGGTGCGTGCGGAACTCGACCGCCGTCAGGAGGCGCGGGCCGCGAAGGACTGGGCGGCCGCCGACGCCGTGCGCGATCGTCTGCAGTCCGCGGGGATCGAGGTCACCGACACGGCCGGCGGTCCCGAATGGGCGCTCGGTGCGCCGCAACCCGGAAAGGCCAAGTGATGGCAGGCAATTCGCAGCGCCGCGGCGCGGTCCGCAAGAGCGGCAGCAAGAAGGGCGCCGTGGTCGGCTCCGGCGGCAAGCGCAGGCGCGGACTGGAGGGGCGTGGCGCCACCCCGCCCGCCGAGATGCGCACCAAGCATCCTGCCGCCAAGCGCGCGGCCGCGAAAACCAAAGCCGCGCAGGGCCGTCCGTCCGCTCGTGGCGCGGCGGCACGGCCCGCCGGACGCAAGACCGAGGACGGGCCGGAGTTGGTGCTCGGGCGCAACCCGGTGGTCGAGTGCTTGCGTGCCGGCGTGCCCGCGACGGCACTGTACGTCGCGGTCGGCACCGAGAACGACGACCGGCTGACCGAGAGCGTGCGGCTGGCCGCCGACACCGGTATCTCCATCCTGGAGGTTCCGCGCACCGACTTGGATCGGTTGAGCGCCAACGGTTTGCACCAGGGTGTCGCGCTCCAAGTGCCGCCGTATCGCTACGCCCACCCGGACGATCTGCTCGACCGGGTGCGCAACGCCGCCGAGCCCGCGTTGCTGGTGGCGCTGGACAACATCTCCGATCCGCGCAATCTGGGCGCGGTGGTGCGTTCCGTGGCGGCTTTCGGTGGCCACGGCGTCCTGATCCCGCAGCGACGCAGCGCGAGCGTCACCGCGGTGGCCTGGCGCACCAGCGCGGGCGCCGCCGCTCGGCTTCCGGTCGCCCGCGCGACCAATCTCACTCGCACGCTGAAGGATTGGGCGGCTCAGGGCATTCAGGTCGTCGGCTTGGACGCCGGTGGCGATACCACGCTGGACGATTTCGACGGTCGCGAGCCGACCGTGATCGTGGTCGGCTCGGAGGGCAAAGGACTGTCCCGCCTGGTGCGGGAGTCCTGTGACTCGATCTTGTCGATTCCGATGGCGGGCCCGGTGGAATCGTTGAACGCGTCGGTCGCCGCCGGTGTGGTGCTGTCCGAAGTCGCCCGCCAACGCCGCGCCTGAGCACGTTCCCGTGCTGGACTCCCGTTGCCCGGCTCCGGGTATCCCACGTCGTACTGGCACGCTCCGAGCTGCGGACGGCTCGTAGTTCGCGACGAAAAACGCAGCGCAACAACTGATCTAGCCAGAACATGGGTAGCTCACCGGGCACGCCCAGAACCCGAGTACCACTGAACGCAGGACCTGCCCCCGAATCTCGCGGCTCCCGATCCATACGGCCTAAAAACCCGGAGACGCCGAGGAGCCCAGTAGAATTCGGCTGGTGGTGATACCCAATCAGCCCATTGGCGCGCCGGTCGAGCATCCGAATGCGACGGCGGTGTTGTTTCTCGGCGCGGCGAGCGTCCTCTGCTGCGGAGTGCTGGGGCCGGTGGCGTGGGCGCTGGGACGGCGCGCGCTCGACCAGATCGAGGAATCCGGCGGCGCGTACGGTGGTCGCGCTCAGGTGCTGGTCGGCTACGTCCTCGGCGTCATCGGCACCGTCCTGATGATCGTCTTCGCGCTGCTGTTCCTGTTCATCGTGCTCGGCGGTAATGCTTGAGCGGCGCTGACCGAGTCCCGCGTGGGGCGGAGGGGCGCTACCGCCGGCGGTGACATTCCGCGGCATCGCACTCAGCCGGGCGAGCCGCCTAGTCCAGACTGGGCCGTTCGCGCCCGGCGGTGTCCCAGGCGGGCCATTCCGTGCTGACGCTGCCCGACCAGCTGGGCTGCCTGCGATCCCGGAACGCGGCCATGGCCTCGCCGCCGTCGATGCTCTTGGTCGCGTGCTGGTTGAGATCGGTTTCCAGTTGACCGACCATGGCCGGGTTCATCCCGAGCCCCTCCCAGAGCAGCCGCTTGGACAGTGCCACCGGTAGTGGCGCCGAGCCGTTCGCGATGTCGTGCGCGACGGCCAGCGCCGTCGGTAGCACCTCGCCCGCGGGCAGCGAGCTGTTGGCCACGCCCATCGCCTTCGCCTCGTCGCCGTCGAAGGTGCGCCCCGTCAGCATGATGTCGGCGGCGTTGGCCATGCCGACCAGCCTGGGTAGCGTCCAGTGGGCGTAGCCGTCGGCCAGCACGCCGCGGCGGACCTGATTCAGCCCGTACACCGCGTCGCGTGCCATGTACCGAAGATCGCACTGCAAGGCCAGGGCCAAGCCGATGCCGACCGCGTGGCCGTTGACGGCCGCGATCACCGGTTTGCGCACCCGCCACGGCGGCGGATCGATGGTGGCGCTGACCTCGCCCACCCGATTGGACAGGTCCGCGCCCGCGCAGAACGCGGGCGGGGTGCCGGTGATGATCACGGCACGGATGGCGTCTTCCGAATCGCAGCGCTGCAACGCGGCGCCCAACTCGGCGGCCATCGTGGGGGTGAAGGCATTCTGCTGGGCGGGCCGGTTGAGCGTGAGCACGGCGACGCCCCGGGAGACGTCGACGTGCAGTTCCGAACTCATGCCACAGGATGTTAGCCGACGCGCGCGCAGCTGACCCGGGGCCGAAAGTCCTCGGCTATCCGCGCAGCACCTTGCGCCCGATGGCGTACTTGTGCACCTCGGTGGGCCCGTCGTAGAGGCGGAAGGCGCGCATGTCCCGGAAGATCATCTCGACGACTGTCTCGTCGCTGATGCCGATGCCGCCGAGCACCTGCACGCAGCGGTCGGCGACCTTGAACAACTCCTCGGACACGAACGATTTGGCGATCGAACTCTCGTGCCGTGCCTTCTCGCCGTTGTCCATCAGCCAGCACGCGTGCCAGATGGTCAGCCTGCACTGGTGCAGGGCGATCTCGTTGTCGGCGAGCATGAACGACACGCCCTCGTGGTCGCCGATCGGCTTGCCGAACGCGGTGCGGGTGCGCGCGTGCTCTACGGCGATGCTCTGGGCGCGTTCGGCCGCGCCGAGCCACCGCATGCAATGGGTCAGGCGGGCGGGGGCGAGCCGGAGCTGGGCGTAGCGCAGCGCCTGGCCCGCCTCGCCGAGCAGCGCTTCCCTGGGCAGAGTCAGGTTGTCGAAGCGGACCACACCGTGCCCGGCGACATAGTTGCGGTCCATCGTGTTCATCGTGCGTTCGATGACGATGCCGGGTTCCGCGCCGTCGGCCAGGAACAGCGTTGGGCCCTCGGGCAGATGCGGGTTGGCGGCGAGGCGGGCCATGATGATCCAGGTCTTCGCGCCGTTCGCCCCGGTGATCAGCCATTTGCGGCCGTTGATGGTGAAGTTCTCGCCGTCGAAGGCGGCGCTGGTGGCCAGCTGGGCCGGGTCGGAGCCGGCCCCGTCGGGCTCGGTCATGGCGAAGACCGAACGCTGGTGGCCCGCGACCACGGGGGCCAGGTAACGCTGGACCTGGTCGGGATCGGCCACCTTGGACAGCAGGAACATGTTGCCCTCGTCGGGCGCCGCGCAGTTCATCGCGACCGGGCCGAGCGTGGACCAGCCCGCCGCCTCGTAGATCACCGCCTGCTCGATGTGGGTCAGTCCGCGTCCGCCGAGCGAATCGGGCGCCTGCACGGTGAGCAGCTTCTCGGCGCGGGCGAGTTCGACGAGTTCCTGCCGCAGCTCGTCGGTCGGCCCGTGCGCGGTCAGGCGCGGGTCGCGCTCGTAGGGGACGATCTTGTCGATGACGAAGCGGCGCACTCGGTCGCGTTCGGCGGCGAGGTCGGCGGGAATCGCGAAGTCGATCATCGTTGGTCACCATTCGTTCGGGGGCGCGATGAGTCGAGCATACGAAAGCATTTGCCAATGACTGAAGGCGGCTGCCATCAAAATCGGTCCGGTTTGCGAGCTAGGCGCTGATCAGCACTGATAGCCGCTGGACTGGCGGTCGCGGCACCGCTGGCCGGCGTTGCGCTCGCCATGAGGTCACCGCCATCACCCGGACGTCGATCGCGAGAACTTCTCGACATGCCGGTGCGGCGTCAGTAGACCGGCGCACGACGCCTTCAGCGGGCGTGCGCGAGTCTGCGGTCACGGGTGCCGAGCAGGCGGCAGGCCAGGTAGATCAGGAACGAGATCGTGGTGACGAAGGTCGAGACGGGGACGCCAGGCGCGAGCGACAGCAGGATGCCGCCAACGGCGGCGATCTCAGCGAACACCACGGCGAGCACGGTCGCTCGAACCGGGTCCGCGGTGAGCTGGGCGGCCGCGGCGGCCGGGGTGATCAGCAGGGCGAGGACCAGCAGCGCGCCGACGATCTGCACCCCGAACGCCGCCGTGATGCCCAGCAGGACGGCGAACACGATGGACAGCGCCCGCACCGGGACACCGCGCGCCACGGCCACTTCCGGGTCGGAACTGGCGAACAGTAGCGGCCGGTAGACGAAGGCCAGCACCGCGATCACTCCGGCGGTGCAGACGGCGAGCAGGCCGAGCCCGTTGTTGCCGACGCTGACCACTTGGCCGGTCAGCAGGGAGAATTTCGATCCCGCGCGATCGGGGCCCAACCACAGGAACAGCACCGAGAGTCCGAGCCCGAACGAGAGCACCACGGCGATCACCGAATCGCGTTCCCGCGCCCGCGCGCCGAGCAGGCCGAACAACACCGCCGCGACCACCGACCCCGCGATGGCCCCCAAACCGACGCCGACACCGGCCAGCAGCGCGGCGGCGGCTCCGGTCAACGAAAGCTCGCTGGTGCCGTGCACTGCGAACGACATCTGCCTGCTGATGATCAGCGGACCGATCACGCCGGACAGCAGCCCCAGCAGGGCCGCCGCGAGCAGCGCCTGCTGGACGAAACCGTAGGACAGCAGGTTCGCCGTGGTGCCGAAGTCCAGCATCTTGCCGAGGACGCTGGAGAGCTTGTCGGTCACGAACGCACTCCGCTCTGCTCGGGATCCGCCGTCGGACGGTCGCCGTCGCCTTGGATACGCTCCGCCGAAGCGTGGGCCGCCGTCGAACCGTTGCCGTGGATCGGGTGTCCGGACGCCACGTCGCCCGTTGCCGCGTTGCCGTTCGCCGGGCTGGGCGATGTGTCGACCGCGGATGCCAGGCTGCTCGATGTCGGTTCGGTCATCGGCGCACTGCTCACCGCCGGTTCGTTGGTCTTCGGGTCGATCGGCGTCGAGCCACCACTCGTCACATCGATGGTCGAGGGTGGGCCCGAGTTCGGGCGCACGGCGGTCGTCGGGACCGCCGGTGTTCGTTCGGCCGGAGCGGTGCCGCGGGTCGCCGCGTGGCCGGCTCGTGTGCCGGTTCCCGTGTCGGTCGAGGTAGCGGCGACGCGTGCATCGTCGGTGGTCGGCGATCGGCCTGAAGTCGGGGCGGCGGTCGTCGGGACTGCCGGTGTTCGTTCGGCCGGGGCGCTGCCGTTGATTGCCGAGCGGCTGGTTCGTGTGCCGGTTTCCGTGTCGGTCGAGGTAGCGGCGACGGCGGCATGCGCTGAGGTCGGTGCTGAGGGGACCGGCTCTTCGACGGATCCCGTGGTCGAGGTGGCGTCATCGTCCGGTGCGGGGCTACCGGCGGAATCGCCGTGGGCGAACTCGTCGCCGGCCGGGCCGTGGCAGTGGCCGCCCGCGGTGCCGAGCGCGTCCATGGTGTCGCCGGTGCCGACGACCACCAGACGCCCGCGTACCCGTAGTACGTCCACCTGGGTGCGGTACAACTCCGACAGCACCGCCGAGGTCATCACCTCTTCCGGCGTCCCGATCCGGAACCTGCCGTCGACCAGGTACAGCACCCGGTCCACCAGGGGCAGGATCGGGTTGATCTCGTGCGTCACGAAGAGCACCGCGGTGTCGTGAGTGCGCCTGCGGCGATCGATGAGCTCGGCGACCAGTCGCTGATTCGCCAGGTCGAGGCTGAGCAACGGTTCGTCGCACAGCAGCACCTTCGGATCGCCGACCAGCGCCTGCGCCACCCGCAGTCGCTGCTGTTCGCCGCCGGACATGGATTCCAGTGGCGCGTGGGCGAATCGCTCGGCGCCCACGTCGGCGATGGCCGCGGCCACCTTCCGCCTGCGTTCGGCGCGGGAGCGCAGCCCGAGCCCCCAGCGATGCCCGTCGACGCCGAGGCCGACGAGATCGACGCCGCGCAACTGCACCCCGGCGTCGATCGTCTTCTGTTGCGGTATGTAGCCGATGTCGTGATTGCCGGTGCGCGCGGGAGAGCCCGCGATCCGAGCCGCGCCCGAACTCAGGCCGACCTGACCCAACAGCACCTTCAGCAGCGAGGTCTTGCCCGAACCGTTCGGCCCGAGGACCGCGACGAATTCACCCGGCGCGACAGTGAGATCCAGCCCCTCCCAAAGGGTTCGGTCTCCGAACGACAAGCGGGCGGCCTCCAGTCGCACCGCGGCCGATTCGCCGATGGTCGAGCGCCGTTCCACCTCGTCGGCGTGTGCGGTCAGCGCGGCTCCCTTGTTCATCTGCTCAGCCCAGCGCGGCGGCGAGCGCCTGCGCGTTCTTCGTCTGCCACTGAATGTAATCCACGCCGTCGGGCAGGGTCTCGGTCACCTCGACGACGGCGACGCCCGCGCTCCGCGCGGTCGCGCGCAGGTCTTTGGTGATCTTGTCCTCGGTCTGCACGTTGTAGATCAGGGCGCGGACCCGCTTGCCGGTGAGCAGGTCCTGCGTCGCCGCGACGGCCGCCGGGGCCGGGTCGGTCTCCTGCTCGATGGCTTCCTGGAACTCGTGCGGAGTCCGGTCGTCGGCTCCGGTGGCGACCAGGAGATAGTGCGCGAGGGGCTCGGTCTGCAGCACCGGAGTTTTCGGATGCTCGGCGGCGAGTGCGCCGGTGATGGCGGTAACCGCGGCGAGCCGGTTCTTGAACGTCGTCGCGCGCTCGGCGTAGGCCGCGGCCTTGCCCGGGTCCAGTTCGCCGAGTTGGGCGGCGATCCGGTCGGCGACCACGTCGACGGTGCGCACGTCGTACCAGACGTGCTCGTTGTCGTCGCTCTGATCGGCCCGCAGGGCGAACGCGTCCACGGTGCGCTTGTTCGTGCCCGCCACCGCCTTCTCGGCGAACCGGTCGTAGCCGCCGCCGTTGTAGACCACGAGGTCGGCATCGCTGAGCGCCGCCGACTCGACCGCGGAGGTCTCGTGCGAGTGCGGGTCGGCGGACGGATCGGTGATCAGCGACCGGACGGCGGCGTCGGGGCCCGCGACGGCGGCGGCGATATCGCCCCAGACGTCGGTGGAGGCGACGACGGTCGGGCGTCCGTCGTCGTTGGAGCCGCCGCAGGCGGTCAGCGTCAGGGCGGAGACGACTCCCACGGCGATACCTGCGCAACTGATGGCGAATCGGGTTCTCACGTGGGGTACTCCTGGCCGTGCTCTAGATCATAATGGAAATCGTTCCCGTTAACTCTAGCAGGGGCCGTCAAGCGTTCGGATGCGACGCCCACCTGGAAACCGAATGCGAAGGGCCCGTGAACGATTCCTCGTTCGCGGGCCCTCGGCTCCTACGTGGTCAGACCAGCGCGGCCTCCACCGGCTGCCCCAGCAGCTGCGCGCAGCGCAACAGGCCCAGATGGCTGTACGCCTGCGGATGGTTGCCGAGCGACCGTTCGGCCACCGGGTCGTATTCCTCGCTGAGCAGCCCGGTCGGGCCCGCCACGTCGACCAGCTGGGCGAACAGCGCCTCGGCGTCGGAGCGCTTGCCGATCAGCAGGTACGCCTCGACCAGCCAGGCCGCGCACAGGTGGAATCCGCCCTCGCCGCCGGGCAGGCCGTCGTCGTGGTGGTAGCGGTATACCGTCGAGCCGCTGCGCAGCTCGGCCTCGGTCGCCACGACCGTCGCCGCGAAGCGCGGGTCGGACGGGTCGATCAGGCCGCTCAGCCCGATGTGCAGCGTCGCCGCGTCCAGGTCGGTGCCGTCGTACGCCGCGGTGTAGGACTGCACCTCGTCGTTCCAGCCCTTGGCCTTCACCTCGTCGGCGATGGTGTCGCGCAGCACCGGCCAGGCCGGATCGGCCTCGCGATCGAACTTCTGCGCCAGGGTGAGCGCCCGGTCGACGGTCAGCCAGCCCATCACCTTCGAGTACACGTGGTGGCGGGGGTTGCCGCGGATCTCCCAGATGCCGTGGTCGGGCTCTTGCCAGCGCCGCTGCACCGCCGAGACCATGGCGCACACCAGCTCCCAGTCGGCGTCGGGCAGCACGTTCGCCGGATCGGTGACGCCGCGCAGCTCCCTGGCGTGCGCCAGGGTGGCGATGAGGTCCACGATCGGACCGAAGACGTCCAGCTGAACCTGCATGTTGGCCGCGTTGCCGACGCGCACCGGGCGGGAGCCGGCGTAGCCGGGTAGCTGGTCGATCGAGGCCTCCGGCGGCAGCGTCTCGCCGTACAGCGTGTACAGCGGGTGCAGCCGCTCGGGGCCGGGCAAGGTCTCCAGCACGCGGTGCACCCAGCCCAGGTAGTCCTCCGCCTCGGCGAGCGAGCCGAGCGAGACCAGCGACTGCGCGGTCAGCGCCGCGTCGCGCAGCCAGCAGTAGCGGTAGTCCCAGTTGCGCACGCCGCCGATGTCCTCGGGCAGCGAGGTGGTGGCGGCCGCGAGGATCGAGCCGGACGGCGCGTGCACCAGGCCGCGCAGGGTCAGCGCGGAGCGCTTCATCAGGTCGGGCTTGAGCGGCGGCAGTGTGAGCGTCCCCGCCCAATCCGACCAGTACCGCTGCGCCTCCCGCCGCCGCTCCGCCTCACTGGCCGGGGCGGGATCGAGATCGGCGGTGCCGCAGCGCAGTTCGAGCACGACCGGCCCCTTGGACGGATCCACGACGGCCCGCGCCGACTCGTGGGTACCGTCCGAGACGATCTCCCACCGCACGCCGGGTGAACGCAGCACGATCGGGTCGTTGGTGCCGTACACCCGCAGCCCGCCCTCCTGCGCCTCGAGATTCACCGGCACCTGGCCGAACTCCGGGCGCGGGGCGAAGGTGACCACGGCCTTCGCGTCGCCGGTGATCACCCGGGTGAGGTCGGTGCGGGTCGGGGCTACGTCGTGCGGCAGGTAGTCCGTGACTTGCAGTTTGGCCCAACGGGTTTCGACGGTCATCGTGCCGTCGACGTAACGCTGCGACAGCGGCAGGCCCGGCCGCTCCGGCTCGATGGTGAAGTGGCCGCCCTGCGGGCCGCCGAGCAGGTGGGCGAACACCGCGGCCGAATCGGGCTCCGGATGGCAGAACCAGGTCACCGTGGCGTCCGGGGTGAGCAGCGCGACCGAGCGCGGGCTGGCCAGCATGGTCAGCCGCTCGATGCGCGGCGCGCTCGCGCCGGCCAGCCAGGTCCGGCGCTCCTCCAGCAGGTAGGCCAGCGCGCACGCCACGGCCTCGGTGCTGTCCACCCGGAACTTGGCCAGGCTCTCGCCGTCGCCGACCTTGATGCCGACGTCCGGGCCGGACAGCACGCGGAACGCCTTCTCGTCGGTGACGTCGTCACCGAAGAACACCGCGGCCGAGGCCCCCGCCTGATGCCGAACGGTGTCCAGTGCGGTGCCCTTGTCGGTCTGCACCACGGCCAGTTCGATGACCGCCTTGCCCTCGGTGACCTGCACGCCGAACCAGCACGCCGGACCGAGCCGGACCTGCGACAGCGCGCGATGACCGATCTCCGGGCTGGCGTTGCGCACGTGCAACGCGACACTGGCCGGTTTGATCTCGACGGTGACGCCGGGGTTGTCCGCGGCGACCTGATTCAGGGCCGTCTGCACCTCTTGGAGCAGATGCTTGGCGTCGTTGTCGATCGCGTGCACGAAGCCCACGTCGAATTCCGAGCCGTGACTGCCGATCAGTTGCACCTCGACCGGAAGGCGGGACAGCGCCGCGAGATCTCGCAGCGCGCGGCCGGAGATCACGGCGGCAGTGGTCCCGGTCAGGCCGGCGAGGGCTCGTAACGCGCTCACCGATTCCCGATGGGGAAAGGCTTTGGTCGGGTCGGACACGATGGGCGCGAGTGTCCCGTCGTAGTCCGATGCGACCAACAGCCGTGGCACGCGCGCGACCGTCGACAGTGCACGGCGAAGTTCCAGTGGCAGATCCTGTGCGCTCACGCATCCAACCTAGTGATCGGAGGAGTTTTTTCAGGGGGCGGGCAAAACAATACTGTGTTGAATTTGCCGCACAGAAGCGCGCCGGTTCGCGTGCGCACGATAACGCACACCTGAACCGGTGTCCGGTAGATCTGCCCAGCTAACGGCAACGGGATCCGAGCGGGTGAGCTTCGTCGCAGCACAACGAGCTATTCGGGCCCGGTGGGGTGACCGGGCGCTGATTCGCTCGCTGTGTGCTGAGAGATCCCGCTAGAGCTTACTGGTTGCGTTCGCCCAGGAGGAGGTCGACGGTCAGTTCCAGTCGTTCGGTCACGTCGGTGGCCGAGGCGCGCCGGGTCAGCCACGCGACCAGATTCGACAGCCACACGTCGCTGATCACCCGCGCGATGGCCAGCTGGCGTTCGGTGGGCTCGCCGTCGTTCATCGCGCGGGCGAAGACGCGGTCCATCACCTTGCCGACCCGGTCCACCTCGGCGGCGGCCGAGGCGTCGGCGAACATGAACGCACGGGTCATGGCCTCGGTGAGCAGCGGGTCGCGCTGCATCATCCGGGTGATCTGAGTGAGCAGCAGGTGCATGCGCTCCTGTGGGGACTGCCCGGCAAGCGGCTTGCGTTTGCCCTCGATCTGCTCGAACTCGCGCGACAGCGCCGAGACCAGCAGGTGCACCTTCGACGGGAAGTAGCGGTACAGCGTGCCGACCGCGACATCGGCGCGCTCGGCCACCGCGCGCATCTGCACCGCGTCGTAACCGCCCTTGGACGCGAGCGCCAAGGTCGCGTCCAGGATCCGCTTGCGCCGCTCGCGCTGCGCCGCCGAGCTCAGCTCGTCCTCGCTGAGCGTGGTGACCGTGGCGGCGGGCCGTCCCGCGCTCGGGTCGGCTGGCTGCGATCGGGACGGACTGGCCATTGATGAAAGTCCTTTCCGGAAACGTCGTTTCGTCGGCTGCGTGCGCGGTGCGGCCGCGGCGGTCTCTTGACTTCCGCCCGGCTAGGATATTAGAACATGTTCTAGGTGTGGGAGTCACGCCGGAAAGGCGGTATGGAGTGTGACCATCGCCACCACTGACGAGCATAAAGCCGTTCAGGAGTCGATGCGCGGATGGGCCGCTTCGGTCCGTCCGATTGCAACAATGCGGGCCGGCGCGGCCGACTTCTGGCGCGCCTACTGGCCCGCGCTGGCCGAGATCGGGATCTTCCGGGTCGCGGTGGCCGAGGACGCGGGAGGTGCGGGCGGGTCGGTCTCCGATCTGGCCGTGCTGGTGGAACAGGCGGCGCACGATCTCGTCGGCGGCCCGGTACTCACGACGGCTCTGGCCAATCTGCTCACCGCCGGACAGCTCGACGAGGACCTGCCGTGCGGTGTGGCGCTCGACTTCGTCGTCGGTTCGACGGTGAGCGTACCCGTCGCGAGCGACGGCGTGTTGCTCACGGGTACCTGGGATTCCGTCGTCGGCGCCGCCCCAGGCACCGCCGTGCTGCTGCCGATCGACCAACCGCAAGGACAGCGGTGGTGCCTGGTCGCGCCCGACGCCGAGGGCCTGCGGGTGGAAGCGCTCGCGCCGCTGGATCCGAGCACGCCGCTGGCGCGGGTGCACTGCGCCGACCTGCGCGTGCCCGCCGAACGCGTATTCGTCGCGCCGCACGCGGCAGGGGACCTGCTCGTCGCGCTGGTCACCGCCGAACTGTCCGGCCTCGCGGGCTGGTGCCTCGAGACCGCGGTCGAGTACGCGAAGGTGCGCGAGCAGTTCGGCCGCAAGATCGGTTCGTTCCAAGCGGTCAAGCACATCTGCGCCTGGATGCTGTGCCGCACCGAACTCATCCGCGCCGCCGCGGCCGACGTCGCGGCGGCCGTGGACGACGGCGGAGCCGAACTGCCGATCGCGGCCGCCATCGCGGCCGCCATCGCCTTGGACGCCGCGGTGGAGACGGCGAAGGACTGTATTCAGGTGCTCGGTGGCATCGGCTTCACCTGGGAGCACGACGCCCACCTGTATCTGCGCCGGGCCACGGCCTTGCGCCAACTGCTCGGCGGTTCGGCGCACTGGCGGGCGCGGGTCACCGAACTGACCCGCAGGGGCCTGCGGCGCACCACCGGGGCCGATCGGGTCTTCGCCGAGGAAGGCGTGGCCGCTGTGGACGGCGACAGCGCGCACGAACTCGCCGCCGAGGTCGCGCGGATCGCGGCGCTGCCCGCCGACCGGCAGCGTGCCGCGCTGGTGGACGCGGGCCTGGTCATGCCGCACTGGCCGCGGCCATACGGACGCGCCGCGGACCCGATGACCGGCCTGGTCATCTCCGAGGAGCTGCGCCGTGCCGGACTCACCGCGCCGGACCTGGCCATCGGCGGCTGGGCGATCCCCACACTGTTGCAGCACGGGACGCCGGAACAGATCGAGCGCTTCGCCTGGCCGACCTTGCGCGGCGAAGTGGTCTGGTGCCAGCTGTTCAGCGAACCAGAGGCGGGTTCCGACCTGGCGGCGTTGCGCACCACCGCGAAAAAGACCGACGGCGGCTGGGTGCTGCGCGGGCAAAAGGTGTGGACATCGCTGGGCGACAAGGCGAACTGGGCGATCTGCCTGGCGCGCACCGATCCCGACGCGCCCAAACACCGCGGCATCACGTACTTCTTGGTCGATATGCACAGCGCCGGGCTCGAGGTGCGCCCGCTGGTGCAGATCACCGGAGAGGCGCGTTTCAGCGAGGTTTTCCTCGACGACGTGTTCGTGCCGGACGATTGCGTGGTCGGCGCGCTGAACAACGGATGGAAGATCGCCCGTTCCACGCTGTCGACGGAGCGAGTCGCCATGGGTGGCAACGGCATCGGTCCGGTACTCGAAGAGCTGATCGCGAAATCGCCCGCCACCGGCCCCGGCGCGGAGCTGGTGAACGACCGGCTCGGTGGATTCGTGGCCGAGGCGATCGCGGGCCTGCTGCTCGAGCAACGCGCCGCGGTGAAGATGCTCGCGGGCGGTGACCCCGGCGCGCAGAGCAGCGTGCGCAAGCTGGTCGGCGTGCGCCACCGCCAAGCGGTAGCGGAATTCGCCGCGGAGGCGGCGGGCCCGCTCGGCGCGCAGGACTCCGAGGTGACCAAGGAGTTCCTGCTCACGCGTTGCCTGTCGATCGCGGGCGGGACCGAGCAGATCCTGCTCACCGTGGCCGCCGAGCGGATTCTGGGGCTGCCTCGTGACGCGGACAGCTAGCCCTACAGCCAATCGGGAGACAAGCGTGGACTTCACCAGGGACGAGGGCCAGGACGCGGTGGCCGAGGTCGTCGTGAGCTTGCTGGAGCGCGAACCGGCGCGCGACATGCGATTGTGGCCGAAGCTGGCCGACTCCGGTCTGCTCGTCGTCGCGTTGCCGGAACGGTTCGGCGGCGATGGGATGGGGCTGCTCGAGGTGTCGGCGCTGCTCACCGAACTGGCCACCGACGCGGTGGCGGTGCCGGCGCTGTCGACGCTGGGGTTGGGCGTGCTGCCGCTGGTGGCCTGCGCGCCGGAGCGCGTGCAGTCGCTCGTGCTGCCGGGGGTCGCCGAGGGCGCGGTGCTCACGGCGGCGCTGAGCGAACCGGGGGCGCCGTTCGTCCGCGAGCCGGAGACCACCGCCGTCGTCAGCGGCGACACGGTGCGCATCACCGGGCACAAGGTGGCGGTGCCGTACGCGGAGGAGGCGAGTTGGCTGCTGGTGCCGACCGACGCCGGTATCGCCGTGGTGGACGCGCAGGCCGTCGGCCTGACCCGCACGCCGACGCCGGTCTCCGGCGGCATTCCCGAGTACACGGTCGGGCTGGACCAGGTGCAGATTCCGGCCGACCAGCTGTGGCCGGTCGGTCTCGCCGATCTGCACCGGCTGGCGCTCGCCTCGATCGGATCGGTGGCCGACGGATTGCTCAAAGGCGCGATCACGCTCACCGCCGAGCATCTGCGCACCCGGCATCAGTTCGGCAGGCCGCTGGCCGAGTTCCAGGCGGTGGCCCAGCAGATCGCGGATCTGTACGTCGTCTCGCGGACCCTGCATGTGGCCGCGGTCTCGGCGAACTGGGCGCTGGCGCAGCCCGACGCGAGCCGGGAGCATCGCGAGCGCACCGACGACGACCTGGAGATCCTCGCCTACACCGTCGCCGCGGAACTTCCCGCGGCCATGCAGAAGTGCCATCACCTGCACGGCGGCCTCGGCGTGGACGTGACCCACCCGATGCATCGCTACTACTCACAAGCCAAGGACATCGCTCGCTGGCTCGGCGGCGCGTCGTTCCGGCTCGACCGATTGGGGGCGAGATGTTCATCGACCTGACCACCGAGCAACGCCGGCTGCGCGACGAATTGCGTGCCTACTTCGCCGATCTCGTGACTCCCGAGGAGGAGGCCGAGATGGCGGTGAACCGGCACGGTGACGCCTATCGCGCCGTGGTGCGCCGGATGGGCCGCGACGGCTGGCTCGGCGTCGGCTGGCCCAAGGAATACGGCGGCCAAGGCTTCGGGCCGGTCGAGCAGCAGATCTTCTTCAACGAGGCGGTCCGGGCCGACGTCCCGCTCCCGCTGGTGACGCTGCTGACCGTCGGACCGACTTTGCAGCAGTTCGGCACCGAGGAACAGAAGCGGCGGTTCTTGCCCGGAATCCTCTCCGGCGACGTCCATTTCGCGATCGGCTACTCCGAGCCGGACGCGGGCACCGACCTCGCCTCGCTGCGCACCTCGGCGGTGCGTGACGAGTCCGGGGACTGGATCGTCAACGGGCAGAAGATCTTCACCACGGGCGCGCACGAGGCCGACTTCGTCTGGCTGGCCTGCCGCACCGGCTCGACCGAGTCGCGCCACCGCGGCATCACGATCCTGATCGTGGACACCACCGACCCCGGCTACTCGTGGACGCCGATCATCACCTGCGACGGCGCTCACCACACCAACGCGACCTATTTCGACAACGTGCGCGTCCCGGCGAACATGCTGGTCGGCGAGGAGAACCGGGGCTGGAAGCTGATCACGACGCAGCTCAACCACGAGCGGGTGAGCCTGGGGCCGTCCGGCAAGATCGAGCAGCTCTACGACCGGGTGCGCGACTGGGCGCAACCGCGCGGCGTGCTCGCCGAACTCGACGTGCGCAGGGCGCTGGGCCGCATCCACGCCATGGTCCGGTTGAACGAACTGCTGAACTGGCAGGTCGCCGCGACTGTGGACGGCGACCAGGCGCAAGTGATCGCCGACGCGTCCGCGACCAAGGTCTACTCCACCGAATCGCTCCAGGAGGCGGGCAGGCTCGCCGAGGAGATCGTCGGCCGCTACGGCGACCCGGCCGACCCGGCCACCGGCGAGCTGCTGACCTGGCTGGACCGCAGGACCAAGCAGAACCTCGTGGTCACCTTCGGCGGTGGCGTCAACGAGGTGATGCGCGAACTGGTCGCCTCGTCCGGTCTGCGGTTGCCGCGAGTACCCCGATAACGAGTGAAGGAGCCGCGCGTGCCGGAAACCACTACTCCGGAAGCGATCGTTGCCGCAGCCGAGGCCATCAAGGCGGCGGGTGCGAGCGCGCCCCGTTTCGGGCGCGATCCGGTGAACCAGCCGATGATCAACAACTGGGTCGAGGCGCTCGGCGACGCCAATCCGATCTATGTCGACGAGGAGGCGGCGCGCGCGGCGGGACATCCAGGCATCGTCGCGCCGCCCGCCATGGCCCAGGTGTGGACCATGTTCGGGCTCAACGGTTCTCGCCCCGCAGACGACCCGATGGGGTCGGCTACGGAACTGCTCGACGCCGCGGGTTACACCTCCGTGGTCGCCACGGATTGTCAGCAGACCTACCACCGCTACCTCGCGGTCGGCGAACAGGTCTCGGTCACCAGTACGCTGTCGGACATCCGCGGCCCGAAGCGCACCGCGCTGGGTGAGGGATGGTTCGTCACCTTCCAGACCACCTGGCGGGTCGGCGACGAGGTGGTCGCCGAGATGCTGTTCCGGCTGCTGAAATTCGCTCCCGGCACCGCCGCGCCGAAAGCCGCGGAGGGCGCGCGGGTCAAGCCGCTGGTCTCCTGGGACACCGAATTCTTCTGGGAAGGAACGAAAGCGGGCGAGCTGCGCATCCAGCGGCTGCCGGACGGCTCGCTGCGGCATCCGCCCATTCCCGCCATCTGGCAGGACAAGTCGAAACCGACGGATTACGTCGTCGCCTCCGGGCGCGGCACCGTGTTCAGTTACGTCGTGCACCACGCGCCGAAGGTGCCGGGGCGGCAGTTGCCGTTCGTGGTGGCGCTGGTCGAACTGGAGGAAGGCGTGCGCATGCTCGGTGAACTGCGCGGCATCGACCCGGCCGAGGTGCGGATCGGTCTGCCGGTCGAGGTGGGCTTCGAGAAGCTCGACGACGAGGCGACACTGCCGGTCTGGCAGGTGGTCTCGTGAGCGCCGCCGTGCGCGTGGGCACGGTGCTGCCCGAGCTGGTGATCGGCGCCGACCCCACGTTCGTGATCAGCACCGCCCTGGCCACCAGGGACTTCCAGGACGTGCACCACGACAGGGACAAGGCCGTCGCCCGCGGCTCGAAGGACATCTTCGTCAACATCCTCACCGACACCGGCTTGGTGCAGCGTTTCGTCACCGACTGGGCGGGCCCGCGCGCCGTCGTCAAGTCGATCGCGCTGCGCCTCGGCGTGCCGCTGTACGCCGGGGACACGCTGACACTGACCGGCACGGTGACCGCGTTGGAGGGCGACGACATACACATCGACGTGGTCGGCAAGGACAGCCTCGGCGACCACATCACGGCTACGGCCGTCATCGCGTTGCGGAGGGCCGATGTCTGAGCAGAAGATTTCCGGCCGTGCGGCCATCGTCGGCATCGGCGCCACGGATTTCTCCAAGGACTCCGGACGCAGCGAACTGCGCCTGGCCGCCGAGGCGGTCACCGCCGCACTGGCCGACGCGGGCCTGACGCCCGCCGACGTGGACGGCCTGACCACGTTCACCATGGACACCAACACCCAGGCCGCTGTGGCCAGGGCGGTCGGCATTCCGCAGCTGAAGTTCTTCAGCCACATCGGCTACGGCGGCGGCGCGGCCTGCGCCACCATCCAGCAGGCCGCCATGGCGGTGGCCACCGGCGTCGCGGACGTCGTGGTGGCCTACCGCGCGTTCAACGAGCGGTCGGTGTCGCGGTTCGGGCAGTTCTCCACGGCGCTGGCCACCGCGCCCACCTCGTCGGGCATCGACGCGGGCTGGTCCTACCCGCAAGGGCTGGGCACCCCGGCCGCGCAGGTCGCGATGGTCGCCCGGCGCTATATGCACGTCTACGGGGCCACCAGCGAGGACTTCGGCCGCGTGGCCGTCGCCGACCGCAAGCATGCCGCGGTGAACCCCGCGGCCTTCTTCTACGGCAAGCCGATCACGCTGGCGGATCATCAGAATTCCCGCTGGATCGCCGAGCCGCTGCACCTGCTGGATTGCTGCCAGGAGTCCGACGGCGGCGTCGCGATCGTGGTCACCAGCGTCGAGCGGGCTCGCGACCTGCCGCAGCGGCCCGCCGTCATCGCCGCGGCCGCCCAGGGTTCCGGCGCCGACCAGTACGTGATGACCAGCTACTACCGCGACGCCATGACCGGCCTGCCGGAGATGGGCCTGGTCGGTGAGCAGCTGTGGGCGCAGAGCGGGTTGCGTCCGGAGGACATGCAGGCCGCCATCCTGTACGACCACTTCACCCCGTTCGTCCTCATGCAACTGGAGGAACTCGGGTTCTGCGGCCGGGGCGAGGCGAAGGAGTTCATCGCCGACGGCGCCATCGAGGTCGGCGGACGCCTGCCCCTCAACACGCACGGCGGCCAGCTCGGCGAGGCGTACATCCACGGCATGAACGGCATCGCCGAGGCGGTGCGCCAGATCCGCGGCGTCTCGGTCAACCCGGTCGCCGACCTGACCAACATCTTGGTCACCGCGGGCACCGGCGTGCCGACCTCCGGCCTCGTCCTCAGTGCGGACTGATCAGGTCGGCCGCGCCTGCCTGCTTCAGCACTCCGGCACCCGTCATGGTGGGTCCGGAGTGCTGACGGGTGTGCGAACCGCCGCCGGTGCGGGGGGTGGCGCGTAGCTTGGGGCAAGTGGTGGCCAGGCATTTGGTGGATGTGCATGTGTTGCTGCTGCGCGGCGCGGAATTATTGCTGAGCAGGCGGCGCAGCGCGGACGAGTTCGACGGGCTGTGGCACCTGCCCGCCGGAAAGCTCGAGGTGGGGGAGTCGGTGCTCGCCGCGGTGGTCCGCGAAGCGCACGAAGAGGTCGGCGTGGTGATCGATCCGGCGGATCTGCGGCACGTCCATTCCGCGCACGTCGTCGAGTCCGAACGGGAAGCCCGGGTCGGGTTGTTCTTCGAGACGCGCCGCTGGTCGGGCGAGCCGGTCAACCGCGAGCCGGACAAGTCCTACGAGCTGCGGTGGTTCTCGCTCGCGAACCTTCCGAAAACCCTCATTCCGTATCCGGCCGCCGGTATCCACGGCTACCTCACCGGCGTGACCTACAGCCAGCGGGGCTGGCCCAGCTGATCACACGCGCAAGTGCGCGGCGAGAACGCGGGCGAGCTGCTGGAGGCTCTCCGGCGTGTCCGGGCGCAGGGCGGTGCGATTGCCCGCGAAGCGGTCGAAGACGGCTCCCTCGATGACGGCGACGAAATCCGCGGCCCGGATATCCGGATCGGGCGCGCCCATGGCGCGGAACAGGTCGCGGGCGCGGTCGATGGAGAACAGGCTGCGCACCAGCCGGGGATGCAGGTCGGGATCGTCCAGCAGATCGATCAGCAGAGCGTGCCGTGCGATCAGGTGACCGCGCCGTTGCGCGAGTAGCCGGTCCAGCCAGGCCGCGATGGCTTCCGCGACCGGTTGCCGGTCGGCGGTCGGCGTCAACGCGGCAGCGGCGAAATCGTCGCGGGTGCGGGTGGTGATCCGCTCCACGATGGCCTCGATGAGGGCGCGTTTGGTGCGGAAGTAGTAGGAAGCCGAACCGGCGGGCAGGCCCAGTTCCGTGTCCAGCGCGCGGTGGGTGAGCGCGCGCAGGCCGCGTGCCGCGATCACTTCGATGGCCGTGTCGACGAGGAGCGCACGCCGGTCGCCTGTGGACATGATCACCCTTCCTGGCCGCCGCGCGGCCTCGTCCTCTACAAATGTAGAGGACTTTGGAGGTGCCGTGGAACTACGGTGGGATGCCGAGCAGGCGCGGGCGGCGGCGCGGTTGCGCGAGTTGGTCGATCGGCGCGGCAGGCCGAGCCGACGGAGCCGTGGCGTCTACCTCCACGGCAGGCCCGGGCGCGGCAAGACCATGCTCATGGACCGGTTCTTCGCCGAGGTGGCATCGGAACGCAAGCGGCGCTACCACTTTCACCAGTTCTTCGCGAGCCTGCACGCCGCGGCGCACGCGTCCGGCTCGATCGATGCCGCGGTGGACGCGCTGCTCGGCGACGCCCTGCTGGTCTGCTTCGACGAATTCCACGTCCACGACATCGGCGACGCGATGCTGTTCGCCCGGCTGCTCGACGCGCTGTTCGCCCGCCGCGTCGCGCTGGTGGTGACGTCGAACTATCCGCCCGCCGAGCTGCTGCCGAATCCGTTGTTCCACGACCGGTTCGTGCCGACGATCGAGCGAATTCTCGCGAACATGGACGTGGTCGCCGTCGACGGCGCGATCGACTATCGGACCCTCGGTGCCCGGGGCGCCGGTACCGGATTCGCGGCCGGGCGATACGTCGTGGCGCCCCGATGGCACATGACCGTGGAAGCGTTGTCGGCTTCGTCCTCCCGCAATAATGATGCGACACAACGGGAAATCGAATCGATCGTCGAGATATCCCTCGGTGCCAGAAGTTTGCGGGCGATTGCGACGGACGGAGGCGCACTCGTCATCGACTTCGCCGCATTGTGCGGGACCCCAACTTCCGCGGCGGATTATGTTGCGCTGGCACAACGTTTTCCGCGCTGGGAAATCCGGGATGTACCACCACTGCGCACAGTTCCGCCCGACTGGACGATGCGTTTCGTGAACGTCGTCGACGTGCTCTACGACGCCGATCGTGCACTCACCGTCATCGCGTCCGCAGCGCTCGGCGAGCTGGTGCGGGAGGTGCGGGAAGTGCCGGATATCTCACGTTTGACGAGTCGGCTTTGTGCATTGTCTCAATCCTCGGCCGAAATCGTCCGGTAGTCACCGTCGCGATGGCCGACCCGCCGCCTCCCCGCACAGTTGCGGTTTAGGAGGAAGGACTGCGAAGTATTCCATTCCATCCCGAGCGGACCGCCCGGCATGTAACTATGTGGCTGTTTTGTGGAGTACTCAGATTTGGTGGTAACGCAGTGGCCAGGGCGCGAGCGCCGATATCGCGCGTGATCGTGCTGATCACGCTGCTGGCTTTTGCCGCCATCGCATTGCACGGATACATCCCAGGAATCACGGAGAGCGAGTCGCGCAGGCAAGTCCCGTCCGCGTTGTCGGTCGCTCTGATGCCCGTGTTGCTGACCGTATCGATCGTCATCCTGCTGGCGGGCGTCATCGCCAGCCAGCACCGGTTGCCGCTGGCCATGCCGGAGCCCGAACGCGCGGACGAGCGCAAGCAGTGGCGGTTGGGGCGCGTGGGCCTGGCAGTGCTCGGTGCGCTCGCGCTGCTCGGCGTGCTGTTCGCGGCTGTGACGGCGATCTACTTCATCGGCGCGGGCAGGCCGAGTGAACCCGCGCGCCCGGCGACCCCCGCCACCACCACGGGCGCCGCGCCGGAGCAGGGGACCCCGCCGCCCGCCGAACGCGAGCCCAGGTCGGCGGAGTTGACCGGAACGGCGCTGGTGCTGGCCGGAATCGCGGCCGCGGGCCTGGTGACGGTGGCGATGAGCGGTTTGGTCGTGGTCGCGGTGTCGTCCCGGCGCAAGCCCGTCCCGGCGCAGGCGCCCGGGGTCGCGCCGACGCCCACCGTGGCCGACTCGCTGGCCCGCGCGGCCGAGCTGGGCTTGGCCGCGATGAACGCCCCGGGCCAGGACCCGCGCACCGCGATCATCGCCTGCTACGTCGCGATGGAGCGCGGCCTCGCCTCCGACCGCGCCGCCGCTCCGCTCGCCTCGGACACCCCGATGGAAGTGCTGGCCCGCGCGTTCGAACGCGGCGCGCTGCACGACGCGTCCGCCCGCGAACTGGTCGCCTTGTTCGAGGAGGCCAGGTTCAGCCCGCACGCCATGCTCGAATGGCAGCGCATGCGAGCCGAGCAACTGCTGCGCATCGTGCTCGCCGATCTGCAAGGGGAGGTGCCCGCGTGACCGGCCGGGTGGGAAAGGACATCGCGTGAATCGGATGGGGGTGGTGATCACCGGGGTGATCGTCATCGCGGTGATCGAGTTGGTCGCCGTCGAGCGCGCCCGCGGGCTGCTGCCGATTGTCGCGGGCATCCCGGTCGCGGTGGCGCTTGGCTGGCTGATCTGGTCGCTGCTCGAACGCGCCGAGGCCGGGGACGCCGACGAGTTCGACGACATGGAGAACGGCCCGGCCGAGATGTTGCAGCGCTGGCACGCCAGGGCGGAGATGCTCGCCGACCGGGCGGACGGCAGTCGTGCCGATTGGGACCGGCACCTGCGTCCTCTGCTGGCCAAGGAGTTCGAGCTGTCCAGCGGCCAGCGGGTGGCGAAGAACCGCAGAGCGGTCGAGGCGGCGGGTGTCCACCAGTTCGGGCCGGAACTGTGGCGCTGGGTGGACCCGGCCAATTCGGCCCTTCGTGATCAAGCCGGCAGGGCACCGGGACGTGCGGCGCTGGACGAGATCCTGAGCCGCCTGCAGAGAATGTGAAATGGGTTGAGGCAAGTGCGGGTACACACATGACCATGCCGATGGACATGACCATCCAGCGCAGCGAGGCCGTGCTCCGGGAGTTGTCCCGGGTCGTGGTCGGCAAGCAGGACGAGTTGCAGTTGATCATGATCGCGGTGCTGTCCGGTGGGCATGTGCTGATCGAGGACTTACCCGGTCTCGGCAAGACGCTCATCGCGAGATCGTTCGCGGCCGCGCTCGGGTTGCAGTTCACCCGGGTGCAGTTCACCCCGGACCTGCTGCCCGCGGATCTGCTCGGTTCGACGATCTACGACATGTCCTCGGGCCGGTTCACCTTCCGTCGCGGGCCGGTGTTCACCAACGTGCTGCTGGCCGACGAGGTGAACCGCACACCGCCGAAGACACAGGCCGCGCTGCTGGAGGCGATGGCCGAGGGACAGGTCAGCATCGACGGCGAGACGTTCCTGCTGCCGCAACCGTTCATCGTGCTGGCCACCGACAACCCGATCGAGTACGAGGGCACCTACCCGCTGCCGGAAGCGCAGCTCGACCGCTTCGCCATCCAGCTGCGGTTGGGCTACCTGTCCGAGCACGACGAGACGCAGATGATCCGCCGCAGACTGGAGCGCGGGGCGCAGGTGCCGCAGGTCAACCAGGTCGTCGACGCCAACGGTTTGCTGGAGATGCGGCAATCCGTCGAGTACGTGACCGTGCACCCCGACGTGGTGAGCTATGTCGTCGCGCTGGCGTCGGCGACCCGAGGGCACCCTCAGGTCGAGGTCGGCGCCAGCCCTCGCGCGGAACTGGACCTGGTGCAGATGTCCCGGGCGCGGGCTCTGCTGCTCGGCCGCGACTACGTGATTCCCGAAGACGTCAAGGCGCTGGCGATCCCGGCCATGGCGCACCGGATCACGCTGCGGCCGGAGATGTGGGTGCGCCGCATCCGCGGCGAGGACGTGATCACCGAACTGCTGCGCCGTCTGCCGGTACCGCGCGCCACCGTGACATGAGGCACCGCGACGCCAGTTCCGCGGTCGACGCCGAATTGCGGTGGCGACCCGCACCGCTGGTCTTCATGCTCGCGGGGTGCGCCGCCGCGGCCCTGGTGCTCGCGGTGGTCCTCGGCCGGTGGCAACTGCTCGTGTTCGCCGCGCCGCTGCTCGGCGTGCTGGCAACCGCGCCGTGGCAGCAGTCCTCGACCAGGATCCAGGTCGACGGCGGCGGCACGCTGCGCTGTTTCGAGACCGAGGAGGTGACGCTGACCGTCGCCGCCTTCGTGGAGAAAGGGCATGCGCTGCTGCGCTTGAAGCCGGAGCGTTCGGCCGGCTTGGAGATCCAGATCGAGGAGGCCGGCGATTCCGGAATCGCGCCCGCCGGGTTGCGGCTCGCGCTCTCGGCGGCCAGGTGGGGGCGCTACCCGATGTCGGTGCGGGTCTCGGCGCTGAGCCCCGCCGGGCTCGCCGTCGCCACCGCGGTGCTGCCCGCGGGGCAGCTGTTCGTGTACCCGATCACCGATCCGCAGCGAATGCGGTTGCCGCGCACCGAACTTCCCGAGCGGCTCGGCACCCACCTGACCCGCAGGCACGGTCCCGGCGTCGAGTACGCGGACATCCGCGCCTACGCCCCCGGCGACCAGTTGCGCATCGTGAACTGGCCGGTGAGCGCGCGGCGCGGGCGGCTGTACGTCACCGAGCGACTGACCAATCGTTCCGCGGATGTCGTTGTGCTGGTGGACACCTCGCAGCAAGCGCCGGGACCGGCGACCGATTCGCTGGAGCTGTCGGTGCGCGGCGCGGCGCAGGTGGTGCAGTCGACCTTGCAGGCGGGCGACCGGACCGCGGTGGTCTGCTTGGGCCAGGCGCCGCGCTGGCTGCGGCCGGACATCGGGCGGCGCCAGTTCTACCGCATCGTGGACACCGTGCTCGACGTGGGCGACGAACACATCCCGACCACCGGCACCCTCGCGCCGCACTCCGCCGTGCCGCTCGGCGCGATCGTGGTGGCCTTCTCCACCCTGCTGGACACACAGTTCGCGCTCGCGCTGATCGATCTGCGCAAGCGCGGGCACGTGGTGGTCGTGGTGGACGTCCTGCGCGGCACGCCGTTCCGTGAGGACCTCGACCCGATCCTGGCCAAGATGTGGCAGCTCGAGCGCGCGGCGATGTACCGGGACATGGGCACCGTCGGCGTTGACATCGTCGCGTGGCCGGAAGACGCGCGCCTGGACCAGATCATGCGGGTGCTGCCGGAGCACCGCAGGACCGTACGGGTGCGCCGATGACCAGATTCCTCGCCGTTCTCTCCGGGGTGCTGCTGGTGGCGTCGGTGGCGCTGCTGGAGCCGTGGATCGGCATTCCCGCCCTGGTCTTCGTCGCGCTCGGCTGGTGGCTGCGGCCGCTGGCGGTCTGCGCGGTGCTGCTCGCGCTCGCCGTGCTCGCGGTCGCCGACGCGGGTGTGCTCGCTTCCGCGGCGACGGGTCTGGTGGCCACGACCTATCTGCTCAACGCCGCCACGGTGACCGCGCCGCACGGCGTGGTGCCGACCACGATCCCGTCCGTGACCGGTGCGGTCGGCTTCACGGCGGTCGCCGTCGTCGCCGCTCTCGTCCCGCTGCGCTTGGCTTGGGCGCCGCTGGCCGCGCCGGTGCTCGTGCTGCTTTTGTACGCGCTGGTGATCCAGGGCGCCGCGGCCCGGCGCGGGCGCGGCGATCGCGAACTTCCGGCGACGGGCGAAGCCTGACGCGGAGGCGACAGCCCTCGGCGCCGAGACCGTGCCGGTATGAACCGCGAAAGCCACACGGTCGTGCGCGTACCGTTCGGTGGTGCGAGGGCGGTCCCGACGGACGAGGTCCCCCGCTGAGGCTCCGCAGGCGTGATCGAGGGAGATGGACAACCGCGGGAGGTCTTATGACGTTCGCCGAGTTCGATCGAATGACCGCCACGTCCACGACCTTGTGGGGGCCGCGTCGGTCGCCTGGGCGCGCAGCGCTGTCGGCTCGGCTTCGGAGCGGCTCGTGGTGACATTGGACCGGTTGGCGAACGTGCTGAGTGGCTACGGAATCCGCTTGCGGTTGGGTTCGGTGCCCCGGTCCACCCGATTGCGCAGCGTGGTGATCCACGCGGCCGATCAGGGGCCCGTGGAAGCGGGTGACGTGCTGCTGGGGATAGGGGCACGCTCGCTGTCGGAGGTGGTGGAATGGGCGGTCTCGGCGGGTGCTGTCGTCGCAGTCTTTCGTGAGGGTGCGGAGACCGAGCACGAGCCGGATATCGATGGCGTGGCGGTGCTGGTGGTCGATCCCGCGGTGGCCTGGAGCGAGCTTGCCGCGGTTGTTTACGGATTGGTGCTGGAAGGACGCGAGACCGAGGCCGGTCGCGGCCCGACCGATTTGTTCGCCTTGGCCGACAGCGTGGCCGACGCTGTCGGGGGCGCGGTGACGATCGAGGACCGGCGGTCTCGGGTGCTGGCGTATTCGAAGCCGAAGCAGCACCTCGATCCCGCCCGCGTCGAGACGATCCTCGGTAGGGAGATGCCGCCGTGGTTGCGGGCCCTGTTCGACGCGCGCGGTGTCTTCGCGCATTTGGCCGCCTCGGATGAGCCGTTGTTCGTCGCCGCGGACGCCGAACGCGGTGTGACGGGGCGGATGGTCGTGGCCGTGCGGGTGGGCAGGCAACTGCTGGGGTCGATATGGGTGTCGTGCCCGGCGCCGTTACGCGGGGCCCGGCGCACGGCCTTGGCCGATGGTGCGCGCACGGTGGCCTTGCACCTGTTGCGGTCGCGAGCCAGCGCGGACCTGGAGCGTCAGGTGGAAGCCGATCTGGTCATTCGTCTACTGGAGGGTGCGGCGGACGCGGCGACGGTGGCCAGCAGACTGGGGCTGGCGCCGGAGAACTTGCGGGTGATCGCGCTGCGGGATCGAGACGCGCACGAGCGGCACGCCGCGCTGCTGTTGATCTTCGAGCGAGCGACGACCGGATTCGGCTGGTCCCGTTCGACCCGCAGCGCCTTGGTCGGCGACACCGTCTACACCGTGCTCCCCGCTGATTCCGCTGCGGCGGCACGCCGCTGGGTCGGTGAGTTACAGGGCGCGCTGCCCGTGGGGATGACATTGACGGCCGGCGTCAGCGGTCTCGCACGGGCCACGGAATTGGCGTCGGCGCGCCGAGAAGCCGACGAGTGCCTGGCGCTGCACGAGGCCCGGCCCGCGGCGGCCGAGCCTCCCGCCTACGACGAGTCGTGGGACGAGATCCTGCTACAGCGATTGCGCACCGCAGGACTTTCCGGACGCACCCCGGCGCGGGGACCGGTGTCGGAATTACGGCGCCACGACCGCGCGCACTCCACCCAGTACGTGGCTACGCTGCGCGCCTGGTTGCAGGCGCAGGGCGACTCGGCCCAGGCGGGCGCGCAGCTCGGCGTGCACGAGAACACCGTCCGCAACCGGCTGCGCAAGATGGCGGAGGTGACCGATCTCGGCTTGGACGATCCGCGCAAACGTCTCGCCATGATGATCGAACTCGCCGTCGCCGACACCGACTGACCCGGCCCGCTGTGCCGTCGCCACAACTCTCCGCCCTCCGATTGTCCGATCAGCGCAATCGATCGCCTCCCCGCCACGCCACCATGGGGTTGAGCCGGAAAGGAGGTATCGGAGTGAGGAACATGCAGGTACGTGAGGTGATGCGGAGGCCGGTCACCACCGTTCGGCGCGAGGATACGGCGCGCGATGCGGCGCTGATGCTCGCCGAACTGCGGTACGCGGCGCTGCCCGTGCTCGACGGGGACGACCGCCTCATCGGAATGCTCACCAGCGGTGACCTCTTGCGGTCCGGAGAACTCGACGACGCTGTCGGCGCGGTGATGACCACGCCGGCGGTCGCCCTGCCCCAGACCGCGGCACTGGCCGAGGGTATGAGCAGGCTGGTGACGCACGGACTACGCAGTCTGCCGGTCGTCGACGCCGAGGACCGCGTGGTCGGCATGTTCAGCCGCGGCGACGCGCTGCGGCTCATGCTCACCCCGGACGACGCGCTCGCGGCCGATGCGCAGCGCCTGCTCGATCAATACCGCGGCGCGCGGCGCTGGCAGGTCACCGTCGACGACGGCGACGCCACCGTCTACGGCCGGTTCGCCGACGAATCCGAACGACGCATCGCCGTCGCCTTGACCCGCACCGTGCCCGGCATCCGCACCGCGAGCATCGCGCTCACACCCGCCGCGGCCGAGCATTGACCACCAACCAGCCCTGGAGTCGACGATGACCCACGCACACCCCGTTTCACGCGCAAGCCTCAGCGAACAGCTACCCGTGCTGCGCGCCGCCCTGTTGCAGCAACGCCGCTTCCGCCTGCAACAGCTGGCCGAACTCGAAGCCGTAATCGCCCGCGCAGGTGAACCCGCCGACCCGGCTGACGCGGCCAGACGCGAGGTCGACAGCAAACTGGCCGCGGCAGCACGGCAAGCGCTGGCGGACATCGAGGCAGCTCTCATGCTCATCTCCACCGGACGTTACGGCCGCTGCCGCCGCTGTGACGCCGAGATCTCGGTTCGCCTGCTGCGCACCATTCCCACTACCCAGTGGTGCTTGCGGTGCCGTCGGCATCTCCCTTCCGCCGACGGATCCCGCGTGATACGCGGACAGCGGCCGGGCCAACCCTCCCCAGCGCCGCGACGCGACCTGCCGACGAAACGTGGGACGCTCGCGTGCCGTTGACCGCCGATGCTCTTCGTCCGGCATCCGCACCGGCGCGGGGCGGGAGTCGTCCGCACTGGCGCCCTCAGGCGCCACGTCCGCCATTCGTGCGAGTGCTGTCGGACGCGCACCTGCCTGTGCCGCTCGGGTGAAGCTGTGTAGTGATTCCTCAGGCGGGCCGGAATCGCAGTTCGACATCCCCAAGGACCGGCGCGTCGTCGCGTTCGACCACGGTTGCGGCGATGACGAGTCGGTCGTCCTCGCGCCAGATCCGGGTGCGGATCGTCTCGCCCGGGTAGAGCACCCCGGCGAACCGGGCGCGGAAACCGGTGACGCGGCTCGTGTCGGAGTCGAGCACGATGTCGGTCGCGGTCTTGCAGACGATGCCGTAGGTGCACAACCCGTGCAGGATGGGCGCGGGGAATCCGGCGGCGCGGGCGAATTCGGGGTCGGAGTGCAGCGGGTTGCGGTCGCCGGACATCCGGTAGAGCAGCGCCTGCTGCGGCAGCGTCGGGGTGGTGACGTCGAAATCCGGGGCGCGATCGGGCAGTTCGGTCTTGGTGCTCGGTCCGCGCTCGCCGCCGAAGCCGCCCTCGCCCTTGGCGAAGATCGAGGAGCGCTCGGTCCACAGCGGCGCTCCGTCGGAGCCGGTGACGGTGTGCTCCTGCACGATGACCGCGGCCGAGCCCTTGTCCCAGATCTCGGCGATCCGGCTGACCTTGGTCGCCTTGCCCGCGGCCGGGATCGGCCGGTGCACCTCGACCTCCTGGTGACCGTGCACCACCTTCGCCAGATCGATCTCGACGCCGGGGAAGCTCACCCTGGGTGGCTCGGTCTCGTGCACGGTGGCCGCGACGGTGGCGAAGGTCGGCAGCACCTGGGGTTCCCGATCGTCGAGGTAGCGCAACTCGGCAGGCTCGGTCCAGCGCGTGCCGGCGCCGAGGCCCAGTTGGTAGAGCTGCACGTCCGACGGGGTCCAGGCGAACTCCCGGCTCGGCAGCTCCGCGCCGAGCGCGATCTTCGGGTCGATGGGCATCAGTTCTCCTTGTGCATGAATGTGGATCGATCCGGATCTACCGCGCCGCGCCCGAGGCCGCGCCGGAAATAGCTGCGCCTTCGGTTCGATCCTGCTCGGCGCGAACGCGGCTCGCCAGTGCGCCGTCCGGTCGGTGGGATGGGCGAGTCGCGGTATGGCTCGTGCTCGGCGCCCCAGTTGTAGCCGAGGGCGACCGTCAGGCCTCTGCCGCGGTGACTGCGGGCTGCTCCTTCTTGCGCTTGACGATGTCCAGCACCGCGAGGTAGCCGAAGGCGATCGCGGGACCGATGGTGGCGCCGGGCCCGGCATAGGTGTGGCCCATCACCGGTGTGGAGCAGTTGCCGGAGGCGTACAGCCCCTCGATGACGCTGCCGTCCTCGCGCAGCACCCGCCCGGCGGTGTCGGCCACCAGTCCGCCCTTGGTGCCCAGATCGCCCGGCACGATCTTGGCGGCGTAGTACGGGCCCTCCACCAGCGCGGCCAGGCACGGGTTGGGCCGCACGGTCGGATCGCCGTAGTACCGGTCGTAATGGCTGTCGCCGCGGCCGAAGTCCTCGTCCTTCCCGGTCTCGGCGAAGCCGTTGAAGCGGGTGACGGTAGCGGCCAACTCGTCGGCGGGCACGTCGATCTTACCTGCCAATTCCTCGATGCTGTCGGCCTTGACGATGAAGTCGTTTTCCATCCACCGGGACGGAAAACGCTGACCGGGCTGTAGCCCGGCGAAGATGTAGCGGTTCCGGTAGCGCTGGTCGAACACCAGCCACGCGGGGATGTTCTCGCCCGGCCCCTCGCCCTGCCCGTACTCGCCGCCGTACATGGTGTGCACCGCCTCGACGTAAGGAGCGGACTCATTTCCGAATCGCTTGCCGTCGGCGTTCACCATGATGCTGCCGGGCAGGTTCCGTTCGGCCAGCGCGAACCACGGTTTGCCGCCCTTGAAGATGGTCGGCCCCCACCAGGCGTCCTCCATGAAACCGATGGCCGCGCCCGCCGCCATGCCCGCTTGGATGCCGTCGCCGGTATTGGCGGCCGCGCCGGTGGTCCACTCGGTGGTGATGGGCTGGCGCTGGTATTTGGTGCGCATTTCCGCGTTGTGCTCGAAACCGCCGCTGCCCAGGACGACGCCGTAGCGGGCGGTGAAGGTGACCGGCTCGCCCTCGTGCAGCGCGTTGACGCCGGTGACGACGCCGTCGGTCACCACGAGGTCGGTCATCGGGGTGTTCAGCAACAGCGGCACGTTCGCGTCCATGAGCCCCTTGCGCATGCCCGCGATAATGGCCTGCCCCATGCCGACGATGTGTTTGCGGGTGAACTTGGCCCAGTAGGTGCGCGCGCCGACGCGCATCGCCCGGAGCATGCCCTTCGGATGCCGCCGAATCAGATTGAGCCGGACGAAATCGGCCTGCATGACCACCACGTTCAGCGGAGCCTTCGCGTACGGCGGCTCCAGGTTGAACCGCTCGTCGCCGAGGATCTTCGTGTCGAACGGCTTGGGCTCGCACGAGCGCCCCTCGGGCCGCCCGCCCGGCGCTTCGGGATGGTAGTCGGAGTAGCCGGGCACCCACGTCATCTTCAGGGGCGAGTGATCGAGCACGAAGTCCAGCGCTTCGGCCCCGCGATCGATGAAGGTGTCGACCCGTTCGGAGGGGACGACGTCGCCGATGATGCTGTGCAGGTAGGTCCGTGCGTCCTCGCGGTCGTCGGGCCGACCGGACGCGCGCAGCGCCTTGTTGCCCGGGATCCACACGCCGCCGCCGGAGCGCGCGGTCGACCCGCCGTAGTGCGCGGCCTTCTCGATGACCACCACGCTCAGGCCGTTGTGGGCCGCGGTGAGGGCGGCGGTCATGCCGGCGGCGCCGCTGCCGACCACCACCACGTCGTATTCCCGATCAGTCATGTAGAACACGTTATAGAATGGACGCGCCATTGGTCTATGTTGTGTGGCAGAAGACTTGCTCGACGTTCCGTTTGTCGAGGAAACTTGTTTCAGTTTCAGACCGGAGTTAAGAACATGGGCCTCGAATGGGACCTGGCCACCGACGTTGTCGTGGTCGGATACGGCGCCGCGGGGGCGGCGGCCGCGCTGGAAGCGACCGAGGCGGGCGCGCAGGTGCTCGTGCTCGAACGCTTCGCCGGAGGCGGGACGTCGGCGCTGTCGGGCGGCATCATCTACGCGGGCGGCGGCACCTCCGTGCAACGGGAGGCCGGGGTGGAGGACACCCCGGAGGCCATGTACGCCTACCTCGAGCGCGAGGTCGGCGACGCGGTCGCCCCCGAGACGTTGCGCCGGTTCGTCGACGAGAGCCCGGAACTGATCGAGTGGCTGAAGGCGCACGGCGTTCCGTTCGAAGCCTCGCTGTGCCCGTACAAGACTTCCTACCCCAACGACCGCTACTACCTGTACTACTCCGGCAGCGAGATCTCCGGCGCGTTCCGCGACATCCCGCCCGCCCAGCGCGGACATCGGGTGAAGGGAAGGGGCACTTCGGGAAAGAAGCTCACCGGCCCGCTCGCCGCCGCCGCGTCCAGGGCGGGCGTGCGCGTGGAGACCCTCACCCGGGTGACCCGACTGATCACCGACGGCGCGGGCGCGGTGATCGGCGTCGAGTGCCGCACCCTGCGCGACGCGCCCGGCCGGGTCCGCGACCGTTACACCCGCATGGCGAAGGTCGCGGCAAAGCCCGGCATCTACTACCCGCCGCTGCGACGGGCACTGGAACAGCGGCTGGACCTGCTGGAACGCCGGTACGGCAGCACGATCCGGGTCCTCGCGCGGCGCGCAGTGGTGCTCAGCGCGGGCGGGTTCATCGCCAATCGCGAGTTGGTGCGGCAGTACGCGCCCGCCTTCCACGGCGGTCTCGCCCTCGGCACCACCGCCGACGACGGCAGCGGCATCCTGATGGCCGAGCAGGTCGGCGCGGCCGTGGATCACATGGACAACGTCTCCGCATGGCGATTCCTGCTCCCGCCCAGCGCGTTCACCGCGGCGCTGCTGGTGGACGCCGATGGCAGGCGGGTGATCGATGAGACGCGCTACGGCGCCGCGGTCGGCAACAAGCTGATCACCGAGCACGGCGGCAAGGGGTGGCTGCTGGCCGACACCCCACTCATGCGCACCGCGATCGGGCAGATCGGCAAGCAAGGAGCCTGGTTCCAGCGCGGGCAGTTCGAGACCATGCGTCGCACCGCGATTCGCGGCGCCACGCTGGAGGAAGCCGCGGCGAAGGCGGGCATCGACCCGGCCGGGTTGCGCGCGACGGTCGACGCGCACAACACCGCGATCGAGACCGGCGCCCCCGATCCGGTCGGGAAACCCGCCGAGTTCACCGAACCGGTCCGTACCGGCCCCTTCTGGTTGTTGGATGTGGGCATCAAACCGAGCCTGACCAACCCGTGCCCCATGCTCACCCTCGGCGGCGTCGTCGTGGACGAGCGCACCGGCGCGGTCAAGACGACCGAGGGCGCCGACATCCCGGGGCTCTTCGCGGCCGGGCGCACCGCGGTCGGCGTCTGCTCCAAGTCCTATGTCAGCGGGCTGTCGCTGGCCGACTGCGTCTTCTCCGGCCGCAGGGCGGGGCGGTCGGCCGCGGGCGAGCAGGTCTCGGCGCTGGAAAACGCAACAGTGGAAGGAAATTAGCGTGCTGTCCGACGCGGTACGAACCGAACTGGCCGACGAACTCGAGCGCGCCGAGCGCGACCGGGTGGCGATCGATCCGCTGATCGCCCGCCACCCCGACATCGACGTGGTCGACGCCTACGAGATCCAGCTGATCAACATCCGCCGCAGGCTCGACGCGGGCGCGCGCGTGGTCGGGCACAAGGTGGGCCTGTCCTCGAAGGCCATGCAGCAGATGATGGGCGTGGACGAGCCCGACTACGGGCATCTGCTCGCGGAAATGGAAGTCTACGAGGACGTTCCGGTGGAAGCGGGCCGGTATCTGTTCCCCCGGGTCGAGGTGGAGGTCGGGTTCGTGCTCGGCGCCGACCTGCCCGGCGCGGAGTGCACCGAAGAGGACGTGCTCGCCGCCACGGTCGCCTTCGCGCCCGCGATCGAGTTGATCGACTCGCGGATCAAGGACTGGAACATCGGCCTGGCCGACACCATCTCCGACAACGCGTCTTCGGCGGGCTTCGTACTCGGCGCGCAGCGTGTCGCGCCGAAGGACATCGACATCAAGGTCATCGACGCGGTGCTCACCCGCAACGGCGAGGTGGTCGCCGAGGGCCGCAGCGACGCGGTCCTGGGTGATCCGGTGATCGCGGTGGCCTGGCTGGCGCGCAAGGTCGCGAGCTTCGGTGTCCGGTTGAAGGCAGGTGACATCGTGCTGCCCGGCTCGTGCACCCGCGCCATCGACGCCCGTCCGGGCGATGACTTCCACGCCGAGTTCGCCGGACTCGGCTCTGTCCGTTTGCAATTCACCTAGGGAGGCTGTCGTGTCCAACGGGACCGTCACCGCCGCGATCGTCGGGTCCGGCAACATCAGCACCGATCTGCTCTACAAACTGCTGCGCTCGCAGAAGATCCAGCCGCGTTGGATGATCGGGATCGACCCGGACAGCGAGGGGCTGAAGCGGGCGCGCGGGCTCGGGCTGGAAACCTCGCACGAAGGCGTGGACTGGCTGCTCGGGCAATCCGAACTGCCCGACCTGATCTTCGAGGCGACCTCGGCGTACGTGCACCGCGCCGCCGCGCCGCGCTACGCCGAAGCGGGCATCCGCGCCGTCGACCTCACCCCCGCCGCCGTCGGCCCCGCCGTCGTGCCGCCGGTGAACCTGGGCGCGAATATCGACGCGCCGAACGTCAACATGATCACCTGCGGCGGCCAGGCGACGATCCCGATCGTCGCCGCGGTGTCGCGGGTCGTCCCGGTGCCGTACGCGGAGATCGTCGCGTCGGTGTCGTCGGTCTCCGCGGGCCCCGGCACCCGCGCGAACATCGACGAGTTCACCAAGACCACCAGTCGCGGCGTCGAGACCATCGGCGGGGCGCAGCGCGGCAAGGCCATCATCATCCTGAATCCGGCCGAGCCGCCGATGATCATGCGCGACACCATCTTCTGCGCCATCCCCGACGACGCCGACACCGACGCGATCGCCGACTCGATCCACCGGATGGTCGCCGACATCCAGCAGTACGTGCCCGGCTACCGGCTGCTCAACGAGCCGCAGTTCGACGAGCCCTCGGTGGTCTCCGGCGGCATGGCCAAGGTGTCGGTGTTCGTCGAGGTGGAGGGCGCGGGCGACTTCCTGCCCCCGTACGCGGGCAACCTCGACATCATGACCGCCGCCGCTACGCAGGTCGGCGAGGTCATCGCCGAGCAGATCGTCACGGCCCGGGTGTAAGGAGCTTTCGACATGGCCTACTCAGCAGAACTCGACATCCGCGTCACCGACACCTCGCTGCGCGACGGATCCCACCACAAGCGCCACCAGTTCACCGCCACCGAGGTCCGCGACATCGTGGCCGCGCTGGACGGCGCGGGCGTGCCGGTGATCGAGGTGACCCACGGCGACGGTCTCGGCGGTTCGTCGTTCAACTACGGCTTCTCCAAGACGCCGGAGCAGGAACTGGTCACCATCGCCGCCGAGACGGCGAAGCGGGCGAAGATCGCCGTGCTGATGCTGCCCGGCGTCGGGGTGAAGGAAGACATCAAGATCTCCCAGGACAACGGCGCGTCCATCTGCCGGATCGCCACACACTGCACCGAAGCCGACGTGTCGATCCAGCACTTCGGTCTGGCGCGGGAACTCGGACTGGAGACGGTCGGGTTCCTGATGATGTCGCACACCCAGCCGCCGGAGGTGCTCGCCAAGCAGGCGCGCATCATGGCCGACGCCGGCTGCCAGTGCGTCTATATCGTCGACTCGGCCGGTGCGCTGGTGCTCGAGCAGGTTTCCGACCGCGTCGCGGCGCTGGTGGCCGAACTCGGCGACGACGCGCAGGTCGGCTTCCACGGTCACGAGAACCTCGACTTGGCCGTGGCCAACTCGATCTACGCCATCCGCGCCGGCGCGAAGCAGATCGACGGCAGCGCACGGCGTTTCGGCGCGGGCGCGGGAAACACCCCGGTCGAGGCGCTGGTCGGCGTGTGCGACAAGCTCGGCGTCAAGACAGGCATCGATTTCTTCGCCATCGCCGACGCCGCCGAAGACGTCGTCCGCCCCGCCATGCCCCAGGAATGCCTGCTCGATCGCCAGGCCCTGATGATGGGCTACGCGGGCGTCTACTCCAGCTTCCTCAAGCACGCCGAGCGGCAAGCCGAGCGCTACGGCGTCTCCGCCGCCGAAATGCTCGTACGAGCGGGCAAGCGCAAACTGGTCGGCGGCCAGGAGGATCAGCTGATCGACATCGCGCTGGAATTGCAGCGGGAGAAGGCGACCGTCACCGCCTGACCGGCCTGACCACAGCGGGGTCGCGAACATGCGTTCGCGACCCCGTTCGTCTGCGGGAACCACGATCAACCAAGTCCCTGCTTGTCGATGGGTGGTACATCACGCGTCTCCGAGTACCCGGCGAGGAACTCGAGTACATTCGGCCAGGCGGCAGCAACGATCCCTTCGTGATCGGTGTCGAGCCGTGAAACTCGTATCTCGCCCCGCCAAGCACGTACTGAGCGAGTAGCGCCGGTCCATCGTTGGGGACGACGTGGTCGGTCGTGCCGTGTGTGATCAATAGCAGGCTGCGGTGCCACGAAGTGGTGGACTCGGACCGCTATGGAGCGAACGGTTGGGGAGGCGTACTGCTAAGGTCTCGAATACCAAGGGCGGAGGGGGTTCTCACTGATCGGTATGCAGCACCACCGGCTCGTCAGCCTTTGCGCGATACCCACGTTTCGAAGCCCACCGGATCCAGCACAGTCCGGTGCGGTTGTTTCGAGTCATAGCGAAACATAGATCCCACATGAGGACGACCATGAACGAAGACTTCCTCGATGAACTCGCACGATTCCACGCCTACACCCAAGCGATCTCCGGACTGATGCAGGAAGTCACTCAGGCCGGACCACAGCGCACCACCGGGCGCGACAGCACCGGAACAGTCGAGGCCACCATATCCTCAGTCGGAGAAGTGATCGACATCGCCATCGCCGAGAACTGGTCTCGGCACCTGGAACGAGACCAAATCGGGCAGGCGGTAGTGAGCGCGATCAAAGATGTCGAACGCCGGCGCTTCGAAGCGGCTATGACCGCCGCAGTCGACAACGGCACCATCGATCGGCTCGAAGCACTGAGCCTCGATGATGTGACACCCAGTCACCTCGAACTACCGAAGCCACCGCGTTACCCGACAGTCGGAACTACGCAACTGCTCGACGAGACCCTCCAGGCCATCAACGTCGGAACAGTGCTCGAGCCGAAGGAATTCGTCGGCGAAGCCGAAACCGAAGATCAGCTACACGCAGTTATCACTCTGAACAGCAGTGGTATCGCCGACTGCGTAGTCCGACTGCCGTGGGGAATCGACGTCAGCGGCAACGCGATCGCCTGGACGATCAAGCAGGCGCACGGTGAAGCACGTCAGGGACTGCTTGCCGCCGGAACACGCAGCGGTGCAACCGATTTCGACATGCTGATTACCGATGCCATTCAGTCTCTCGCCGCGATACAGAATCGCCCACAAGGAGTGAACTAGTGGCTCCCACAGCACAAGAAATCAAGGTCGCCACCGACACCCTCCGCAAGGACGCAGCGGTCTGGGATCGCGAATCGGCCACCATGTCGAATTTGAAGAGTACGGTCGACGGCCTGACATTCGGCCGCCTCGAGGCCGGAATCTTCCAAGCCATCGTCGATGCCAACAACAAGTTGGCTATCAAGATATCGGAACGCTGCGACCAGGCGTCGAAACGTTTTGCTGAGATCGGAGACACGCTCATGCATTGCGCAGACACGTACGATGCCGAAGACGCCGCGGGAAAACACCGGATCGACAGTCTCTGGTAAATAGAGGGGTAATAATGTCATTCGATATATCGTCGTACAATTCTGTCGTCGATGGCCTGGAAAAATTCCTTGACGACATCGATGGCAAAGTCAGGGTGGCGATACCACAAGCTGAGCAGGAAGCCCTCGACCTACCGTACGTCAGACTGATTCCGCCCGTTCAGCGCGCAGTCAAAACGTGCGCCGACAAGCTCATCGAAATATGCAAATGGCTATGGGACAAGGTCATCGAAATCATGAAGGGGATTCGTGCCCCGTACGACATGTACCTGCGCAGCCGCGATTGGACCGATGTACGCGATTCCGTATCGAGCATCCAGGGCGAAATTGATCCGAACAACTTGGCGGTAAACCGCGTCTGGAAAGGTGCGGCGCAGTTGGCCTACATGAAGTCGAACACGGCGCAGAGCGCAGCATCGGGCAAAGTCGGCGACATCGCCGACAAGACTAAAACCGTCCTGATCGAGTCGGCCGTGGCAGGGCTTGCCTTCTATGCAGGTCTATTGAGTATCTGCTGGCAGTTCCTTGCGAGCCTCGCAGCGGCAATCGCTGCCCTGGCCACCGGAGTAGGGGCGCCCATCAGCCTCGCGGATATCGCAGCCGACTCGGGGATCACCACCGCGCAGATCTGGGTAGCGGTCGGTCTCCTGAGTGCCTTCGTGGGGCAGCAGGCCAGAAGCTTCGGTGACCTCCACTCGGCAGCATCGGATAACAGCAGCTTCCCGGGCGGGAGATGGCCGGATCCGATTTCTTCAACGTTCAGCGACGCGTCGGTCGGCGGCGATAACGAATCCAAGTGGAGGCTGAACTGAGCAAAAAGTATATCGGGCAGCGGTTACCTCCCGAGCAGGAAGCGCTGAAACGTCCCAGCAGTTTGGTCGGACTCGCGATGGTGCCGCTATTCTTCGGTCTATTGCTGATAGTGACCAGTGTGAGTAGCTCGGCTGTCGCTGGAGGTGTGGCCTCCGCAGTGCTGCTCGGGGTAGCGATCGCTGCGCAACTGGTTGGAATCACTCTCAGTTGGAGGAAACCACCGACCGGTAAGTCGCGAATAGTCGTGAGTTCGGTTTTCATCTGTTCCGGGTCGGCGATTATAGGCCTATTCGTGGCGAGCCTTGCCGCCGGTGTGAATACCTTTCAGGTGTACTATTGCTATCCAATCCTACTGGTGTCAACGGCAATACTCGGCCATCAATGCCTCAATCATCACCGTTATCTATTCCAGAAATCCTCACGAAACGAAGACCGAATCGAATCGGAATGAAGAATGACCTTGTGACTCGCCGATGGTTGTTCTGAGCCACCGTGGTCACAGGGGTAAACGGGTTACGCGCCCAACGGTTGATGTGGCCGCGTGACCCTGGTGGCCTGCGGATCATCCGGCCCGGCCGACCGGAGCGCTTGTCTGCTCACTGTGAACCAGCGCGAAGGACGGCGAGCAGCTGCTCGGCCGGAATGGTGTGGGGGCGGTCGCTCACTTGGCCGTCACCTAGTTCGACCAAGCGCCAGGCCCCGTCGTCGCGCAACGCGAAGTCGGCTGTCACGAACAGGAGGCCGAGGGCGGCGATGGCGTCTTCGACGGATGTCGGGTCGAACTCGACGTCGGGCATGTCCTCCGGGGTGTCCGGGTGCGGGCCGATCAACCGGCACCTGCCGTCCGCCCACCAGGTGCGCACTTCGGCCGATCGGAAATGTTCGAAGCGGCGCAGAACGAATCCGCCGGTCAGGTCGTCGCCGCGAAGTTCGGCGAATCTGCGCGCCACGTGCCAGGCGGCGTCCGGGTCCGCCACATCCGGGATGAACGCCGCTTCGTGCCAGTAGTGCTTCATCGACTTGGTGTAGTCGCGCAGGACGGCGGGGCCCGTGCCCAGTTCCCTGCACGCGTGATCGAATGCGGCGCGACCGCTCCCGCTGGTCCATACCGATCGAGGCGTCATCTCGGCGAGTGCGGAATTCCACCCCGGCAGCTCGTGCGCCCGCCGGTATTGTTCGGCGCTCGTGCGCAGCGTGACGCCCCGCTGCCGCAAGCTCCGTTCGAACGCGGCGTACTCAGCACTGCGCAACATCCAGCCGCGGTAGACAGCTACCCCGCTGGAACGAACGCGTCGAACGGCCTCCTCCGCGCCGTCAGCGCGGGTCAGCGCGTCGTGATCGACCACGGCGACTTCCAATCCGACGGCACGAGCCGCGTCCGCCTCCGGGGCGAAATGCTCGTCGACGCGTTGGGGTCGAAGTACATCGGCCGGAACAAGAAGCAGCACAACACATATCCTCGTGTCGGCGCACACGATTCCCAACCGATTTTCGCCTCGCCGCTATCGGTGATCATCGATGCCGCAGTCGACTTGGACTACGCGGCTGGCTGATTCAACTCATCGAGCATGCGCCGCAGCTGCCCAGCCCGCTCGGCGGAACTCCGTGTCTTCATCAGCCGCAGGAAGTGCGCATACTGCGCGGTGCGGTCGAGCAGTTCGAATCTCTTCCGTGCGCGTGGATTCGCGCTGAGCGCTTCGAGCAAGTCGGCCGGACAGGTGGCGGTCCGCTGGGATTCATAGGCGGCCGCCCAGCGCCCATCGGCCTGCGCGGCGGCGATGGCCGCGAAACCGGCCGCCCGCATGCGACCTGTGGCGACGAGAGCTTCGGCTTTGGCGACGTTGATCTGCGACCACGGACTCCTCGGACGGCGCGGCGAGTATCGCTGCAGGTAGTGCTCGGCGTCGAGGCCGCGGCGGTGACTGTCGATCCAGCCGAAGCAGAGCGCGCCGTCGAGCGCCTCCCCGTTGCTGATCGTCCAGTCCGCCGCCCCCTTCTTGGCGATCTTCAGCCAGACATCGGCGTGCCTGTCGTGATTGGCTGCCAGCCACTCCTCCCACTGTGCGACGTCGACACAAGTAAGAATTCTTGTTCCATCGAACCAACTCACGGTGCCCTCCAAGATGCGGTGATGTCTTTCCACCTCATCCTCCGACCCAAAGTGCTCATCAACTGAGCACTTCACCCTTCGGGTGGCACACGAGCGTGTGGTGGTCCCCGGGATTCGCCGCTCTAATGTCAAGGCCGCGCAGTTTGGGTTCCTGCCCGGTTGTCAACCGGGCAGGATATGGATGCTGATCTGGGTTTTGTAGGTGTTGCGGTCGATGTCGCCCT